>NZ_CP009283.1:0-12500 GCF_000758625.1 Paenibacillus sp. FSL R7-0273
GATAAGATTCAGCATGAACCCATTTTCTTCGACATTTCCACTTCATGGCTGACGCCACATTGGAAGATTTAAAGGAGTGACAGTCTGTGGACAGCCATACTTCTGAATTATGGCAGCAAATTTTATCGATTATTCAAACTAAACTAAGCAAACCGAGCTTTGATACATGGTTTAAAGCGACGAAAGCCATTACTTTCAATTCGCAAGCCCTGATCATCTCGGCGCCTACAACCTTTGCCGTAGAATGGCTGGAAAGTCGTTATACCAAGCTGGTAGGAGCAACAGTTTATGAAGTAACCGGACAACAGGTAGACGTTAAGTTTGTCATTGAGGAGAATAAGCCTGCAGAGCCTGTAGTACAGCAGGCGGCACCTTCGCCGGTGGTATCGCGCGAGGAAGCGCAGACTCACCTGCTCAATCCGAAATATACGTTTGACACCTTCGTTATAGGCTCAGGTAACCGTTTTGCGCATGCTGCCTCACTGGCTGTGGCCGAAGCGCCTGCCAAAGCTTATAATCCCCTCTTTCTGTATGGCGGCGTAGGTCTGGGGAAGACGCATTTAATGCATGCCATCGGGCACTATGTGCTGGAGCATAACCCCAACAATAAGGTTATTTACATTTCATCCGAGAAATTCACGAATGAATTTATCAATTCAATCCGTGATAACCGCGGTGAAAGCTTCCGCAACAAGTACCGTAACGTTGATATCCTGCTGATTGATGATATTCAATTCCTGGCCGGCAAAGAATCTACGCAGGAGGAATTTTTCCATACGTTTAATGCCCTTCATGAAGAACGCAAGCAGATCATTATCTCCAGCGACCGTCCGCCCAAGGAAATCCCGACGCTGGAAGAGCGGCTGCGCTCCCGGTTTGAATGGGGACTGATTACCGATATCCAGCCGCCGGATCTGGAGACCCGGATTGCTATCCTGCGCAAAAAGGCCAAGGCGGAGAACCTTGACATTCCCAATGAGGCTATGATGTACATCGCCAACCAGATTGATACGAATATCCGTGAGCTGGAGGGCGCGCTGATCCGGGTTGTAGCGTATTCGTCCTTGACCAATCAGGATGTAACCACCCATCTGGCAGCGGAAGCGCTGAAGGATATTATTCCGTCCAGCCGTCCCAAAATGATTACCATCGGAGATATTCAGCAGAAGGTCGGGGAATACTACAACCTCCGCATGGAGGACTTCAAAGCGCGCAAACGCACTAAAGCCGTCGCTTTTCCGCGGCAAATCGCTATGTATCTGTCCCGTGAGCTGACGGATTATTCGCTGCCCAAGATCGGAGAAGCCTTCGGAGGGCGTGACCATACAACCGTTATCCATGCCCATGAGAAGATTACACAGTCATTAAAGGTCGATCAGGAGTTGTACAAAGTGGTAAATAATCTAGCAGAGAAAATTAAAAATCCTTCCTAAGAGGAACTCAGAGCCTATACACAATCTATACACATGTGGGTAGGCTTAATTTTATGCTGTTTTGGAGACTTATCCACATAAACGGAGCCCCTACTACTAATACTATTAAAGATCTATAATAATTAATCTTCTAAAAGCATCAAATGCAGAAGAAAAAATCACGAATTCAACCCCCCAATTTTCCAGCTAGGAGTGAAATCATGAAAATAAGCATTCTTAAAAATGAGCTCAATGAATCGATCGGACATGTATCCAAAGCGATCTCCAGCAGAACAACCATACCAATCCTGACCGGCATCAAATTTGAGGTCAGCCATCAGGGTGTGACACTCACTGCAAGTGATACAGATATTTCGATTCAATCCTTTATTCCGGCTGAAAACGACAGTCATACCGTTGTAAAGGTCGAGCAGCCGGGAAGCGTAGTGCTTCCGGCAAAGTTTTTTGTCGAAATTATTAAAAAGCTGCCCTCCAAAGAAATCCACATGGAAGTGAAGGAAGGCTTCCAGACCTATATCTCTTCCGGCTCCACCGAAATCCAGATCGTAGGCCTTGATCCTGAAGAATTCCCGGTTCTGCCGAGCATTGAAGAGAACGAAACCATCTCTTTGCCTGGTGACCTGCTCAAAAACATGATCAAGCAAACAGCCTTCTCCATCTCTACCCAGGAAACAACACCGATTCTGACAGGAATCCTGTGGAATCTGACTGATAACGAATTTAAATTTACAGCAACTGACCGCCACCGCCTGGCTACAAGAGCCGCGCACCTGGAAGGAACCGAAAATGTACAGTTCTCCAACGTGGTTATTGCCGGCAAAACGCTGAACGAGCTAAGCAAGATCATTCCTGACCAGAATATGCTGGTTGATATCGTCGTGGCCGATAATCAGGTATTGTTCAAAATCGATAAGGTGCTGTTCTATTCCCGCATCCTGGACGGCATTTATCCGGATACTTCTAGAATTATTCCGACAGCCTACAAAACAGAACTAACTTTGGACACAAAAAAATTAAGCGAATCGATTGACCGTGCTTATTTGCTGTCCCGTGAGGAAAAAACGAATATTGTACGTATGCAGACACTCGACAACGGGGATGTTGAAATCTCCTCCAGCTCCTCCGAGCTTGGTAAAGTGCGTGAAGAGCTGGAGGTTATCGATTTCAAAGGCGAGCCGCTCAGAATTTCCTTCAACTCGAAATATATGCTGGATGTGCTGAAGGTTGTCGAAAGCGAGCAGCTGGTCATTGCTTTTACCGGAATGATGAGTCCGATTATTCTCCGGCCGCTGGATGACAGCCGCAGCCTGTATGTCATTCTGCCTTACCGCACAACTAATTAATGCCGCTGTTCCGCATCTGTGGATAAGTGGTGGAAAGGATAAAAAACATGAAAAAAATACTTATCCACAGTGGATATATTAAGCTCGACCAGTTTTTGAAGCTCTCTGATTGTGTATCCACAGGGGGAATGGCAAAGGCTCTGCTCCAGGAGGGTCATGTGCTTGTTAACGGGGAAGTGGAAGAACGGCGTGGAAGAAAGCTCTATCCTGGTGATAGAATAGAGGTTCAGGATAACGGCGTTTTCGAGGTTGAAGGCGGCGGAATACAAGAGTAGTACTTCGGGGAGGCCTAAGCTTAGTGTTTGTTAAAAATATCGGTCTGCAGCATTATCGCAACTATGGGCTGCTGCGTCTGGAAAGCCTGGGCGATGTCAATCTGATTCTCGGCCGGAACGCCCAAGGCAAGACAAACCTCATGGAGGCTCTGTTTGTACTGGCTATGACTAAAAGCCACCGCACCTCCAAAGACAAGGAGCTAATCTCGTTTGATGCTCCGGCGGGCTCCGCACAGATTGTCGCTGAAGTTGAGCGCAAATACGGGGATCTCAAGCTGGAGCTGACCTTGTCCGGCGGAGGTAAGAAGGCTAAAATAAATGGACTGGAGCAGCGGCGCTTAAGTGAATTCGTCGGCTCGCTCAATGTGGTCATGTTCGCTCCGGAGGATCTGGAGATTGTCAAAGGTACGCCGGGTATACGCCGCCGTTTTCTCGATATGGAAATCGGCCAGGTGCAGCCCAGCTACCTTTTTCACTTACAGCAGTATCAAAAGGTGCTGCTCCAGCGGGGCAATCTGCTGAAGCAGCTGTGGGGTAAGGAAGCTGCCGGTAAAGAGCTTCTGGAGATATGGGATGCCCAACTTGTGGACCATGGTGTTAAAATCGTCAAAAAAAGGAAACAATTCATAAAGAAGCTGCAGATTTGGGCCGAAAGCATTCACCGGGGCATTACGAACGGGGGAGAAGAGCTCAAGCTGCTGTATGTTCCCTCGTTCGGTGAGCGCGAGGAGGAAGATGAAGCTGTTTTATTGGACAAATTTATGTTAAAGTTATCACAAACGAGAGAACAGGAAATTAGGCGCGGCATGACGCTGACGGGTCCCCATAGGGATGACCTGTCCTTTTTTATCAACGGAAGAGAAGCTCAGGTCTACGGCTCCCAGGGACAGCAGCGTACGGCAGCTTTATCGCTCAAGCTGGCGGAAATTGAACTGATCCATGAGGAGATCGGGGAGTATCCTGTGCTGCTTCTTGATGATGTTTTGTCCGAACTTGATCCCTATCGTCAGACCCAGCTTATCGAAACCTTTCAGAGCAAGGTGCAGACGTTCATCACTGCTACCGATGTGGAGAGTCTGAATGCCGACAAGCTGAAGGGCGCAAGCCTATACCATGTTCATGATGGAAAAGTGGAGATTTAAAGAGCGGAGGCAGATCATGTATATTCATTTGGGCGGGGAAAAGGTTATAAGATCCTCAGAGCTGATAGCAATATTTGATATATCAATTGAGAAATCCTCTAAGGTATCTAAACAGTTTATTCTTCATTCCGGACAGGACAAGAAATTGGAACGGATCGGTGAAGAGGAAGCCAAATCCATTGTCGTCACCAAGAATACGGTATACTACTCCCCCATTTCCTCCTCCACTCTCAAAAAAAGAGCCAAAATCTTGTTGGAAATATAAATCGTTGAGGTTATAAGAGATAATCTGAAAGAAGTAGGTGAAGGCATGTCAATGAATCAACCGACATATGATGAGAGCCAGATTCAGGTGCTTGAAGGGCTGGAAGCGGTCCGGAAGCGTCCCGGCATGTACATCGGCTCTACCAGCGCCAAAGGTCTGCATCATTTGGTCTGGGAGGTTGTCGATAACAGTATCGATGAGGCGCTGGCAGGTTTTTGCGACCGGATTCAAGTGATTATTCATGAAGATAACAGTATTACTGTAATTGATAACGGGCGGGGTATTCCTGTCGGCGAGAATGTGAAGCTGAAGAAATCCACGCTTGAGGTTGTAATGACTGTCCTGCATGCCGGGGGTAAGTTCGGCGGTGGCGGATATAAGGTTTCCGGCGGTTTGCACGGTGTAGGTATTTCCGTTGTAAATGCATTGTCCGAGAAGGTGGTAGTGACTGTTAAGCGTGATGGCCATGCCTACCAGCAGGAATATAGACGCGGTGCCCCTCAGCACGATATCAAGATTATTGGTGATTCAGATGAGACCGGTACAACTACAACATTCCTTCCGGATCCGGAGATTTTTACGGAGACGACTGTTTTTGAATATACAACACTGCTTACCCGTATCCGGGAGCTGGCCTTCCTGAACAAGGGAATTGAGCTTTCGCTGCTGGATGAGCGGACTGGAGTATCCAACACGTTCAGATACGACGGCGGTATCGTGGAGTATGTGAAATATCTGAATGAGAAAAAAGAAGCGCTGCATGAGGAACCGATCTACGTGGAAGGCTCACGGGATATGATTGCGGTTGAGGTAGCTCTGCAATATAACGATTCGTATACAGAGAATATTTATTCTTTTGCCAATAACATCAATACGCATGAAGGCGGAACGCATGAATCCGGCTTTAAGAGTGCGCTGACCCGGATCATCAACGATTATGCCCGCAAGACCGGTGTAATTAAGGACAGCAGCAACAACCTGACCGGCGACGATGTCCGTGAAGGGCTGACAGCGATTATCTCAGTTAAAATTCCTGAGCCGCAGTTTGAGGGGCAGACCAAGACTAAGCTTGGTAACAGTGAGGTCCGCGGAATTGTTGAATCCCTGTTCGGTGAGAAGCTGCAGCAATTCCTTGAAGAGAACCCTGCAGTTTCCCGGCGTGTACTGGAGAAGTCGCTGCAGGCTTCACGTGCGCGTGAAGCAGCCCGCAAGGCCCGTGAGCTGACACGCCGCAAGAGTGCGCTTGAAGTCAGCGCCCTTCCGGGTAAGCTGGCTGACTGCTCATCTAAGGATGCTTCCATCAGTGAGCTTTATATCGTCGAAGGGGACTCGGCCGGCGGATCAGCCAAGCAGGGACGCGACCGTCATTTCCAGGCGATCCTGCCGCTGCGCGGTAAGATTCTGAACGTTGAGAAGGCACGTCTGGACCGTATTTTGTCCAACGCCGAGATCCGGGCTATTATCACGGCACTCGGTACAGGCATCAGTGATGACTTTGATATATCCAAGGCACGCTACCACAAAATCGTCATCATGACCGATGCCGATGTCGACGGTGCTCATATCCGAACCCTGCTGCTTACCTTCTTTTATCGGTACATGCGGAAAATTATCGAAGCAGGCTTTATCTATATTGCCCAGCCGCCGCTCTTCAAGATTGAGCGTAATAAGGTAATCCGCTATGCACAAACCGAGAGGGAACGTGATGAGATCATTGCCGGCTTCGGCGAGAATGTGAAGGTTAACGTCCAGCGCTACAAAGGACTTGGAGAGATGAATGCCACGCAGCTGTGGGATACGACAATGGACCCTGAGAGCCGCACAATGCTGCAGGTAACCATTGAGGATGCCATTCTGGCTGATGGAATCTTCGATACCCTAATGGGCGATAATGTAGAGCCGCGCCGTGAATTCATTCAGGAGCATGCGCAGTCCGTCCGTAACCTTGATGTTTAATGCTTAAATGCCTGTTATAACAAGAACCTCCAGCCCTATTCACGGAATAGAAGGCAGGAGGTTTTTTTGTTGTAGGCGGCCATTGCTGTTTTATGATTTGGCTAGCAACCTTCGGCGAGCAGTTCCAGCGGGCTTTGCCTTCTTCAGACGCCCGTAGGCTATGGCGTAGCGGCGGATTCTGCGGTAAATGGATTTATCGGGAAATGATTTGAATACCATAATTGCCGGCAGTGTGTTTACCTCAAGCAGCCAGGGGTCATGGTGCTGATCCAGTGCTACATCAAGCCCGATCTCCTTAAGCCCGGGATAGGCGGTTTCAAGCTGTGCTCCGATTCTGACCCCCATTGACTTCAGCTGCTGGATCATACCCGTCATCTCGCCCGGGCTCATATGCTCTTTAAACAGGGCTTCCACAGAAAAGATACTGCCGCCGTTATGATAATTGGTCACTACCTTCTGTGGTGCAGCTACCCTTCCGAGCATGCCTGTAGTTTCCCATCCGCCTGAAGGCGTCTTTTGCGTAAGCACACGCAGATCAAACGGCCGGTTGTTATGCTTGAGCAGATCGATGCCCTGCTGCACCAAGTAGGGACGGCCATTAAGCTTGGGGAGAATGGCAGCGTCAAGCTGTGAGGCGGACTGAAATACTTCAGCATCCTTTGCATAACGCAGCACGTACATAACCTGCTCCTGCTTGTCAGGCTCACCATCCTCAACTGCCGGAGCATCCTCAGCCTGCTGCCTGCTTGCACTTAAATGCACAACTCGGCGTTCAGCCCGCATAACTCCGATCCCGTAAGTACCCCGGTCGGGCTTGATATATACCGTGCCATAGACATCAAGCAGCTCGGTCAGATGATCCAGACTGTATTTTCGCGTTTCCGGAATGAAGACCGCCAGCTGGCGGTTTTGCAGGATGACTTTTGTTTTGGCCCATTTACTGGACACGCGTTGAATCCTCATTATTTTCCTCCCAGCCTATTTCTTAATTGCAGATTGCGCTCTTAATTGTCAGGACAAGTTAACTAAATAATGTTATAATATTAGGATATGGGGCTATACCTCTATGGCCATAAATAGGGTCATGAACCCGTTCCACTTGTCTGTATATTCTATGTACTGGAGGCATTGGCGGAAAGGGCATATACCCCTAACGGTGCTAAAAGAAATGAATAATAGCAGATATAAGGCTACCCCCGTTTAATTGTGCTGTTTTTGTGAAAGTAATATAATTAAGGGTAGCGGTTTTTAACTGAAGGAGGTCCAGCAACTCATGGCTGAACAAAATAACCCGCAAATCAAAGACCGGGACATTGGTGAGGAAATGCGCGAATCCTTTATGGATTATGCGATGAGCATCATTGTCAGCCGGGCTTTGCCGGATGTGCGGGACGGACTCAAGCCTGTTCACCGGCGCATTCTGTTTGCAATGTCTGAACTCGGAATGTCTCCGGATAAACCTCATAAGAAGTCAGCGAGAATCGTCGGCGAGGTTATCGGTAAGTATCACCCGCACGGTGACTCTGCTGTATATGAGACCATGGTACGTATGGCGCAGGATTTCTCAATGCGTTATATGCTTGTAGATGGCCACGGCAACTTTGGTTCGATCGATGGCGATATGGCAGCGGCAATGCGTTATACAGAAGCGCGTTTATCCAAAATTGCAGGTGAAATGCTGCGTGACCTTAACAAGGAAACGGTTGATTTTGCACCTAACTATGACGGTGAAGAGCACGAGCCTGTTGTTCTGCCTGCCCGTTATCCGAACCTGCTTGTTAACGGGGTAGGAGGGATCGCAGTAGGTATGGCCACCAATATTCCTCCTCATAATTTGGGAGAGGTTATTGACGGTGTACAGGCTATGATCAAGAATCCGGATATTACCCCTATGGAGCTTATGGAATATATTCAGGGTCCTGATTTCCCGACAGCCGGATATATTCTGGGACGTGAAGGCATCCGCCAGGCTTACCGTACCGGCCGCGGCTCTGTGACCATGCGCGCCAAGGCGACCATTGAAGAGAATAATGGCAAAGCCCGGATTATCGTGCATGAGCTTCCTTATCAGGTCAACAAAGCGAGACTGGTAGAGAAGATTGCCGAGCTGGTCCGCGAGAAACGGATTGAGGGCATTACCGATCTGCGCGATGAGTCAGACCGTACGGGTATGCGTGTCGTTATTGAAATGCGTCGCGACATTAATCCTAACGTTGTGCTCAACAATCTTTACAAGCATACGGCTATGCAATCGACCTTTGGCATCAATATGCTGGCGATTGTGAATAACGAGCCTAAAATTCTCAATCTTCGTGATGTGCTCTACCACTATCTGCAGCACCAGATTGAAGTAATCCGCCGGCGGACGATTTTTGATCTGAAGAAGGCTGAAGCGCGTGCACATATTCTGGAAGGCCTGCGTATAGCGCTTGATAATCTGGATGAGATCATCGCACTGATCAGAGGCTCACGCACAACCGATATCGCCCGCGAAGGCTTAATGGAGACATTTAGCCTCAGTGTTGAGCAGGCACAGGCTATCCTTGATATGCGGATGCAGCGCTTGACCGGACTGGAACGGGAGAAGATCGAGAACGAATATAATGAGCTGCTGGCCAAAATTGCCGAGTACAAGGAAATTCTGGCTAACGAGCACCTGGTCCTGGAGATTATCGGGAACGAGCTGCAGGAGATCCGGGATAAGTATTCCGATGAGCGGCGGACCGAAATTACGGTCGGAGAAGAAAGCATCCTTGATGAGGATCTGATTCCGCGTGAAGAGGTCGTTATTACGATTACACACACAGGGTATATCAAACGTCTGCCGGTAAGCACGTACCGCAGCCAGAAGCGCGGCGGACGCGGCGTAATCGGCATGGATACCAAGGACGAGGACTTTGTGGAGCATCTCTTCGTGAGTAATTCCCACAACTATCTGCTGTTCTTTACCGATAAGGGTAAGGTATACCGGATCAAAGCCTATGAAATCCCAGAGTTAGGGCGTACGGCCCGGGGAACGCCGATCATTAACCTGATTCAGATTGAACAGGGTGAGAAGATCAGTGCTGTAATCCAGGTACAGGAGACAGACAGCGATAAGTATCTGTTCTTTGCTACCAGCGAAGGTATTGTGAAGAAGACACCGCTTGAGGATTATAATAATATCCGCAAGGGCGGACTTATCGCCATCAACCTTCGTGAAGAGGATTCCCTGATTGAAGTGAAGCTGACTGACGGCCAGCAGAATCTGATCATAGGTACTGCCCGCGGTATGTCCATCACCTTCTCTGAGAATGATGTCCGTTCTATGGGAAGAAGTGCAACCGGTGTAAAGGGTATTACACTGGATGAAGATGACCATGTCATTGGCATGGATTGCGTAGACCAGGATCTTGAAGTTCTTATTGTAACAACCAAGGGCTATGGTAAACGGACACCTGCCGGCGACTATCGTTCCCAGACCCGCGGGGGTAAAGGGATCAAGACGATCAATCTTACTGACAAGAATGGTCCGGTAGTAGGTCTGAAGGTTGTTAAGAGTGATGAGGATCTGATGATCATTACAACCAGCGGAACCCTGATCCGTACCAGCATGGACGGAATCTCGACAATGGGCCGTTATGCACAAGGCGTTAAGCTGATCAATATCCGTGAGGACGATGCTGTAGCTACACTGTGCAGAGCGGATAAAGAGGAAGATGAGCTGCCTGAACATGAGGACGGCGAAGGTATCGAGACAGTAACAGCTGCAGATACAGAAGCAGTGGGAGAAGCTGAGCCTGAGGCAGATGCCGAGGGTGAGGAAGGTCTCGAATAGTACAGCATGGGGCATGAATTCCTGATTTGAAGGAACTCATGCTCCTTTTTTATTTGATTAATTTGCGGAATAGGCATTACCCTATCTAGCCGCTTTTAATTATCCATAATATAATTAGAGAATTAAACAGCGTATGCAGTATAGCGGCATCCGTCTGGCCGGGGTGCGGGGTTTTGGCACATTCAATATACTCCCGGGCGCAAGTTTTTACAGAAACAGAGGGGCTGATTATATGCCAAGCGTATCCGTGGCAGAAGTAAAACCGGGTTCAAAAATTATCAAGGATGTTAACACGCCGCTAGGAGGCCTGCTGTTTTCTAAAGGCAAAGTGGTCTTGCCGCGGGATATAGAGATCCTTCAGGCTTTTCTTGTCCAGCAGGTGGAAATTGAGGGTGCGCAGAGCGAGAATAAAGCTCCTGAGCAGGCTAAACCGGTTGCCAAGAATACGCCTGTTAAGGCAGGCGCCACCATCAATGAGTCACTTCTGGCCAAAAGTAATTCTTCGCTGCATGATGAATATGAAAAAATGCTGGCCCTTGTTAAGCAGATATACCGTTCTGTTGCTGCAGCACCGCTGCCTATTCTGGAGATACGGAGTCAGCTGGAGGCCTTAATCAATGAGCTTAAGGATTATCATGTCTTAAAATTTGCACCGAGGATTATTCATGAAGAGGACTATAATTATCATAACGCAGTGCTTTCAGCCCTGACCTCATACCGAATTGCCCAGTGGTGCGGCTATCCGCAAAAGGATTGGATGCAGGCTGCCTTTGCCGGCTTGCTGCATGATATAGGTAATGCCAAGGTCGATGCCTCATTGCTGCAGAAGCCTAACCCCTTGACCGGATCCGAGTTAGAAGAGGTACGCAGGCATACAACCTATGGATACCAGCTGCTGCGCAATGTTACGGCGATTAATGAGGGAGTCAGACTCGCGGCACTTCAGCATCACGAAAAAATAGACGGATCAGGTTATCCGCTGCGTCTGGAAGGCACCCAGATTCATTTCTATGCGAAAATTGTAGCCGTCGCTGATATCTTTCACGCAATGACTCTAAGAAAGGCATACAGAAAGGCACAGTCGCCCTACCTGGTGCTGGAACAGATTCTGGCCGAGAGCTTCGGCAAGCTGGACCCGGTTATTGTTCAGACCTTTATTCATAAGACCACAGATCTCTACAATGGAACGCGAATTAGGCTGAGCGACGGCCGTCATGGAGAAATCATATTTACCGACCGCAGTAATCCTACAAGGCCAATGGTGCAGGTAGAAGGAAAAATTGTAAACCTGATGGTGGAGCGCGAGCTGCACATTATGGAGATTATTGCTTAGAGGTATGGTGCAGATACACAGTACATTAGAGCTGTCTTAGCCCGCCCCTCAGTCTTAGAAATAGACGGGCGTTAAGACAGCTTTTCTTTATTTAAAATAATGCTTGCATTCCTTTTCTCTACATGGTATATTCTATATCTGGCCGCGAAACGTTGAAAAGCATCGAAGCTAAGCTCGAAAAAAGAAATTAAAAAAAGAGCTTGCAACGAACGGTTGGATGTGATATAGTATAAGAGTTGCTGCTGACGAGGACATCGAAGGCAACAACGAGCTTGATCTTTGAAAACTGAACAACGAGTGAGTATCGGAAATCACTTCGGTGAGATCCAAAAGTAGAGAATGTAAATTCTCGTCAGATGTTTCAAAATGAGCAATCGCTCTTTCTAAATACCAATTTGGAGAGTTTGATCCTGGCTCAGGACGAACGCTGGCGGCGTGCCTAATACATGCAAGTCGAGCGGAGCTTATCCTTCGGGGTAAGTTTAGCGGCGGACGGGTGAGTAACACGTAGGCAACCTGCCCCTTAACCTGGGATAACTACCGGAAACGGTAGCTAATACCGGATAATTTCTTTTTTCTCATGAAGGGAGAATGAAAGGCGGAGCAATCTGTCATTAAGGGATGGGCCTGCGGCGCATTAGCTAGTTGGTGGGGTAACGGCTCACCAAGGCGACGATGCGTAGCCGACCTGAGAGGGTGAACGGCCACACTGGGACTGAGACACGGCCCAGACTCCTACGGGAGGCAGCAGTAGGGAATCTTCCGCAATGGGCGAAAGCCTGACGGAGCAACGCCGCGTGAGTGATGAAGGTTTTCGGATCGTAAAGCTCTGTTGCCAGGGAAGAACGTCCGGTAGAGTAACTGCTACCGGAGTGACGGTACCTGAGAAGAAAGCCCCGGCTAACTACGTGCCAGCAGCCGCGGTAATACGTAGGG
>NZ_CP009283.1:15000-80000 GCF_000758625.1 Paenibacillus sp. FSL R7-0273
TAGATGCTTTGCATCTGGGGTAGGGGAGCGTTGTATGTGGGTTGAAGGTGTACCGTAAGGAGCGCTGGACAGCATACAAGTGAGAATGCCGGTATGAGTAACGAAAAGATCAGTGAGAATCTGATCCGCCGAAAGCCCAAGGTTTCCTGAGGAAGGCTCGTCCGCTCAGGGTAAGTCGGGACCTAAGGCGAGGCCGATAGGCGTAGTCGAAGGACAACAGTTTGAAATTACTGTACCACCGTAATCCGCTATGAGCGATGGGGTGACGCAGGAGGGTAGTGACGCGGACTGATGGATGTCCGTCTAAGCAGTGAGGCTGGTGTGTAGGCAAATCCGCACACTGTTAAGGCCAGGCTGTGATGGGGAGCGAAAATTATAGTAGCGAAGGTCATGATCTCACACTGCCAAGAAAAGCCTCTAGCCAGGAGAAGGTGCCCGTACCGCAAACCGACACAGGTAGGCGAGAAGAGAATTCTAAGGCGCGCGGAAGAACTCTCGTTAAGGAACTCGGCAAAATGACCCCGTAACTTCGGGAGAAGGGGTGCCTCGGTAGGGTGAATAGCCCGAGGGGGCCGCAGTGAAAAGGCCCAAGCGACTGTTTAGCAAAAACACAGGTCTGTGCGAAGCCGCAAGGCGAAGTATACGGGCTGACGCCTGCCCGGTGCTGGAAGGTTAAGGGGAGTGGTTAGGAGCAATCCGAAGCTATGAACCGAAGCCCCAGTAAACGGCGGCCGTAACTATAACGGTCCTAAGGTAGCGAAATTCCTTGTCAGGTAAATTCTGACCCGCACGAATGGCGTAACGACTTGGGCGCTGTCTCAACGAGAGATCCGGTGAAATTTTAATACCTGTGAAGATGCAGGTTACCCGCGACAAGACGGAAAGACCCCATGGAGCTTTACTGCAGCTTGATATTGAATTTGGGTACGATCTGTACAGGATAGGTGGGAGCCGTAGAAACAGGAGCGCAAGCTTCTGTGGAGGCGCCGTTGGGATACCACCCTGATCGTATCTAGGTTCTAACCTGGTGCCCTTAACGGGTACGGGGACCGTGTCAGGCGGGCAGTTTGACTGGGGCGGTCGCCTCCTAAAGAGTAACGGAGGCGTTCAAAGGTTCCCTCAGAATGGTTGGAAATCATTCGAAGAGTGCAAAGGCATAAGGGAGCTTGACTGCGAGACCTACAAGTCGAGCAGGGACGAAAGTCGGACTTAGTGATCCGGTGGTACCGCATGGAAGGGCCATCGCTCAACGGATAAAAGCTACCCTGGGGATAACAGGCTTATCTCCCCCAAGAGTCCACATCGACGGGGAGGTTTGGCACCTCGATGTCGGCTCATCGCATCCTGGGGCTGAAGTAGGTCCCAAGGGTTGGGCTGTTCGCCCATTAAAGCGGTACGCGAGCTGGGTTCAGAACGTCGTGAGACAGTTCGGTCCCTATCTGTCGTGGGCGCAGGAAATTTGAGAGGAGCTGTCCTTAGTACGAGAGGACCGGGATGGACGTACCGCTGGTGCACCAGTTGTTTCGCCAGAAGCATGGCTGGGTAGCTACGTACGGACGGGATAAGCGCTGAAAGCATCTAAGCGTGAAGCCCCCCTCAAGATGAGATTTCCCAATTAGTAAGACCCCTTGAAGACGACGAGGTAGATAGGTTGGAGGTGGAAGTGCAGCAATGCATGGAGCTGACCAATACTAATCGGTCGAGGGCTTATCCAATATTTAAGACGCAGATTCGTTTCGGATTCAGTTTTCAGGAATCAAGTTCCTGAAGCATTTACGCTGTAAATGCCCGTTTGGTGGCGATGGCGGAGGGGTTCCACGCGTACCCATCCCGAACACGACCGTTAAGTCCTCCAGCGCCGATGGTACTTGGACCGAAGGGTCCTGGGAGAGTAGGACGCCGCCAAGCACATAAAGTCATTGTTGAGTAATCGACAATGGCTTTTTTGTTTTAAACAGCAAAAAAAGAGAATGTTTTGTAATAAAACGCTTTCATTTGAGTGACATTTTTGTTACCGACGATATGTGTTATCCAAGTATAATAGAAATGTGCAAATATCAGGCATGCCCTTAATACGATTGAACTACTGATTAATTCTAACTTTGAATTTTTCTTGTGTCTTTTGATGCATGGTAGTGGTAAGGAGGATTTAAGGTATGAAGCAGAACCGGCCCTTGTGGATACTACTTGTTGTATGTATATTGAGTGTTGCACTCATCGGCTGTGGAGCGAAGGAGCCCAAATGGGATAGCTTTGAGGGAGCACTGATTGAGAAGAGCTTTCCTGTTCCGGTGGAAGCAAGCTCGCCTGACAAGACAACTACAAATGTTGCGATGGACTACGTCCGTTATTCATTATCCGGTCTAAAGGAGAAAGAGGGCTTGCCGGATCCATATCTGGAAGCTATTGAAGCCTGGGGCTGGAAGGAACAAAAAAGCGCTGAGGATGCGGGGAATTCCCGTGTTTTTCAAAAGGACAGCCTGATTATACATCTGACCGTACATGACGGTTATTTTATAGTTATGATTCCTAAAGAAAAGAAGATTGCCATTAAGGGTCTGAAGAGTAAATAAAGAATCGCCGTCTGCTTGGACGGCGATTCTTTATTGTTGTTAAACTAATGAGGCTGACCGGTCAGTAGTTATAGTATGTATACGGCTCTTTGGATTACTGGGCATAATAGGAGACGTCGCCAGTGCTGAATTTGAGCATTCCGCTTTTTTCATTGCGCCGGAGCTTCAGAAGTGTGTACAGCCGGGGCAGAAGTAGCCATAGGTGGCAGATAGCGAGTGAGGCTGTAAATGCAGCAGGCACCCAGACAATAAACAATGCAGCAATACACAGGCCGATCCAGAAGTTATGCAGCTGTACTTTGCGGAAGATGCTGTAGCTGATATATTGCTCGGGCATATAGCCTAGCCAGGGCAGACGCAGGGTCATTTTCCAGCGTTTTGCAATGGGATGGCCGGTGATAAGCAGCACTGAACGCGAAATTACATATTGAATCCATAAAACAACAGGAGCAGCAATAAGCATATACACGAAGCTCCACCAGGAGAGGAACACAGTCTCCAATACCAGAAATACCAGGGGAAGCAGATAATATATACGGAGTTTCGTATTCGTCAGATTTATTTTTTTGATAAGCTTGTATTGATAGAATGTAGCTGCGCCTTTGGGGTTAGATTCCATAGCGAAAGTTAGGCCTCCTCATGAATGCTCATGTTAATAATATCGGACGGATCCGGTGTTTTATTAAACTTCGCCGGCATAATCACCTGGCGGTGATTACAGAATATATATATTATGGCTGGGCAGGATAGGAAAAAACTATGAAAAGGTTTAAAATGATAGAAGGTGTAACATACTGTTCTTAAAAGAGTCAAGGTGGGATGATTATGGAACAGCAAACTGAGCAGTCCTGCATTATTTGCGGACAGATGAAGCAGGAAGGAATTGTGATTGTCTCGCACTTTATTTGTGAAGATTGCGAGAGTGAGATGGTGCGTACTGATGCTGAAGATATCAAGTACCGCTTTTTTATCGGCCGGATGAAGAAAATCGGATTGCAAAAGAACGCCTAACCAGACCAGAGACTAATAATGGTGAAAAAGAGAGTGCGGTGGATTTGTGTCGCAATGGCTGCATATCAGGATAATCATATAACGGTTCCCCGTTCTCTTTTGATGCGGTGGGGCCGTTTTGTTGTGTAATTTAGCTTTTGGTACAGTATTATAGGCGTTTGGGCATATTTGCGTTAAAATAGAGGTAACCCCCAGGGAAGGATATGAACATGGACAAGCTACAGCCTGGCAGGGCACCTATATATGAAATGCTGGAACAATATAGACTTAAGGGTAATATATCTTATCATGTGCCCGGCCACAAGAACGGTAATGCGTACAGCGCTGGCGGAGGGGCAGGCTTTCTCGATGAGATTATGAGGTACGATGTTACTGAAATTACCGGAACGGATGATCTTCATCATCCTGAGGGGGTTATTAAGGAAGCACAGGAGCTGGCTGCTGACTGCTTTGGGGCGGAGGAGAGCTTTTTGCTGGTTGGCGGCAGCACTGCCGGTAATCTTGCACTCATTCTTACTGTATGTCCCGAGCCGGGGATGACATTGATTCTTCAGCGAAACGTGCATAAGTCAGTTATTCACGGGCTGATACTGGCCGGTGTGAATGCAGTTTTTCTGGAGCCGCAGTTGGATGCGGACAGCGGCCTGGCGGTCGCTCCGGCGGCTGAGGCGGTACAGGCTGCTCTCGCAGCCTACCCTGAGGCCGCTGCCGTGCTGGTGACCATGCCGAATTACTACGGCATGGGAGCAGACCTGGCGCCCCTCGCGCGCATCTGCCATGACCACAGCGTTCCGCTGCTGGTCGACGAGGCGCACGGGGCGCATTACGGGCAGCACCCGGCTCTGCCGGCCGGGGCGCTTGCCTGCGGCGCGGACGGCGTGGTGCAGTCCACGCACAAGATGCTGCCGGCACTGACCATGGGTGCCATGCTGCACGTACAGGGGCCGCGCCTTGACCGCGCGCTGCTGCGGCAGCGGCTGGCTATGGTGCAGAGCTCCAGCCCATCGTATCCGCTGATGGCTTCGCTCGACCTGGCCCGGCGGCTAGTGCATACCGGGCGCGCCGGGGCCTTCACGGCGGGGCTCGCCGCCGTGGAAGTGCTGAGGCGCGGCCTGGCGGAGCTGCCGCGCTTCGGGCTGCTGCAGCCTGCGGCGCAGCAGCGTACCCCCGGCGGCGCTGGTACAGCCGCCGGAGCACCCGCGCCGCCAGCCAGCGGGGCGGCGTACACGGCCCAGGACCCCTTTAAGGCGGTCATTTATGACGCCGCCGGGGTCCTGGGGGGCTTCGAGCTGCAGCGCAGGCTCGAAGAGAAGGGCATCGTGCCGGAGATGAGCGACGACCGGCACGTAGTGCTGGCCTTCAGCCTCGGCTCGAAGGCTGAAGAGACCGCCGCGCTGCTGGACGCGCTGCGCAGCATAGAGGCCGAGGAGCCAGCAGCAGTCCAACCCGGTCATAACGAAGCAGGAGCTCTGTCTGCTAACCCGGGTCTTAACGAAGCGGAAGCTCTACCCGCTAACCCGGGTCTTAATGGAGCAGGAGCTCTGTCCGCTAACCCGGGTCTTAACGAAGCGGGAGCTCCATCCGCTAACCCGGGTCATAACGAAGCAGAAGCTCCATCTCCTAACCGGGGTCATACTGAAGCAGCACGGCAGGCCAATATTTCCACGTGGAACATTTTGAGCGGGCAGCTGTTTTCACAGCCGGTAAGGTTCGCCATGAAGCCGGTATCTCAGGCTGAAACCGAAAGCATACCTCTCGAATACAGTATAGGAAGAACATGCGCGGAGATGGTAATCCCTTATCCGCCAGGAATTCCGCTGCTATACCCGGGAGAATTTATAACAAAGGCAGCCTGCAGCAGGCTGGAGGCTCTGAGCCGGGGGGGAGCCAGGTTTCAGGCCTGTGCTGACCCGGCGTTGCAGCACATCAGGGTCTACAACATACAGAAGGGCGGAGAAGTATAAGTGGGACGTGAGGGCTTTTTTATTACTTTGGAGGGAGGCGATGGAGCAGGCAAAACAACCGTACTGGGCAGAGTAGCAGCCTATCTGCAGAACCATTCCATGCCTTATATTATTACGCGGGAACCCGGAGGCATTGAGATTGCCGAAAAAATCCGCTCCATCATCCTTGATCCTGCCCATACAGCGATGGATGCACGGACGGAAGCACTGCTGTATGCGGCTGCGAGAAGCCAGCATCTGGCTGAAGTGGTAGAGCCGGCACTGCAGCAGGGCCTTACTGTACTTTGTGACCGCTTTGTCGATAGCAGTCTTGTTTACCAGGGGCATGCACGGGGGCTCGGCATTGAGAGGGTCAGAAGTATTAATGAGTTCGCAACAGGCGGACGCAAGCCGGATCTCACCTTTTATCTGGATGTAGACCCCGAGGTTGGCTTATCGCGGATCGCTGCCAATCAGGACAGGGAGGTTAACCGCCTTGATCTGGAAAAGCTCGATTTTCACCAGAAGGTGCGCGAGGGCTATCAGCTGGTGGTGCAGTCCGATTTGGAGCGTGTTGTAGTGCTGGATGCTAACCGGCCGATCCATATGGTTGAGCAGGATATCGTCCGGACGCTGCAGGAGCGCATATTAAAGGATTTTTAAGGCAGCATGTCAAATATTACAGTAAGCACACTGCTGTTTAATAAGTTTCTTACCAAACAATTAGGAGGAATGCGAAGATGAATCTAATCATTGCAATTATCCAGGATAAAGACAGTAACCGGTTGTCCAGCGAACTCGTCAAAGCTAATTTCCGTGCCACCAAGCTGGCCAGTACAGGCGGATTTCTGCGGGCAGGCAATACGACATTCCTGATTGGTGTAGACGACTCCCAGGTGGATGCGGTGCTCAGTGTAATCCGCAATAGCTGCAAGGTGCGCGAACAGCTCGTTACTCCGGTAACTCCGATGAGCGGTACTACGGATTCCTATCTGCCGCTTCCGGTGGAAGTGCAGGTGGGCGGAGCAACAGTATTTGTTCTTCCTGTCGATCGTTTTGAGCATTATTGAGCATAATAGGGGCGGTAGATACCTTTGAAAATAAACCCGGGCTACAGGCCCTTAAAAAGTGAACTCCTGAATGCTGATGCAGAGCGCAGGCCTGTACAGCAGAAAAGCTTCAACGACGTATTTCAGCAGCAGGGGGAGCAAAAAACACTGGATGAGCTGAACCGCCAGATCAAGGATATTCAGCAGCAGGGCGACCGGCTGGCCAAATCAATGACGGTTCGCGAGCTTGCCATATATAGAAATATGGTCAAACGCTTTTTGGAGGAAACGGCGCGGCGGGGTGTAGTTCTGAGAGAAACCAAAGGCTGGGACCGCCGCGGCCGCGGCAAGCGCTACAAGCTGCTTGAGGAGATTGATGCCGCCTTGCTGAATCTGGCCGATGATCTGCTTGAGAGTGAGCAGGGCCGGATCGATCTGCTGGGCCGGGTCGGTGAAATCCGCGGAATGCTGATTAATCTTTCTTTTTAAAAGAAGTTGGAGGAATTTATGCCTTTTCATGATATTTTAGGGCAGGAGGATGCAAAACGTCTGCTGCAGAATGCGCTCCGCAAGGACGCCGTCAGTCATGCTTACCTGTTCACCGGCTCTGCCGGCAGCGGGCAGCTGAAGACAGCGCTGATGTTTGCCCAAGCCATATTCTGTACCGGCCTTAAAGATGATGCCTGCGGTGAATGTCTGGAGTGCCGTAAGGTGGAGCATGGCAACCATCCTGATCTGACGCTGCTGAAGCCTGACGGGGCAAGCATCAAAATCGATCAGATCCGTGAGCTCCAGCGAGTGTTTTCCTACCGGTCTGAGGGGGTTAACCCCAAGGTTTATATTATAGAGGGAGCAGATAAAATGACGGTTCAGGCCGCCAACAGTCTGCTCAAATTTCTGGAGGAGCCGCCTGCTCCGGCAGTAGGCATTCTAATCTCGGACAACAGCAGTTCCCTGCTGCCTACGATCCAGTCGAGGACTCAGCGCATCCCGTTCAGCCCGCTGCATCCGGATATTATGCTCCAGGCGTTAGCCGGTGAAGGGGTTCCGGTGCCGCTGGCCCGGTGCGCCGTTTCACTGACTTCGGGACTCGACGGGTGCAGGGAACTTTTGGCACAGAATTGGTTTGCAGAAATGAGAAATCTAGTGTTACAATTAGCAAAGGAGTCTATGGGCAAGGGCAGCACTGCAGTGGCAACCGCCGGGCAGAAGCTGGCCAAGACCGGACTCGGTGAACATATGGATACTCTGTTCAGCATGTTCCACCTCTGGTTCAAAGATATGCTCTACTTCCTGTACCGCAGACACGAAAGCATCGTTTTCATAGATCAGTTAGACTTTATTTCCAGACATGCCCGCGAGCGGAGCACGGAACAATGGGTCTCCTATATGGAATCCGCAGCGGAGAGCAAGCGCAAGCTCCGTTCCAACGCCAATGCAGGACTCTGTCTGGAGCAGTTTTTAATCCGATTGGAAGGGTAAAGGCTTAGACATAATATAATCCTCCGGATCAGCGCTTCAGCCTGGAACTAAAGGTTTAACGGATGAGGAAGGACAAGCATAGATCACCAGGGAGCGGATTTGCTTAAGGGTTCCTTTTACCGGCAAACAAGGGGGTTAATTTTTGTACAGCGTAGTAGGCGTCCGCTTTAAAAAAGCGGGTAAAATATATTATTTCGATCCGCTTGATTTCCCGATTGAACGTGATCAGTGCGTTATAGTGGAGACAGCACGAGGGGTTGAATACGGTAAGGTTGTCGTTGGCAAAAAAGAGGTGCAGGAAGCTGATGTTGTATTGCCTCTCAAGAAAGTCATGCGGATCGCCGGTGAAACCGACGCACGTGTGGTGGAAGAGAACAAGGGTGCAGCAAAGGACGCATTCAACACCTGTTTAAATAAAATCCGCGATCACGGCCTCAAAATGAAGCTGGTGGATGTTGAATTCACTTTTGACCGCAACAAGATTATTTTTTATTTCACGGCTGAGGGACGCGTCGATTTCCGTGAGCTGGTTAAGGATCTGGCGAGTATTTTCCGGACCCGGATTGAGCTGCGGCAGATCGGTGTCCGTGACGAAGCGAAGATGCTGGGCGGACTTGGACCCTGCGGACGGGTATTATGCTGCTCCTCCTGGCTTGGAGATTTTGAGCCGGTGTCAATTAAGATGGCTAAGGACCAGAATCTTTCACTGAACCCGACTAAGATTTCGGGCTTATGCGGAAGACTAATGTGCTGTCTGAAGTTTGAGCATGATAATTATGAGAGCACGAAGGAAGAAATGCCGGCGGTAGGTAAGCTTGTCGTAACCTCACTGGGAGAAGGCAAGGTGGTTGGAATCAATGCCGGAAGCCGTACGGTTCATGTACAGCTGTTTGAAGTGGGCAAAGTTAAGGAACTTCCAATGGATGATGTTGTCGTCAAGTAAACCATAAGGTTACTTTCGGGGTGGAAACTTGGAGAAGAAAAATATATTTGCACACATGCAGGAGATGGAAGCGCAGATGGAAACAATGCGCGCCACTCTCGGAGATTGGAAACAGACGGTCAAGGAACTGATGGAAGCCAATCAAAGGCTCAGTCTGGAAAATGAACAGCTCCGCAAAATACTGAAAAGGGAAGCACCTTTGGACCCGGCCGTGGATACAGCTGAAGCAGAAGCGCTGCTGGCTGCTGCTGAAGGAACAGAGGAGGTCGTCGGGGAAGGTTATGATAATCTGGCCCGCCTGTACCATGAAGGCTTTCACATCTGCAATGTCTATTTTGGGCATCTACGTACAGAGGGTGACTGTCTGTTCTGTCTTTCTTTTCTTAATAAATGAGGATATCCAGCCGTAGGAGATTTACGCCTACGGTTTTTTTTGAATTTTATACACCTTAGGAGATTATGATGATGAATTCTTTTAATGAATTGCCTGTTCCTTTGCAGCCGTCAGAGCGGATTGATGATTTACTGACTCATGATTTGCGGATTATTCAGAGTGATGAGGTATTCAGCTTCTCAATGGATGCTGTATTGCTGGCCCGGTTTGCCGGGATTCCTCCGCGGGGCAGGGTGCTTGATTTATGTACCGGAAACGGGGTTATTCCCATGCTGCTGACCACACGCACCAAAGCTTCTATAGAAGGAATAGAAATTCAGCCGCGTCTGGCGGATATGGCCCGCCGCAGTGTTGCCCTGAATGGCCTTGAGGACCGGGTGCAGATTCATGAAGGAGACCTGCGCGAGCTGCATACTGTAGCCGGATACGGCGTCTATGATGCAATAACGGTCAATCCGCCTTATATGCCGCTTAACGGAAGCGATCTCAAGCTGAATTCTCACCAGGCCATGGCCCGGCATGAAATCGGATGTACGCTGGAAGAGGTTATTCAGGCCTGTGTACGCCTTGTCCGTACTGGAGGCAAAGTAAGCATGGTGCATAAGCCCCAGCGGCTGGTGGACATTATCAGTTTGATGAGACAATACAGGCTGGAGCCGAAGCTTATCCGTTTTGTTCATCCGCGGGCCCATCTGGAGGCCAATATGGTATTAATTGAAGCGGCGCGTGACGGCAAGCCTGAGGTACGTTTACAACCGCCGCTGATCGTATATAATGATGACAATCAATACTGTCCGGAAATTATGGACATTTATTATGGGAATAAAGAGGATAACAGCCAATGACAATAACCTGCCAAAGCAGTTTTCAAAAGAATACAGAAGCGGGCTCTGGTGCACCGGAAGGAAGCGGCTGCCTGTATCTGGTTGCTACTCCTATCGGTAATCTGGAGGACATGACCTACCGCGCGGTGCGTACACTGCAGGAGTGTGACATTATTGCCGCTGAGGATACAAGACAGACGCGCAAGCTGCTGAGCCATTTTGAAATAACCCCCTCGATGCTGTTCAGTTATCATGAGCATAATAAGGCAGCCAGCGGACCCGAATTAATACGCTATATAATAGAAGGTAAAAATCTCGCACTGGTCAGCGACGCCGGTCTGCCAGCGATTTCTGACCCCGGTGCAGACCTTGTTGCACTGGCTGTCAGCCATGGTATTCCAGTGATTCCGATACCCGGAGCTAACGCTGCTTTGTCAGCTTTAATTGCTTCCGGCTTGCCGACTGCAGGCTTTACCTTCATCGGATTCCTTCCGCGTGAGCGTAAGGATATCCGTACTGTACTATCCGGCCTGCGTGCTGTGCAAAGTACTCTGCTCTTTTATGAATCACCGCACAGAGTAGCTAAGACGCTGGTTCACCTGCAGGAGGCATTCGGTAACCGCCGTGTAGTCCTGGCCCGTGAATTGACTAAGCGCTACGAAGAATTCCTGCGGGGCACAATCGAGGAGTGTATCTCCTGGCTGTCCGAGCATCCGCCGCTTGGCGAATATGTCATCGTGGTTGAGGGGGAAAGCAAGGAGGAAGCCGAGCTGGCCGAGTCCTCCTGGTGGCGTGAGCTCAGCATCGGAGAGCATGTAACCCACTATGAGACATCCGGCCTTACACGTAAGGATGCGATGAAAAAAGCGGCCTCCGACCGCGGGCTGGCTAAGCGGGATATTTATAATGCTCTGCTGGAGCGGGAGTAAACAAGTCAGATATAGAAATAACTGCATTTTGTACACTTATTTGGCACCGATAATCCCTTTTATTAGATATAGATGTATTTTGTACATTTATATTTTAAGAAAATACTTAATAATGAGGATTTATATGGATATAAGTGTACAAAGTGCAATTAAAAATATTTACCAACCAATTTGGAGTAATTTAACTGCAAAAAGTACAGTTATTTGCTGCAGTAAGCGATTCCCAAAGGGTGAGCGCCTCCGGCAGTAAAGTAGTCAGCGCTCAAATCACTCGCAACTGCCGCAGTTCAGCGATTCACGAAGGGACAGCGCTCCAGCTCGGCAGTAACGCCGGAGCGGCCTGTAAATCGCGTAGCCCTCATAGGTAAACCGCCTATGAGGGAGTCCCTCGCATGGCAAGGCCCTGAGAATTTGCCCGAAAGAGGGCCGGTCTTCCGTCGAACAATCCCTTTTGTCCGCGCTGCTGCCAAATCAGACAAGCTTCCGGGTGTCCAGAGGGCCGGGGCCCTTTGGGTCCCTCCCTGTCAGGGAGGGTTGGGGAGGGTAAGAAAGAAATTTTTTAATCTGATTATTAATTTTTCCATTAAATTATTTTTATTTAATCATTCTCCCTTAAAATAAAGGGGGATAACGGGGGGAGCCCCCGTTAGAAGCCTCCATCATAAACGCAAAAAAATACCTCCCGCATCAACGGGAGGCCAAGGAGATATTAAAAAGGTTAGAATTAACAATTGGATTAGTTCTTATTATAACCGATTTGTTTTAATTTGTCACAGGGGTAGGGATAGCAGAAATACATTCGTGACAAACAATTTTTCCTTTGAAATAAGTAACGTTCTCGGCGTTTCCGCAGAAAATGCAGGCAGGCTCGTACTTTTTCAGCATGATCCGCTCACCGTCCACGTAAATTTCGAGCGCATCTTTTTCTCCAATGCCCAGCGTACGGCGCAATTCGATCGGAATAACAACCCGTCCAAGCTCGTCTACTTTTCTTACAATTCCTGTTGATTTCATCATTGCAATCTTGCTCCTCTCAAAGTTCCAAAGCGTCATTATTCGACATTGTTCACCGTTTTATGATACTTATAATACCAACCATTCCCAAAACAGTCAACCTTTTTTGTGACTAATTTTAAGGAATTTTTGATAGAAAACTTTTGTAATCCCTGCAGTTATCCCGGTTCCCCGGAAAAGCGCATTAAAATCGGTTGTCGATTTGTGAATATCTAAAATGTCATTATTCGACAAACTATGACATAATTCATTATTATAGACTTAATTCCAATCAATTACTAATTAAATTATGGAAAAGGAGTTGATCCCATGAAACAGCTGCTGTCAGAGGAAAAGGTTTTTAAAGACCCGGTTCACAATTATGTTCATGTTCAGGAAACGATTATCTGGCGTCTGATTAATACGAAGGAGTTCCAGCGCCTGCGGCGGATCCGCCAGCTCGGCACCTCTTACCTCACCTTTCACGGTGCGGAGCACAGCCGGTTCTCTCACTCGCTGGGAGTGTACGAAATTACAAGGAGAATTATTTCACAGTTTGAGCGGAGCGGTTATAAGGACTGGATGCCGGAGGAAAGCCTGCTGACCCTGTGTGCAGCCCTGCTGCATGATCTGGGACACGGCCCGTTTTCCCATTCTATAGAAGAAGCGTTTGAAATGAATCATGAGGACTGGACCTGCCGGATTATTCTGGAGGACACAGAAATTACAGCAATTCTAAAGGAGGTAGCCGAGGATTTTCCGCAGAAGGTGGCTTCGGTAATCGCCAAAACCTATGAGCATGAGATTGTCGTCAATCTGGTATCGGGCCCGCTTGATGCCGACCGGATGGATTATCTGCTGCGGGATGCCTATTACACCGGAGTTAACTACGGAACGATTGATATTGACCGGATTCTAAGAATGCTGCGCCCCTATGATGGCAGGGTTGTGGTTAAGGAATCAGGAATGCATGCCATAGAGGATTATCTGATGTCCCGTTACCAGATGTACTGGCAGGTCTATTTTCATCCGGTGACCCGCAGCTCGGAGATTATTTTGCGGCAGATCCTGCGCAGAGCCAAGGAGCTCTTCCAGTCAGGATATTCCTTCGGCTTCATGATTGAACCGCTAAGTGACTTATTCAGAAGCGAGGTAACCGTGCAGCAGTACCTGCTGCTGGATGAAGCGATGATACAGACCGCCTTTATGCAGTGGACCCTTGAGCAGGATGAGCTGCTAAGCGACTTGTGCAGCCGTTTTATACATCGTAAACTGTATAAATATGTACAGACCGACAATCTGGATACCGAGACAATTGACGAAATCCGCCGCAGCTTTGCCGCAGCCGGGCTGAATGCAGAATATGACCTGGAAATTGATTTTCCGACAGATCTCCCCTATGATGTATTCCGGCCGGGTGATGCTTTTGACAGCAAACAGATTCTGCTGCTTGACCGCCATGACAGGCTGAAGGAAATCTCCGAGGTCTCTGATATTGTCCGCTCTATAAGCGGGATTCACCGCGGCAGGTATCATCTCTATTTCCCGCAGGATAAGCTGCAGAAAGCTCTTTCACAGCTGCCGCCCTCCATCGCTGAGATTTTTGCAAAATAATACAAAAAAAGTTGGTATTCATCATAGAAATAAGGACAGAAAGGAAGCTGCATGATGCGCTTATTTGACACACACACCCATCTGGATGCTCCGCAATTCGACGAGGACCGCGAGGAGGTTATCGCCCGGGCGAGAGAGGCCGGAGTGACGAAGATGATTAATATCGGCTTCAACCGGGAGACGATCCCGACCACCATGAAGCTGGCAGAGACCTATGATTATATTTATGCAGCCGTCGGCTGGCATCCGGTCGATGCGATTGACATGAAGGACGGGGATCTGGAATGGATCGCTTCGCTCTGCAGTCACCCCAAGGTAGTGGCCATCGGGGAAATCGGGCTGGATTATTACTGGGATACTTCCCCGAAAGAAGTGCAGCATGAGGTGCTCCGTAAGCAAATCGGGCTGGCCCGCGAGCTGAACATGCCAATCTGTATCCATAACCGTGACGCCCATGAGGATGTCGTCCGGATTCTGCGGGAGGAGAAGGCCAATGAAGTGGGCGGTGTTATGCATTCCTTCTCCGGAAGCTGGGAAACGGCAAAAATGTGTCTTGATCTAGGCTTCCATCTGGGCTTCGGCGGACCGGTCACGTTTAAGAATGCCAGGGTGCCAAAAGAGGTGCTGGCTAAGACTCCGCTGGACCGGCTGCTGATCGAAACAGACTCCCCGTATCTGACTCCGCACCCCTTCAGAGGCAAGCGGAATGAAAGCAGTTATGTAAAATTAGTTGCAGAAGCAGCGGCGGAAATAAAAGGGATTGATTTACAGGAATTAGCGGAAATTACGTATGCGAACGCACTGGAACGATTTGGGATTGTTTGAAATCCGGAGAAAAACAGGTGAAAAAAGAAGTATAAGCGATATATTAAATCTTTTTAATCTTAAAATGGCCGAATATTACAATATTTTAATCATTTTTTTGCGTAAACGTGGTTGAACCGTCCTTTACAACATGCATCAAAACAGGATATCATCTTTTCAGTGCAGTGAGCTGTTGTTACTGTGACAGTCACTGAATCATGAATCGTCTCGCTGAGTCTCCGTATGGAGAACGGGGGAACCAATAATGCACTGCCGCATGGGCGTACATAGAGTACAACAGAGAAATGCCGCAGACTTTATTTGATTTCTTCACGTGGTCTTTGGGGTGAATTTGAGGGCAACCGCCGTGAGCGGGTGACCTGAGATAGGGCGTCTCTCTTATGCCCGAACCCGACAGCTAACCCCGTAAGCGCAAGTAAGAGAGGAAACCTCGTGCATACACATTCCCGCGTATCTTAACACCCGGAGAAGCCACGAAAGAGTCCTCTATAGAACTCTTTTGGGCTTTTTTTGTTATGAATAACGCGGATGTACCCAGCATACTGTTATATAACAGGTTCTGGGAGTCTTTATGCCGGGCAGGCGATCCATGAGCAGGAAACGCTGAAGTTATGCGGGCGTATCCTGTTGCAATCTCAAACTTAGTTTCGTCAGATATGATTCAGTCAACTTTGATATACTATTTGGACGACGGGGCTATGTAAGGAGGATGGAGAGAATGGGCGTATTCCAACCAGAAGTATCCCATGATTCGCAATCATCCAGCAGGTCTTTCGCATTACGGTTAAAGCAAGTGAATCCCCGCGTACTTTCGCTTGCAGGTGCGGTATCGATTGTTATCGCGCTGTTAATTATGCTCTACGTATACGGTCAGGGAAATAAAGTAATTAACTTAGTAATAGACGGAGAAGTGCGTACGCTCGAAACGCGTGAAGCACTGCTCAGCGACGTGCTGGCCAAGGAGCAGATTACGCTGACGCCGCATGACGTAGTATCTATAGGCCTTACCGCTGAAATACAGGATGGCGACCGTGTTACCATTACCCGTGCCCAGAAGCTTACGCTTACTGCAGACGGCGCGACCAAGACGCTTTATACCACCGAGGACTCACTCGGAGATGCCATTACCAAGCTGGGCTACAGCATGGACGGCGACGACAAGATTTTCCCTTCGCTAGATACCGCAGTGACACCTGACATGAAAGTCAAGATTGTCCGTATTACCAAGCAAACGGTACAGCAGACAGTAAGCTTGCCCTTCAAGGTCATCAAAACCGCAGATCCTTCCCTGTATAAGGGAGACGTAAGAGTTGCACAGGCAGGCAAGCCGGGTGCCATCATCCAGCATTACCAGAAGATCTATCAGGATGGTGAGCTGGTCTCCAAGACCATGATCGGCAAGGAAGTGCAGACCGTTACCAAAGACAAGATTATTGCCGTTGGTACCAAGAAGCTTCCGACACCTGTTGTTGCTGCAGCGACAACCACTACGAAAACCAAGTCAACTACCTCCAGCTCAGCTAAAAAAGTAGCGGCAACAACCAACGTCGTGCACAAGGCAGGCGTAGATTTCCAGTATAAGAAAATGATTAAAAATGTATCGATGACTGCATATTCTTCTGAAGAGCCAGGCATTGGAACCAAAACGGCTTCCGGAACACGCGTAACTGAAGGCCGTACTATTGCTGTTGATCCAAATGTTATTCCTATCGGCTGGTGGGTGTACATTGAGGGATTGGGATTCCGCCGTGCAGAGGATACAGGCGGTGCCATTAAAGGCAATAAGATCGATGTTTACTACGATTCACTGAGCCACGCCCGTAATTTCGGACGCAAATCCCGGACAGTCTATGTGATTGGACCCGTGAAGCCGGAACTGAATTAAGGCGGCAGTCTTTTGCAAATTAACGGTTTATACGATATAGTGAGGGTAGCACTTTATGAACGGGCTAGCTCATCACTTATACATTCTTTAGCCAAAAAGAAGGGGAGCGAATCCTCTTCTTTTTGTGTTTCTGCTGTAAGCGAAGGGAGCTTAACAATGATTAAAGAACTGATTGTAGTCGAGGGCAAAAGCGACACGGTTGCCGTCAAGCGGGCGGTAGAGGCCGATACGATAGAGACGGGCGGCTCTGCGGTGGACCGCAGGGTCATTGCCAAAATTGCGCTGGCCATGGAGCGCAGAGGGATTATTATCCTAACTGATCCCGACCATGCCGGTGAGCGCATACGCAAGATTGTTTCGTCCAAGGTGCCGGGCTGCAAGCATGCTTTTATTCCGGAGAAGGACGCAACCCGAAAGGGCGATATTGGAGTGGAGAATGCTTCACCAGAGGCGATACGCCATGCGCTTGCCAATGTGCACACCTCCTTTGAGGGAGCGCCTGCGCTAATCGGGCTGGACGAGCTTATGGCTGCAGGGATGCTGGTACACCCGAGAGCGGCAGAGCGGAGAATGGCGCTTGGCAATGTACTTGGCATTGGCTACTGTAACGGCAAGCAGCTGTTTAAGCGGCTGGCCATGTTCGGGATCACCCCGGAAGAGTTTCAAACGGCTCTCAAGCAAATTGATCAGGGAGGCAACATTACATGAGCGGACATGACCATATCTCGTCCCCGACAAGGACGAAGGAAATTATTCAGCGGTACGGATTTTCATTTAAAAAAAGCCTGGGCCAGAACTTTCTGGTTGACCAGAACATTCTGGACAAGATAGTCGGCGCAGCCGGACTCAGCTCAGCTTCAGGTGCCCTTGAGATCGGGCCTGGCATCGGGGCGCTGACAGAACGGCTGGCCCTTGAGGCAGGCGCAGTTACAGCGGTGGAAATCGACCGCAGGCTGATCCCGATTCTGCGGGATGTGCTGGCGGCATATCCTCATGTTAAAGTCCGCAATGATGATGTATTAAAGGTGAATCTGCAGGAGCTGTTCGCTGAGGATTTTGCCGGAGTGGACAAGGTAAGCGTTGTTGCCAATCTGCCTTATTATGTGACAACACCTATACTTATGAAGCTGCTGGAGGAGAAGCTGCCGCTTGATAATATCGTCGTTATGATCCAGAAGGAGGTAGCCGAGCGTATGGTAGCCTCACCGGGCGGCAAGGAATACGGCAGCCTCAGCATTGCAGTCCAATACTACAGCGAGCCGGAGCTGGTCTGTATCGTGCCCCGCACTGTGTTTATTCCGCAGCCTAATGTTGAATCTGCGGTTATCCGGCTGAAGGTGCGTGAGCGGCCTCCTGTGGAGGTAGCCGATGAGAAGCATTTCTTCGATGTGGTGCAAGCCGCCTTTACGCAGCGCCGCAAGACCATTGCCAACAACCTTAAGGCCCGCTTCTTTCCGGGAGAGGGGCGGGAGCGTCTGGAGGCGCTGCTGGCTGAAGCAGGAATTGATCCGGTGCGCCGCGGCGAGACGCTGAGTATTGCCGAGTATGCGCGGCTGAGTGAGGTATTGCTGGCTGCCGGTGTTAAATAGCGCCCTTTTATGAACCAACAGCGGCCTTTGCCCATACGATGGGGTAGAGGTGGTGTTGTAATGAATTTAGGAGACTTGGTCGTTCGTAAATCATATGGCGGAGATGTGACCTTCCGGGTAGAAAATATAGTGCAGAATGCAGCTGTTATCAAGGGGACTGAGTTCCGCCTGCTGGCGGATTCCCCTCTGGATGATCTGGTGCAGGTGCCGCCTACCCGGATTACCGAGCGCGGGCAGCAGGCTCAGATTAAGGCTACAGAGTCCCTTAGCAAGCTGCGCAGGGACCGCCAGGAGCAGAGCGAGCGCAGCGGCGAGAGTGCGGCCGGAGGTTGGGCGCAGGCCCCTAAGGAAGCAGCGTATTTTGAAGTGCCGGGCAAGGTGCTGCACCTGGACGGGGACCCGCTCTATCTGCGGAAAAGCCTGAGCCTCTACGAGCAGCTGCGGATTCCGGCGGAAGGGCATCACGTGCATGAATCCAAAATGGCGGATACGCTGTACCGGCTGCTTCCGCGTGTCCGTCCGGACATCGTGGTTATCACAGGCCATGACGGTGTGCTTAAGCAAACCCATACTTATGATCTTTACAGCCTGAACAGCTACAAAAATTCACAGCATTTTGTAGCGGCAATTCAGGCCGCCCGGGAGTATGAGCGTAATTTTGATGCGCTTACGATTGTAGCCGGAGCCTGCCAGTCCCACTTTGAAGCGCTGCTTGGCACTGGAGCCAACTTTGCCAGCTCGCCGGGGAGAATCCTGATCCATGCGCTGGACCCGGTCTATGTTGCAGCCAAGGCTGCTTTTACCTCGGTCCGTGAGACAGTGAACCTGGGAGATGTGCTGAATCACACCATTAGCGGAAGCAAGGGGATGGGCGGCATTGAAACACGGGGAAGCTTCAGAATCGGCATGCCGCGGCTGCAGAACCTGTCTACGCTGAAGGTAACGCCCTCGGTCATTTAGCTTTTTTCGGCAGTACGGGGAATGACAAAAGCATATGAGGGGAAGGATAAGCTTAATGCTGTCCTTCCTCTTTTTTTGGTTCCATAATACCTGTGACCTTTCCTCATATTGATCATACCTGTGTTGCAGATAACAGTTGCAATAAAACGGTAATCTATTATCTCAAAAAAATCCCGTTGACAACTATTTTAGCATCAACTATAATTAATTATTTGTTTTGACAAAGTTTGTGAAAAGTTGTATAATGGGACAAGGAAAGAGGTGGTCGTCAGGTAATGGCTAATAACGCGCTGTTGGAAATTAAACGCAGTCTCGAAGCTCATGTCGGTCATAAAATTACGTTGCGGGCTAACGGTGGCCGCCGTAAGACTGTTGAACGCACCGGTGTCCTGGAAGAAACGTACCCTTCTGTTTTTATTGTCAAACTGGATCAGGAGCAGCAGACCTTTAAGCGTGTCTCCTATAGCTACGCCGATATCCTTACCGAATCTGTGGAAATCACAGTCTGTGAAGATGACGGGCAGATGCAGGTTGTGTATATTAAAGCTTAATGTTTTACAGGACAGTCCCTTTGAGGGACTGTTTTTGTTTTGAAATGATGCGTTGATGTAAGTGGTGGTACCGGGAATGGACTGGGGGCTGCGGCAGCATACTATAAGGGCTATAAGCTTATTATCCAATACTGCAAAGGAGGGCTTTAGCCTATGAGCCGCAGAAAACGGGGTATGATGTCAGAGGAGCTGAAGACAGAGCTGGCCAAGGAGCTTGGCTTCTATGACACGGTGCAAAAGGACGGCTGGGGCGGGATCCGGGCCAAGGATGCAGGCAATATGGTGAAGCGGGCTATACAGCTTGCCGAGCAGGCTGCCCGTAAGTCAGAGCTGTAGTCCGCAGGCTCTTGCCGGTACCGGAAGCGGGGGGCTGCCCTGGTGGCGGAGCCCCTCTTTTTCCCATAAAGACTTTTGATCATGGACTTCATTACAAGTTTCTCATATAATATGTTAAGTTGTTTTTACGGGAAAAGCTGAGGGTGGGTGAACGCCTTGAAAATGTATGAGAAAGCGCCGGCCAAAATCAATTTGATGCTGGATGTGCTTCGTAAGCGCGCTGACGGGTTTCATGAAGTGGAAATGATAATGACAATGGTCGATCTGGCGGACCGTCTGGAGCTGTCGGAGCTGAAGCGTGATTCCATTATCATCTCAAGCCAGGCCGGATATATTCCGCTAGACGAGAAGAACCTGGCCTTTCAGGCTGCAAGGCTGATTAAGGACCGCTACAATGTAAAGAGCGGAGTACATATTCATCTGGACAAAAGAATTCCGGTTGCCGCCGGGCTTGCCGGCGGCAGCAGTGATGCCGCAGCCACGCTGCGCGGCCTGAACCGGCTCTGGCGGCTTGGTATTCCTTCTCAGGAGCTGCAGGAGCTCGGAGCCGAGCTTGGCTCCGACGTTCCGTTCTGTGTCACAGGAGGCACTGCTCTGGCTACCGGACGGGGGGAGAAGCTCACGCCGATCCCGAACCCGCCGCAGTGCTGGGTCATTCTGGCCAAGCCTCCGATCAACGTCTCTACTGCTGAGGTATACGGGCGCGTGCGGGCTAATCAGATCGCCGTGCATCCTTCCGCATCGGGTATGCAGCAGGCGATTGAAGCTGGCGACTTCGGGGCGGTCTGTGCCGGTCTTGGCAATGTGCTGGAGGATGTGACCCTGAAGCTGCACCCTGAGGTCCAGCAGCTCAAGGAAGCTATGGTGAAGCTGGGAGCAGACGGAGTGCTGATGTCCGGCAGCGGGCCGACTGTGTTCGGCCTGGTTTCGAAGCAGTCCAAGGTTGCGAGAATCTACAACGGGCTGCGCGGCTTTTGCAAGGAAGTGTATGCTGTACGTTCCCTGACTTAATCCATGCAGAAACGGTTATCCTCCCTAAAAGAGCGGCATAACCGTTTCTTCTTGTGTAATTCCGTACAAAAATGATATTATTTTTAATAATATTCGGTTTTGGCGAGGAGTATTCTGTGAAAAAATTAAAAAGAAGCCAGCGTTTGGTTGATATGACCCAGTTTTTACTTGAGAAGCCGCATGACCTGCTGCCGTTGTCCACCTTTTCGGACCGGTATGGTGCGGCAAAGTCATCCATTAGTGAAGATCTGGCTATTATAAAAGAGGTATTTGAAGGTGAAGGTATAGGCGAGCTGCAGACACTGGCCGGTGCGGCCGGAGGGGTCCGTTATATTCCGCGTATACCTGCAGAGATGGCCCTGGAATTTGTAAACCGTCTGTGCGGGGAGCTGGAGCAGAGTGACCGGATTCTGCCCGGCGGTTATTTGTACATGTCCGATCTGCTCGGCCTTCCTTCAGTAATGGAGCAGGCCGGCAAAATTATTGCAACAGCCTTCTACGGTGTGGAGATTGACGTCGTAATGACCGTTGAGACAAAAGGAATCCCGCTCGCCTACGCTACAGCAGCCCAGCTGGGCCTGCCCGTAGTGCTGGTGCGCCGTGACCATCAGGTGACAGAAGGCTCAGCAGTGAGCATTAATTATGTGTCCGGCTCGCATAAGAGCATTCATACGATGTCCCTGTCGAGACGTGCGCTGCGTGAGAAGTCACGGGTGCTGATTGTCGATGACTTTATGAAGGCGGGCGGCACTGTACGCGGTATGGTGGATCTGCTCGGCGAATTCAACGCAGAGGTTGCCGGAGTAGGTGTGCTGGTCGAGTCAGGAGCAGTGGAGACTGAAGAGCGTCTGCTGCATGACTATGTATCGCTGGTGAAGCTGACTGAGGTGGATTCCAAGGGGCGGAGAATTTCTGCACATCCCGGCAACTATTTCTCCTCTTAGCGTCGGATAAAGCCCTAGTTTAGCATCTTGCAGTAAAGTGTCGAAAATATGAGGAATCATTAGAAAACAGCACGAAATGTGTCGAAAACAATGGTATCGCAAAAATAATCTTCTTTAGCAGTCATTTTTTGGAATCAAAAAGAAGGAATTTGCCTTGCTGTGTGGAATTATACACCAAGTCTCTGATGGAAAAAGGTGGTGAACACACACATGCAAATTACGGATGTCAGACTCCGCCGCGTCAACTCTGAGGGGAGAATGAAAGCAATCGCATCCATTACCATCGATAACGAGTTTGTTGTTCATGACATACGCGTCATCGACGGTAATAACGGGATGTTCGTTGCGATGCCCAGCAAGCGTACACCAGACGGTGAATTCCGCGACATCGCACACCCGATTTCTTCGGGAACACGCGAGAAGATTCAATCTGCGGTATTGGCCGAGTACGATCGCGCCGCTACGGAAGAAGAGGAAGTTATCGAAGAGGGAGCATAAGCGTAAAGCGCTGTCTCTGAAGAACGCCTGCCCGTAAGGGGTGGCGTAAGGTCAGGCCGTTTTCAATTGGGGTTCGAAGAAAAGGGAACCATGGCAGCATGGTTCTCTTTTCTTTTTGCCCGGAATGAGATATATTCAGTAGTGAGCTCAAGAAGTAGGAGGTTGGCATTCTTGAAAAGAATGGCTGTTGTACTTGCTGCAGGTCAAGGCAAGCGCATGAAATCTAAATTATATAAAGTACTGCACCCCGTCTGCGGCAAGCCGATGGTAGGGCATGTGCTTGATACCGTTAAGGCGACCGGATGTGAACGCAATATTGTAGTAGTCGGACATGGTGCAGAAACAGTGAAGGCTTATATCGGCGGGAACGCTGAATATGTGCTTCAGGAAACCCAGCTGGGAACCGGGCATGCCGTGAAGCAGGCCAAGGAGCTGCTTGGCGGTGAAGAAGGCACGACGATTGTCATTTGCGGGGATACGCCGCTTATTACGCCTGAAACGCTGGAAGGATTAATGGCGCTGCATGAAGGACAGCAGGCGGCAGCAACGATTTTGACTGCTGTAATGGATCAGCCTGCCGGCTATGGACGGATTATCCGCGGGGATGACGGCGGTGTTCTGAGGATTGTTGAACAGAAGGACTGCAATGCGGAAGAGGCGGCTGTTAAGGAAATTAATACAGGCACCTACTGCTTTGATAATGCTAAGCTGTTCGCTGCGCTGGAGCAGGTGACGAACAACAATAACCAGCAGGAATACTATTTAACCGATTGTATCGGCATACTCCGGGCACAGGGGGATATCGTTTTGGGATATCAGGCTCATGATGCTGCGGAGTCTATTGGCGTTAATGACCGGCTCGCCCTGTCTGAGGTAGAGGGACATATGCGCCAGCGGATTAACAAGACACATATGCTGAACGGAGTCACCATCATTGATCCGGCTTCGACTTACATTGGAGCAGAGGTAGTGATTGGTGCAGATACCATCCTGTATCCGGGAACAGTGCTCAAGGGCAAGACTGTAATCGGGGAAGATTGTGTTATCGGCCCATCCAGTGATATTGAAGATTCCGAAATTAACGACGGAGCTTCGGTGAAGCAGTCCGTGCTGAGCCAGGCCATCGTAGGGGCACGTGCCTCTGTCGGACCTTTCGCTTACCTGCGGCCGGGTGCGGTGCTTGGCGAAGAAGTGAAAATCGGTGATTTTGTCGAGGTCAAGAACGCCACGATCGGTGACGGCTCCAAGGTATCCCACTTAAGCTATGTCGGCGATGCGTCAGTCGGCAAGAACGTCAATATCGGCTGCGGTGCTATTACTGTCAACTATGACGGATATAATAAATCAAAGACAACGATTGAGGATGACGCCTTTATAGGCAGCAACGTCAATCTGATTGCTCCTGTAACGGTAGGCAAGGGAGCTTTTGTTGTGGCAGGGTCGACGATTACACGCTCTGTTGCGGATAATGATCTGGCAGTAGCCAGAGTAAGGCAGGAGAATAAGCCGGGGTATGCAGACAAGATCCGCGCCCGCGCCAAATCCAAGAAAGACCAGTCCTAGTCCATCGTAAAGGCCAAAGCCAAAGCGCCGGACGATGCCCAGAGGCTCATTCCGGCGCTGCTTGGAAGTTAAATTCCGTCACGGAGGGTTTATATTTTATGACTTATTGCGATTCCAAATTAAAGATCTTTACTTGTAACTCCAATCCTAAGCTGGCCAGCCAGATTGCCGACTACATCGGCATTCCGATGGGGGAGTCACACACTACAAGCTTTAGTGACGGAGAGATCCAGGTTAAGCTTTCGGAAAGTGTCCGGGGCTGCCATGTCTACATTGTCCAGTCTACCTGCGGCCCGGTCAACGATAACCTGATGGAACTGCTCGTTATGGTGGATGCGCTCAAGCGCGCCTCGGCTAAGAGCATCAACGTGGTTATTCCTTACTACGGCTATGCGCGCCAGGACCGCAAGGCACGTTCCCGTGATCCGATTACGGCCAAGCTGGTAGCGAACCTGATCGAGAAGGCAGGCGCGCACCGCGTCATTACTATGGACCTTCATGCTATGCAGATTCAGGGCTTCTTCGATATTCCTGTGGACCACCTGCTGGGCGTTCCGATTCTGGCCCAGTATTTCCGCTCCAAGCAAATCGAGAACCCGGTTGTTGTATCGCCTGACCACGGCGGCGTAGTACGGGCAAGAAAGCTCGCTGACTTCCTTAACGCACCGCTGGCGATTATCGATAAGCGCCGTCCGGAGCCGAATGTCAGTGAAGTTATGAACATCATCGGTAACATCGAAGGCAAGACAGCGATTCTGATCGATGATATTATCGATACAGCCGGAACGATTGTACTCGGGGCCAATGCCCTGATGGAAGGCGGCGTGAAGGAAGTTTACGCTTGCTGCACCCATCCTGTATTGTCTGGTCCGGCACACGAGCGTCTGGAGAATTCTCCGATTAAGGAAATCATCGTGACCGATACCATTCCGATCCGCAGCGATAATCCGACCTCCAAGCTGAAGGTGCTGTCCGTCGCTCCGCTGATGGGTGAGGCTATTATCCGTGTCCATGAGGAATTGTCGATCAGTAAATTGTTTGAGATTGAGTAGGACAAGCCGTAAAGACGATAAAGAATAAATTGACCTTCTGATATGTAAAAAAAGGGTTACACCTCCGATGACGGAAGATGTAACCCTTATCGGCGTATACACGCCCCCTAGTACCCCGGACGGGAAATAAAGGTGAAGATGCCGCGGTTGTAAAGAGTGCCTTCCAGCTCTGCAAAGCCCTCGTCAACGGCCGTCACTACACCAATTGCCACGAATACATCGTCCCTGTAGATCTCTACAGGCACAGCGTATTGGATGTGATACTGGAAATGGCGCTGAAGCGTTAAGATTTCTCCCTGATGTGGCATCGTTCATCACCTGTCTGTGGAGTGTATAAAGCTTATTGTACCAAAAACGGAACTCTTCTGCTTACGAGAGGATAGAAAGGATAGGCCGGAATCATGAAATGGATTGTTGGACTCGGAAATCCGGGAACACAGTATGCCAAGACCAGGCACAATGTCGGATTCATGGCACTGGACGAGCTTGCGGCCAGAAACGGAATAGCCTTTAACCAGAACAAATGCAAATCGGTGATTGGTGAAGGGGTGATCGGCGGGGTCAAAACCGTCCTGATCAAGCCCATGACGTATATGAACCTGTCTGGAGAAGCGGTCCGTGCCTATATGGAATATTATAAAGTGGCGCTTGAGGATCTGATCGTAGTATATGATGATCTGGATACCGAAATCGGAAAAATCCGGCTGCGTTATCAAGGCAGCGCCGGCGGGCATAACGGAATCAAATCCATCATCCAGCATACCGGCACCCAGAGCTTCAACCGGGTACGGATGGGGATCTCCCGGCCGGAGCCGGGCTATGCCATTGTAGATTATGTGCTGTCCGGCTTCCCGAAGAAGGATGCTGACAAGCTGAAAACGATGATTCTGGATACCTGTGATGCACTGGAGTTCAGTCTCCAGCATACCTTTGAACAGACAATGGCCAAATTCAACGGCTGATTGAAGCGGCGGCCACGTCCCCGGATCCGGGCTAAATACAGCCCGTACGGGGCATACTGAAGGGTATATACTACCTTCAGGAGGCATATAGATGGCAATACACTACGTGTGCAGGCACTGCCGCACATTTCTGGGGAGCATCGACCAAAGCAGCACCACAGAAATGCAGCTGGGCTTGCACTCCTTGACCCCTGCGGAACGCAGAGAGATCATAGCGTATGATTCAGACGGCGAAATCACGGTGAAGGTTACTTGCGATTATTGCAAAGAGGCCTTGGATAACAATCCTGAGCTCAGCCTGCTGGCCAGTCCGCTTCAGTAAATGAAGCGGCTGTCTCTGTCGTCAACCGTAAGCCTTGGCCTTAAAAGCTAAGGCTTGTTTTCAATTCCCATCATAAACGGGCGGCAGTGACCTAGCAGTCACTGCCCGGCCTGTTCAGTAAGAGAGGTGTCTTTAGTTGTTACATGGTCTTATAGAGGCTTTTTCCAAGGATCCTGATTTTCAATCGGTTACCCGCGGTGTAGCTGCAGGCATGAAGGAGCAGCTGATCTCGGGGCTGTCCGGCTCAGCCAGACAAATCATGCTGGCAGCGCTGCATGAAGAGCTCGCCCGTCCGGTGCTTGTAGTGACCCATAATATGTTCTCTGCCCAGAAGATGGCTGAGGATTTACAGGAAGCGCTTTCCCCTGACCGCGTGCTGCTGTACCCGGCCAACGAGCTGGTTGCTGCCGAAGCGGCTGTCTCCAGCCCGGAGACGCTTGCCCAACGGATTGACGTGCTTACCCGGTGTGCCCAGGGCTTCCGCGGAGTTGTTGTCGTTCCGTATTCCGGCGTCCGCCGGCTGCTGCCGGCACCGCATGTAATGGCAGCGGCGCAGCTGACTGTATCGCAGGACGGGACTCTCGCGCTTGATGATTTCCTGATGAAGATGATTGAGATGGGTTATGAGCGGGTGGAACGTGTAGAGAACCGCGGCGAGCTAAGCGTACGCGGAGGCATCATTGACTTCTATCCTATGACCTCACCGCTTGCTTACCGGGTGGAGCTGTTTGATGATGAAGTTGATTCCATCCGGACCTTTGATCCTGCGGATCAGCGGTCCATTGATAAAGTCCGCAGTGTAACAGTCACTCCTGCCAAAGAGATCATTGCAGACCAGCCCCGGCTGGATTCGGCAGCATCGGCGGCTGCAGCGATGCTGGAGCATCAGCTGGAGAAGATGACTGACCGTCAGGCCAAGCTGCGCCTGCGCGAGGAAATGGGCCGAGAGCTGGAAATGCTGCGGGAAGGCACCTATTTCCCTGAAATCTATAAATATATCAGCCTCTTATATCCTGAGCGGACCCATCTGTATGATTACATGGCTGAGGACACTCTGCTGGTGCTGGATGAGCCGGCCAGACTGCTGGAGACAGCCAAGCAGCTGGAGCGCGACGAGTCAGAATGGAATCTTCACCTGCTTCAGAACGGCAAAAATCTGCCGGATCTGCATCTTTCCGTTGATAATGATACCGTTATGTACCGTAGGCCGTTCCAGAGCCTGTTTATGTCGATTTTTCTGCGCCAGGTTCCCCATATTCAGCCGCAGAACATTCTTGGCTTCATCAGCCGCGGAATGCAGGATTTCCATGGGCAGATGAATGTGCTGAAATCAGAAATGGAGCGCTGGCACAAGTCAGGCGTGAAGGTTGTAATGCTGGCCAGCAGCGAAGAGCGGATGGAACGCATCCGCCGTGTGCTCGACGATTACGGCATTGAGGAGCCGACGCTGCTGCAGGGTAATCTGGGCTCAGGCTTTGAGCTGCCGTCCATTCATCTGGCCGTTATCACTGAAGGCGAAATGTTCTCACAGAAGCAGCGCAAAGCACGCAAGCTGACCAAGGGCATCGACAACGCTGAACGGATCAAGAGCTATACCGAGCTCAAAATTGGTGATTATGTTGTCCACCAGAATCATGGTATCGGTAAATATATGGGCATCGGCACACTTGAGGTCAGCGGGATTCACCGCGATTATATGCACATCATGTACGCCGGCGGCGACAAGCTGTCGGTGCCGATTGACCAGATTGACCTAATCCAGAAGTATGTCGGCTCGGAAGACAAGGAGCCAAAGGTATACAAGCTTGGCGGTAATGAGTGGACGAGGGTCACAAGCAAGGTGCGTTCCTCCGTCCAGGACATTGCCGATGACCTGATCAAGCTGTATGCAGAACGGCAGAGCGCCCTGGGCTACGGCTTCGAGAAGGATACACAGGAGCAGCGTGAGTTCGAGGAAATGTTCCCTTATGAGGAGACGCGCGACCAGCTCCGGGCGATTGAAGAGATCAAGAAGGATATGGAGCAGAACCGTCCGATGGACCGGCTGCTGTGCGGGGACGTAGGCTATGGCAAGACTGAAGTGGCGATCCGCGCTGCGTTCAAATCAGCTATTGAGGGCAAGCAGGTAGCTGTGCTGGTGCCGACGACTATTCTGGCCCAGCAGCATTACGAGACTTTCCGCGAGCGTTTTGGCAATTATCCGATCAACATTCAGGTGCTCAGCCGGTTCCGCAGCCGCAAGGAGCAGAATGAAACGATCAAAGGCGTTAAGCAGGGGACAGTGGATGTAGTCATCGGAACACACCGGCTGCTATCCCAGGATATGGTCTTTAAAGACCTGGGCCTGCTGATTGTCGATGAAGAGCAGAGATTCGGAGTAACCCATAAAGAGAAGCTTAAAAAGCTGAAAACAAATGTCGATGTCCTGACACTTACCGCAACCCCGATACCGCGCACACTGCACATGTCTATGCTGGGCGTAAGGGATTTGTCAGTCATTGAGACGCCACCGGAGAACCGCTTTCCCGTGCAGACGTATGTCGTTGAGCATAGCCAGACCCTTACCCGTGAAGCTGTAGAGCGTGAGCTGGCCCGTGGAGGACAAGTGTATTACCTCTATAACCGGGTGCAGGGCATTCATGAGATGGCAGCGCAGATTTCCATGCTGGTCCCTGAAGCGCGGGTTGGCGTGGGCCACGGGCAAATGTCGGAATCCGAGCTGGAAAAGACGATACTTGATTTTCTCGACGGGGAGTATGATGTGCTCGTCAGCACCAGTATTATTGAGACCGGGGTCGATATTCCGAACGTAAACACTCTGATTGTGCATGATGCCGACAAAATGGGCCTGTCCCAGCTCTACCAGCTGCGCGGACGCGTCGGACGCTCCAACCGGATTGCCTATGCTTATTTCACCTACCAGCGGGACAAAGTGCTGACAGAGGTTGCCGAGAAGCGCCTGCAGTCCATTAAAGAGTTCACGGAGCTCGGTTCCGGCTTCAAAATAGCGATGCGCGATCTGTCCATCCGCGGCGCAGGGAATTTGCTCGGTGCAGAGCAGCACGGCTTCATTGCATCTGTCGGCTTCGACCTGTATTCCCAGATGCTTGCGGAGGAAATCCGCAAACGGAAGGTTACGGTGCTCGGAGAAGAGGATACCTCGCTTAAGCAGGGCAATACGGTCATTGATTTGTCGATTGACGCGTATCTTCCGTCCGAGTATATTTACGACAGCATCCAGAAAATCGAAATTTATAAAAAGGTTGCCGCTGTCACTGCTTTTGAAGATGCTAACGAGCTTGAGGATGAGCTGCTGGACCGGTTCGGCGAATTGCCTGAGGCCGTCGTTAATCTGCTGTCGGTTGCCCGGTTGAAGGTATACGGCAAGCTGTACGGCATGGAATCCATGATCCGGCGCGGTGATGAGGTGTCCCTTAACTTCCATGAAGGGAGTGCGGCCGCATTTGATACCGCAAAGCTCGCTAAAGTTGGTAATCAATTCGAAAGACGTGTACAATTTGATAGGGAGGCCAAGGCCGGCATCCGTATAAAGGTCAAGGAACTCAGTGACAAGGAGCTGCTTGATCAGCTGGAGCAGTTTTTGGCTGCAGCGAAAGAGTCGCTAAAATTGAAGGGAGAACTACACAATGTCAGTAAATAAAGCGAAATCATGGAAAGTGCTGCTGGTATCTTTAGCCGCAGCCGTTTCCTTCACTATGCTGTCTGCATGCAGCAGCAATAACAATGCGGCTAATACAGCCGAGGATACCAGCCAGGCTGTTGCAACCTACAAGGACGGAACGATTACAGAGAAGGAATTTGATCTGGACACCCGGGTTATGAAGTTCCTGTCCCCGCAGCAGGCAGCATACCTGGAAATCGATGCCTTTAAGGAATCGATTCTGAAACAGGAGGTTGCCTTCGAGTATCTGGCCGGACAAGCCTCTGAAGATGCGAAGAAGCAGGCTGAGAAGGAAGCGGATGAGCAGGTAGGCTCACTGAAAGAGGCGCTTGGGGACACCTATGAAAGCACGCTGAAGGAACAGAATCTGACCGAAGCGGAAATCCGCTCTTATATGGTGCGGGTGCTTACTGTGTATCAGGATATGCTGCTCAAGATTACCGACGAGGATCTGAAGGCTGAATTCGAAGCGACCAAAGGTGATTATACCGTTGCTACCCTGCGGCATGTTCTGGTTGGCCTGACTGATGCCGACGGCAAGGAACGGACCGACGAGGATGCGCTGAAGCGGGCGAATGAAGTTAAGGCCAAGCTTGACGCCGGCGGAGATTTCGCTGCCGTTGCCAAGGAGTATTCCGATGACACCGGCTCTGTTGAAGCAGGCGGTGAATATAAAGATAAGGCACTGGGCTCTTATGTGGAAGAGTTCAAGCAGGCTGCCCAGACGCTGCCGCTGAATACCATCAGCGAACCGGTAAAGACCAGCTTCGGTTATCACATCATGGAAGTGGAATCACGGACAGAGACAGCCTTTGATTCGCTGTCTGATGAGCAGAAGGAGACGGTCAAGAGCACACTTGCTTCAAAGAACCTTGAGAAGTTCCTTGATGAGGAGCTCGACTCCCTGGAGATTGAAATCAATCTGCCTAAGAGCACTGCAGCTGCTGATGAGTCCGGAGCTGCGGCTACCGCAGCACCAAGCGCAACACCGGCAGCTACTGAAGCAGCCCAATAAACAACTAAACGGACAAGCCATCCTGACGCTTCCAGGCGAGGGGTGGCTTTTTTGTATTAGCCCCTATGTATACGAAAGCGCAAACAAACACAAGCTTGGAATGAATACCCGGGGAAAGCGCCTGTACTTGTGATTATTTTAATTAAGGTACGGCAATGTATAAGGAACTGGGAAGAGATGAATACTATGGTCAGATATTACGATAAATCACTGGGATTATCCTTTCCCTTAATGGACAGTAGTTGGACCATACTTCTTAAGAAAGCGGGGCAACATGTGAAATGAAAGCTACTGGTATTGTTCGCCGTATTGATGACCTGGGCCGTGTTGTTATTCCTAAAGAAATTAGACGTACATTGCGTATCCGTGAAGGTGATCCGCTGGAGATATTCGTTGATCGCGACGGTGAAGTCATACTGAAGAAGTATTCCCCGATCGGGGAGCTTGGCGACTTTGCCAAAGAGTACGCGGAATCCCTCTACGAGGGTACCGGACATATTACAATGATTACGGACAGAGACAGCTTCATCACAGTGGCCGGCGGCTCCAAAAAGGATTATCTGGATAAGCAGGTCGGAGTCTTGCTTGAAAAGGTTATGGAGAGCCGTAAAACCATGCTGGAGACAAACAACGGAAATTACGACATCAGCAAGGATCATTCGGAGCTGCTGTCCAGCTATGTTGCTGCACCGATTATTTCGGGCGGTGACCCGATCGGCTGTGTGGTGCTGATGAACAAGGATGAATCCGTCAAAATGTCGCAGATGGAAGTAAAGATGGCTGAGACTGCTGCCGCTTTCCTGGGCAAGCAAATGGAGCAGTAGAAGGCTTGGCGCTGCCGGCCCCGCTTTCCTTTTGATTGAATAATCAAAGGGAGGCGGGGTTTTGCCGTTTGTCCGCTTGCGGTATAATAGAGAAATTCATTCTATTACAGCGGTTATGGCTGCAGAAGCAGGTAAATTATGAAACCAGGCACATCAGGCTCCAAGCTGCTGCAGGGGGCTTTTATTCTCAGTGCGGCAGCGATCGTCTCCAAGCTGATCGGTACGCTGCAAAAAATTCCGCTGCAGAATCTGGGCGGTGATGCTGTATTCGGCATCTATAATACAGTAAATCCGCTTTACACCATGCTGATAACAATCGCCATGCTGGGCCTCCCGTCAGCCATCTCCAAATTTGTAGCCGAGGCCTCAGCCGGCGGGAGCGAGGCCGAGGGAAGACGGATTCTCCGGCTGTCGGCGGTTCTAACCGCCGCCTGCGGACTGCTTATCGGGCTGCTTACCTATGCCGGAGCTCCTGTTATTGCCGGCTGGGTCGGAAACTCACATATTATTCCGGCTCTGCATACCAGTGCCTTGGGGCTGGCGGTTGTTCCGCTTATGGCTGCCATGCGCGGCTATTTTCAGGGGCTACATAATATGGTGCCCACAGCCGTTTCACAGGTTACGGAGCAGTCGGTGCGTGTCATTGTCATGATTGCACTGCTGCTGTATCTGACCGGCAGCGGGGCCGGGGCAGCGGAGATTGCAGCAGGTGCGCTGCTCGGCTCGGCAGCTGGCGGTGCAGCCGGACTGGTGGTCATGCTGCTATTTTGGAGAAGGCACAGCAAGCATGCGGACGGACGGCTCTCCGGCCAGGACGGTGCTGCCTTGCCCGAGCCGGCTGATGAGAGGCTTGTAAGCGACCGCTCTACTACTGCGGCTGCGGGCGGGTTCAAACGGGCGGGCGCCCTTCAGCTGCTGGCTTACGGGCTGCCGGTGATGCTGGGGGCGCTGGCTGTGCCGCTGATCGGGCTGGTCGATGTGTTCACCGTCCCGAGGCTGCTGTCCTCTGCCTACGGCGAGACGGCTTCAATGTCCCAGTTCGGCATCTATAACCGGGGTCTGCCGCTCGTGCAGATCGTGACAATGCTGGCGACCTCGCTGGCGGTCGTCTTCATTCCCGCCCTCGCGGAGGCGAAGTACCGCGGGGATGACGCTTTGATAAGAACCCGCTGCAGCCTGTCGCTGCGCTGGTTCTGGCTGCTGGGCCTGGCCGCTTCGGTCGGCCTGGCGGTCTTGGCAGAGCCGGTTAACGTGGCTCTGTACGGCGATGCCGCAGGCAGCGGCACGATGATCTGGCTGGCCTTCACCGCCGCCGGCGGTACCGTCAGCATCATCTCTGCCGCGCTGCTGCAGGGCCTGGGCGCCGTGCGCGCGCCGGCGCTGCACCTGCTGGCCGCCGCCGTGCTGAAGGCGGCCCTCAACCTGCTGCTGGTGCCGCAGCAGGGCATTACCGGCGCCGCCATCGCCAGCGTGGCGGCGCACGGGTTCGCAGCAGCGCTGAACGTGCTGCTGCTGCACCGGCAGGGCCATCTGCGGCTGCGCCTCGCAGATGCCCTGCTGCGGCCCGCGCTGCTGCTCGCGGGCCTGGGGCTTGCTGCCGCCGCCGTGAGCAGCGGCGCGGCCCTGGCGCTTGACGCCGCCGGCTTGGGCGGCGGGCGGATGGCCAGCCTGGCACAGACGCTGCTGGGCGTGCTGGCGGGCTGCCTTGTTTTTGCGCTAGGCGCAGTCAGGCTGCGGCTGCTAAGCGAGAGCGAGCTGCGCCAGCTGCCGGGCTTCGGCCCTAAGCTTGCGGACAAGCTTGGGAAGCTGCGCCTGTTTCCTTAAGGCAGCCGGCAGCAAGAGACCAACGAAGAAGGAGTGAAACGGCATGAGTGCAAAATTAACAGTGGTTGGCCTGGGCTCCGGTAACCCGGACCGCCTGACGCTGGGTATTATTAAGAAGCTGCAGGCGGCTGCAGCCGTCTATGTACGGACCGCGGAGCATCCGGTGATGGCGGCTTTGACGGAGCTCAAGATTGCTTCACAGTCCTTTGACGGGCTGTACGAGTCGCTGGACTCTTTTCCGGAGGTGTATGAAGCGATCACCGCAAAATTAATCGGGGAAGCGCTGGCCGCACCTGCGGGTGCTGAAATCGTCTATGCCGTTCCGGGACATCCGATGGTAGCGGAATCAGCAGTATCCAAGCTGCGCCTCCGCTGCCCGGAAGCCGGCATAGAGCTGCAGATTCTTGGCGGGGAGAGCTTCCTGGATGAAGCTTTCGTGCGGCTTGGCTTCGATCCGATCGAAGGCTTCCAGCTATTGGACGCCTCGGGCATCCGAAGCTCTCAGCTGCAGCCAGAGCTCCATACACTCATTGGACAGGTCTATGATACCTTTACCGCCTCGGAGACCAAGCTGTGTCTGATGGAGCTGTATCCGCCGGAGTACGAAGTGATAGTGGGCCATGCACTTGGAGTGGAGCAGGAGGAGCAGATTCTGCGGGTGCCGCTGTATGAGCTTGACCGGATCGAGGGATATGGCAATCTGTCCCTTGTCTATGTCCCTGCGAACCGTGCAGAGAATGCGCGCAGACGCACCTTTGCCCGGCTCCATGAGATTGTGGATACCCTGAGAAGCCCGGAGGGCTGCCCGTGGGACCGTGAGCAGACGCACGAATCGCTGCGCAAAAATCTGATCGAGGAAACCTACGAAGTGCTGGAGACAATCGATGAGGATGATCCGGACCACATGAAGGAGGAGCTGGGGGATCTGCTGCTGCAGATTATGCTCCATTCCCAGATCGAAGAGGAGCTCGGCACATTCAGCGTCTTTGATGTCATCGAGGGATTGAATGACAAGCTGATCTTCCGTCATCCGCATGTGTTCGGGGATAAGAGCGCGGCAGACGCCGAGGAGGCGCTGAAGAACTGGGACGGCATGAAAGCGGAGGAGAAGCGGCTCAAGGGCGTGAAGCCGGAGTCGGAATCGGCGCTCAGCGGCGTTCCCCGTGATCTGCCTGCCCTCATGAAGGCCTACAAGCTGCAGAAGAAGGCAGCGAAGGTGGGCTTTGACTGGGATAATGTAACGGACGTTCTGGCCAAAATCCGTGAGGAAGTCGATGAGCTCCAGGAGGCTATCGAGAACGGAGCTGCGGCGGAGGAGCAGATGCTGGAGCTGGGCGACCTGCTGTTTGCGGCAACCAATGCCGCACGTTTCATCGGAGCAGACCCTGAAGAGGCACTGACCCGCACCAACCGTAAATTTGTGTCCCGCTTTGCCTATATCGAGCAGCAGCTGCTTGCCCGGGGAACCAGTGTGAAGGAGAGCAGCCTGGACGACATGGAGCTGTTATGGCAGGAAGCAAAGGCCGAGGAGCGGAAGTAAGCCTGCTGCACGGCTGAGAAGAGTTAAACTGCTTTAAAATGGATTGTTTTTCCACAAAATAGGCGTTTTGGCTGTATGGCTGCCGATAGAAGCGGCAATGCTGTGAATGAGGCTTCATTCCCTGGTTTCAAATGCCCAATCAGGTTTATAATGTAGTAGTGCCTGGAGCCAAAGAAGACGATTTTTCAAAAAAACGGCGGTTTGCGGCAGGATTTCCGGGCGGCATCAAGAATATCATAAAGACGAAATGACGATTTGAGGCAGATTTTGGCAGATGATCGCGTTTCATTTTATTTTTTGTATCCTAGGAGGAACTTCTAATTATGAACAAGACAGATCTGGTAAACAACATTTCCGAAAAAAGCGGATTGGCCAAAAAAGATGTAGAAGCCGTATTAAACGGTGTACTTAGCGAAATTACCGATGCTTTGTCCAAGGGTGATAAAGTACAGCTGATCGGCTTCGGTACTTTTGAAACACGCAAGCGCTCCGGCCGTACCGGCCGCAATCCGCAATCGGGCACGCCTATTGAAATTCCTGAATCGACTGTACCGGCCTTCAAGGCTGGCAACAAGCTCAAAGAAGCCGTTAACTAATGCGTCTTGACAAGTATCTGAAGGTATCCCGTTTAATCAAGCGCCGCACAGTGGCTAAGGATGTGTCCGAGCAAGGCCGGGTGCTGATTAACGGTAAGGAATCCAAGCCAAGCAGCACGGTAAAGCTCGGTGACGAAATTACAGTGCAGTTCGGTCAGAAGCTTGTAACGGTTAAGGTGGAAAAGCTGGTTGAAACCACCCGCAAGGATGAGGCAGCCGGCATGTATACACTGCTCCGTGAAGAGCCTGTTGCCAAAAGCAGCGGACTCGACTGGTAGAAGCAAATAGCTATAAACACAAGTACAGCCTTACTTTATGTAAAGCTGTGCTTTTTTATATTTTCAGGAGAATCGTCAAGTTCTATAACCTCTCCCCCCGCCATAGATTAGAATCAAGAAGGAGGGGTACATGCTATGATCGAGCCAGTCAAAGTCAATAAGCAGCATGATCTGCACATGCGCAGCCGCAAGCAGCTGGAGCTGACGGGTGTGCAGAATGTAGAGAGCTTCGACAGCGAGGAATTTCTGCTCCGCACGGAGCTTGGCCATCTCACCATCCGGGGGAATCATTTACATATCAAAAACCTGAGCCTCGAAAACGGCATTCTGTCGCTGGAAGGCAATGTCCATTCCCTGATTTATCTGGATCCCGGAACACAGGGGAAAAACAAGGGCATACTGGGCAAGCTGTTTAAATGAATCCCGCAGTTCAATGGATGACCCTGATTTATATGATACTGGCCGGTATAGCTATGGGCGTGGCTTATGACAGCTACCGGGTGCTGTCGCTGAAGCTGAGCTTTCCCAAATGGCTCAATGCGCTGCTGGACCTGCTGTATTGGATATGGGCTGCGTTACTTGTGTTTCGCATGCTGTATGCCGGAAATCAGGGTCAATTGAGGTTTTATGTCTTTTTAGGGCTCTTCCTAGGCGTATGGATCTATTTTTTGATCTTCAGTGTTACGGTCCGGCGTTTTGTGGTAATGTTAATTCAGTCGGTCCAGTATACGTGCAGACTGCTATGGAGAGCACTTGAAATCTTAATAGGGGTACCGCTGCGCTGGCTTTGGCGGCTTTGCAAAGGGACGCTGCTGCTGCTCGGACGCATCCTGTTATTTATTCTTAAGCTGCTCTTGCGTCTAACGAAGCCAATTTGGGTATTTCCAGTAAGATGGATCTCTCCTTATGTATTCAGGCTCGGGGAAGTTGCCTGGATTAAGAGATCTATGGATTGGATAACCGCATGGCGGAAACGCTGACCTTACAATGGGGGTACGACGCATGAACAGATTTACTGCGGAAGAGAAGGGAACATCAAGCAAGGTTGTGGCCGCAGGTGCGAAGAGAAGAAAGTTCATATGGCTTGCGGTAATGACTGTATTTTTTAGCTGGTCCGGTTACATTTTCGTTGTCCAGAGCGCTTCAATAGCGGACAAGAGTGAGGTGCTTGCCAAGAAACAGGCAAGCAACGAGGGTGTTACGACCTCACTTAATCAGCTGAAATACGAGGTCTCCAGGCTTAATGATGATGAGTATATCGGACAACTGGCGCGGAAATGGTACAATATGTATCTTCCGGGCGAACTGCCAATCCGTACAGAGCAATCAGGGCAATAAAGCAGGCCAAATCAGGCTTTAGCTGTGTTGCCTTGATTTGCTCTTTACTGTATAATCAAATCACCGCAGAATGGATAGAGTTTATATTCGTCTGTATATTTTTAAGGGAGGATCATTTTATTCTATGGCAATTGAAGTGGGCACCAAGTTAGAGGGCAAGGTGACAGGCATCACGCATTTCGGAGCATTTGTGGATCTGTCAGGAGGTGTCACAGGTCTCGTTCACATTTCGGAAATCGCTGATAACTACGTCAAGGATGTTAACGATCATTTGAAGATTGCTGATGTAGTAACCGTCAAGGTGATCAATGTTGACAAGGACGGCAAGATCGGACTTTCCATTAAGCAGGCTGTTGATAAGCCGGCATCAGAAGTACGTCCCCCCAGAGCTCCTAGACCAGAACGTCCAAGCGGCGGAGACCGTTTCGGCGGAGGCAGCGGCGGCGGTGGAGGCGGCGGTGGTTTTAATCGTGAACGGGGAGGGCGTCCATTCAAGCCTGCAGCCGGTAAACCTTCATTCGAGGATAAAATGTCACGCTTCCTGAAAGATAGCGAAGAACGGATATCTTCGATCAAGAAGAACACAGAAGGAAAACGCGGCGGCCGTGGAGCCAAACGCGTGTAATCCGATACTTGTACAGCATAAATAACCGCAGTGGCATAATATGCCGCTGCGGTTTTTTTGTAAGATTATTATTTACTAGCCAAGGCAGTCTTGGAAGTTGCCCGAACCAGCTTCCATGTTAAGGCCCCCGCTCTACGGGGGTTAATTTGTCGCTGCAAAATAAATTGCCGACAGCATCCTTGCCGATTTCACATATCTCCGGGGCAATCGCTGACGAATATCCGCTGTCAGGTTTAACACTTCCGGATGTCCAGGAGGCTTTCAGACGGGTCAAACCAGTGACCCGCAAGGGTTGAGAGATAATTTCCAGATAATGTCGGCTCAGGCTTTTTTGTCGGAAATTTCTTAAAGGCTGCTCTCTGTTTCTGACAAACTTTCATAGAATCGTCCGCTTATAATGAGAACCATAAATTCTCAAACGGGTGGTGCGAAGGAATGAACAAAAGCAATGTGGTGAATTTGCCGGAGTGGACCAGAGCCGGAAGCAAGGACAAGGGGCAGAAGGAAGAAGCCTGGAGCACGCGTGTGAAGAACTGGGGTATGAAGCAGCCGCTAATCCAGCTGATATCGGTGAAGAAATGGACACTGCTGCTGAGTCTGATGGGCTTTTTACTGGGACGGGCCATGATTCTGGACGAGCTCTCACCCTTTGCTGTAGCTTATTTCGCTGTAATTGTCTTTATGAGAAAAGACTCCATACTGCCTGTGGCCGCTGCAATCATTCTCGGCAGCCTGTTCACACCCTTCCCCGGAGCCATTGTAGTGGCTTCAGAGCTGATTATTCTTTTCCTGATTTACAAGGGGATGGAGAACTTTCAGCGGGTAGACTTATCCTATGCCCCGCTTATGGTATTTGTATCATCGTTTATGGTCGGCCTGTTCCGGGTCGTAATCGGGCCCTCGATCGCCTGGTACCCGCTGATGATGGCTGCCGTTGATGCTCTGCTTGGGTTTGTACTGACACTCGTATTTCTTCAGGCTCTCCCGCTGTTTACATTCAAAATGAAAAGCCGTGCACTGCGCAGCGATGAGGTCCTCTGCCTGATTATTCTGCTTGCATCGGTTATGACAGGCTTAGTAGGCTGGACAGTTGGCGGCCTATCGCTTGAGCATGTTCTGTCCCGGTATCTGATTCTGCTCTTTGCCCTTGCAGGGGGAGCTCCGCTTGGTGCTGCAGTCGGAGTTGTCACCGGCCTGATCCTCAGCCTTGCGGACATCGGGGCCATCTATCAGATGAGCCTGCTTGCTTTCTCCGGCATGCTTGCAGGCATGATGCAGTCAGGCCGTAAAGGGGCGGTAGCTATGGGAATGCTGCTCGGCTCAACAATTCTTTCTGTATACTTTCTGGGGCCCGGTGATGTGATGTCATCCACCTGGGAAACCTGCGCTGCTGTGCTTCTATTTCTTCTAACACCGAAAGGGATGATTACGGCAATAGCCAAATACGTACCTGGCACTGCCGATCACAGCCGTACCCAGCATGAATATGCCCGGAGGGTCCGGGATATTACAGCGGAACGGGTTACGCAGTTCTCTCAGATTTTCCAGCAGCTGTCCAGCAGCTTCGGACAGATTCCCCGTGCCGCAGAGGCCGGTAAAAGTGACCGTGAAATGGAGAATTTTATGAGCACTGTAACTGAAGGCGCTTGCGCGGGCTGCATCCGGCGGACACACTGCTGGGATGCGAAATTTTATCAGACCTACCGGTATATGACCGATATGATGACCACGGTAGAAGAATGCCCGGATATTACAGCCGCCCAGCTTCCACCGGAATGGAACCGCATCTGTGGCAAAACGGCTGAGGTGCTGGAGGTTATGAAAGGCCAATATGAGCTATACCAGCATGATATGCGCTGGAAGCGGCAAATATACGACAGCCGCCAATTTGTTGCCGAGCAGCTGTCCGGTGTCTCCCAGGTCATGGAGGATCTGGCCAGGGAAATTAAACGTGAGGGACAAGCCATGTACCGACAGGAGGGGCAGATCCGTGAGGCGCTGGAGAAGCTGGGCTTATCCATCCACAGCATTGAAATTCTCAGTCTGGACCCGGGGCGTGTAGAGATTGAAATTGTCCATGCCTATACAAGAGGCTTCGACGAATGCCGTAAAATGATCGCGCCGCTGCTCTCGGACATTCTTGAGGAGAACATTGCTGTCGTCAATGAAACAGCGGTTCATCCGCGGGAGGGACTGTCCATGGTTACCTTCGGCTCGGCTAAGGCATACGAAGTCAGTACCGGGGTGGCGGGTGCAGCCAAGGGCGGGGATATGCTGTCGGGAGACAGCTTCAGCACGGTAGAGCTGGGGAATGGAACCTTTGCTGTCTCGATCAGTGACGGGATGGGGAACGGGGAACGCGCGCGGATGGAGAGCAGTGCTGCGCTGTCAATGCTGGAAAAGCTGCTGCAGTCCGGAATGGACGAGAAGCTGGCGGTCAAATCGGTAAATTCCATTCTGCTGCTGCGCTCACCGGAGGAGTTCTATGCGACGGTCGATATGGCGCTGATTGACCAATACTCTGCACAGACCACCTTTATGAAAATCGCTTCCGCTCCCAGCTTTATCCGCCGGGGCAGTGAGGTGATTCCGATTACCTCAAGTAACCTGCCTATCGGAATCATTAAGGATATCGAGGTGGATTTGATCAGCATGCAACTCCGGCCGGGTGATATTCTCATTATGATGACCGACGGTATTTATGATGCGCCCGGATATGCCGTTAATAAAGAGATATGGATGAAGCGGCTGATCCAGGAGCTGGAGGGTGATGATCCGCAGGATATGGCCGATGAGCTACTGGAGAAGGTCATCCGCTACCAGGGCAATGAGATTCATGATGACATGACAATTGTAGTCAGCCGCCTGGATCATTATCATCCGCAATGGTCCAGCCTGCATCTGCCCGGAATCGGCCGGATGGAGCGCCCGCGGACTGTAAGCTGATCAGCTGTTATCTGGTGAGGTACGCTGCTGGAGGCAGTTCGACTTTAGTGGAAAATATTTAGTGGAATGAATCCACTTACATTGCTTATTTTTATGACTAAACTGAATTTAGTGGGAAAAAGTTCACCTGATTCCGGTCCTTTAAGCTAAAAGGCTTCTTTTGAGAGTATTAGATAGCTTTTTTACATCTAATCTCTAATAGCAGAGCAAATCTGTTAAAATAGCTGTCGTTTTTCCCACTAGTTGGCTCACTCTCTATTTAAAATTAGCAGAGGCTACTCTGCGGCAGTTTTGAGTCTTCTCTTTGGCGGGCCCTGGATTTACCCTATATTTAACGATTGCTTTTTACCTGGAAAATCTTGCGTAAGCGGCGTTTGAAATCTCTCAACCTTGGATATGCTAGAAACAGAGACAAGGCAAAGGGGAGTGAACGGGTTATGAGACAAATTCTGCTCATTACTGACGGCTGTTCAAACGTGGGGGAAAGTCCGGTGATGGCTGCGGCGCATGCCCGGCAGGAGGGAATCACCGTTAACGTGGTCGGTATTATCGATTATGGAACGATCGGGGAGCTGGGCAGCAGGGAAATTGCAGATATTGCCAAGGCGGGCGGGGGTTTAAGCCGGATTGTCGGGACCCCGCAGCTGGCGCAGACCATGCAGATGATGACACGCAAAACCGTGGTTCAGACCATTCAGCAGGCGGTTAATAAAGAGGTAAAAAAAATTCTGGGTGAAGGCTCGCTGGAGGATCTGCCGCCGGCAAAGCGTTCCCAGGTTGTTACTGTCGTGGATGAGCTTACCGAAACAACGCCGCTGCGCATTGCGCTGCTGATTGATGCCAGTGCCAGCATGAAGCCCAAGCTTGCAGCGGTGGAAGAAGCCATCCGCGACTTGGCGCTTAGCCTGGAAGCGCGCGAGGGAAGCAGCGAAATTGCCGTATTCCATTTCCCGGGGCGCAGCAGCAGTGAGGATGCGGCGCTTGATATGGACTGGAGCAGCAACGTATCGGAGGTGCGCTCGCTTTTCAGCAGAATGAAGATGAGGGGGGCTACTCCGACCGGACCGGCAATTTTCAGAGTGCTTGAGCATTACCGATATGATAAACTGGATGAACACCGCAGGGAGCAGGATGAACGGGAAGGGATGATTGGTGGGTATGTTGTCTAATCCACCCTATCCAGTCGGCACGGTAATTACAGGCAAATGGCGGGGCAACCGCTATGTCGTCGAACGGCTGCTGGGTAAAGGGGCGAACGGAACCGTATATCTTGTACAGCGGGAAGGCAGACGGGAGAAGTATGCGCTTAAGGTCGGTAACGATACGCTTGAGCTGCAGTCGGAGATCAACGTGCTTACAACCCTTCAATCCTGCCGGAAGCGCAGTGAGCACCGGGCCCGCCGTGAATCTCCGCTATCTTCCTATTTACTGGAATCAGATGATTTTAAGGACAAGGTGAATGAGCCGTTCTACGTTATGCGTTACGTTGAAGGGAGGCCGCTGCATCATTTTCTGGCAAGACAAGGCGCATCATGGCTTGGGCTGGTCGGCCTCCGGGTGCTGGAGAAGCTGGAGAAGCTGCATGAATGCGGCTTTGTGTTTGGCGATTTGAAGCCGGAGAATGTGATGGTGTCGGATTACGGGGAGGCCGAGCTGATTGATTATGGCGGGGCCAGCCCGATGGGGCGCAGCGTAAAGCAGTTTACCGAATGGCATGACCGCGGGTTCTGGAATGCAGGCAGCCGTACGGGTGATGAGAGCTATGACCTGTTTTCTTTTGCTGTATTATGTCTGCGCCTTTTAAATGAGAGTGCACTGAAGGCTTGTGCCCAGCAGCTGCCGCAGACCCGGAGTGTGGACGATCTGATGAGGCTGGCCAGAAATCTTCCCGACAAAAAGCTGTCCTCCTGGCTTTGTCTTGCACTGAAGGGCGGATTCCCAGGATCCGCACAGGCAGCCGCGGTCTGGAAGCAGCATATCTACGGGCAGCGCAAGCCGGAAAGACAAACTGCAGTTACACCCCGCTGGCTTAAGAATGCTTTTGCCATATCATTATTTGTGCTGGCCTTTACGATTTACTGGGTAATCCGGTTTTGACATTATACATAAGATTAACAGGCAGGAAAGGAATCCGCAGATGGAGCAGATGAATGAACTGGTGCAGTCCGTAATGGAGTCCGCGGAGGAGCATGAGCTGTGGTCGCCCCATGACACCCTCGTAGTCGCAGTTTCCGGAGGACCGGACTCTGTGGCTCTTTTGCGTATTCTGCATGAAATATCACAGAAATGGACACCTCTAAAGCTGGTGTGTGCCCATGTAAACCATGGCTTCAGGGAGGAATCGGCCAAAGAGGCCGAATTTGTCCGCACACTTGCCGAAGGGCTCGGAATCCCGTTTGAGCTGGCTGAGTTCGATATCCCTGCAATTGCAAAAGGCAGCGGACTCGGGCCGGAGGGGACAGCAAGGGAGAAGCGGTATGGATTTCTGATTGAAACAGCCCGGCGTTACGGTGCGCGTGCGGTCGCGCTGGCGCATCATGCGGATGATCAGGCAGAGACAGTGCTTATGCGGCTGCTGCGCGGGAGCGGTCCTGGAGGACTTGCCGGAATGCGCTGGAAACGGACCGAAAAAAAGGTGGAACTCATCCGGCCCTTCCTTCGTATTAACAAAACAGCTCTTACCGGCCTATGCCAGGAGCAGGGGTATGACTACGTCCTGGATGCCAGCAATCTGCTGACCCATTATACGCGTAATGCTGTCCGGCTGGACCTGCTTCCTATGCTGGAGAGATATAATCCCAGAGTGAAGCAGTCGCTGCTGCAGCTATCCGAAATTACCGGGGCAGAAGACGAGTATATGGAGGCGAATGTGCAAAAATGCTTCCAGGAGCTTGTTTTGGCGGAGCATGGAAAATACACCTTGAAAAGAGCTTCATTTACTGCGCTGCCGTCCGCTTTACAACGGCGTTTGATTAAACTAATATTAAATTATCTGTCGGCGGATGCATTATCACCCGATTTTTCCAAGATCGAAGCAGTACGCCGGGGAACGCTGCAGGAACAACCCACCGGATGGAATCTTGATTTGGGCGGGGGAATGATCTGTGTGCGGCAGTACGATACTATTTTGTTCTCGTCCAAGCCTCAGCCTCGGAAGGTTAGCTATACATATCGGTTGTCTTTGCCGCATTCCCGCCTTGACATTGAGGAGATTGGAAAAGCAATGACGATGACGGTGCTGGAGAGGGAAAGCTTTGCTTTGCAGGGGGAGGATTCCGGGAAGACATCAGCCTGGTTTGACAGTGATGAGCTGGCCATGCCGCTGACCGTCCGTTCCCGATTGCCTGGAGATACCATAAGGGTTATGGGATTAAACGGAAGCAAAAAGGTAAAAGATATTTATATTGATGATAAAATACCTTCTTCCGAACGCTCTGTGATTCCCCTTGTTTGTGATGCTGCAGGCAATATCGTCTGGATTCCGGGCGTTAGGCGCTCGATGCATGCCGCAGTAGGGCGGCACACGGCCTCGGTTCTGCTCTTGACTCTGGAAGATCTGGAGAAAAGCGAAGAAGCGTAATGGTCGAAGTAAGTCTTTCATAGTATAACTTAGGAGGTTCGCAAGTTGCAGAATGATATTCAGGAAATCTTGATCAGCGAAGAGGAAATTCAACAAAGAATCAGGGAGCTTGGCGCCCAGCTGAGCGAAGAATACGCAGGACGCACGCCTTTAGTCATTTGTGTACTTAAAGGCGCGTTTATCTTTATGGCAGATCTGGTTAAAGTCATTACAGTACCTGTTGAAATGGATTTCATGGCAGTATCCAGCTACGGCGGTACGACCAAGTCGTCCGGCATCGTCAAAATCATTAAGGATCTGGATACCTCGGTGGAAGGCCGCGATGTTCTGATTGTAGAGGACATTATTGACAGTGGTCTCACGCTCAGCTACCTGATTGATATGCTGCAGGGCCGTAATGCTGCTTCCATTAAAGTAGTGACCCTGTTCGACAAGCCGTCAGGCCGCGCAGTTACTCTTGAAGCCGAATACACCGGTTTTGTGATTCCTGATGCTTTCCTGGTAGGCTATGGTCTGGACTATGCCGAGCTGTACCGGAACCTCCCTTATGTCGGTGTGCTGAAGCCTGAAATTTACACTAAATAATCGATTCGACAGCCTTAGATCCAAGGATCAGATTCCCGGGCCTGACGTTATTTGAGGACCCCGGGCAGGCTATGGTACAATAACTTGAGCGTTGTGAGAGGAGGTAGGGGATGAATCGGTTCATCCGGAATTCTGGTTTTTATTTGATTTTATTTTTAGTCGTGGTGGGCATTGTCCAGTTTGTAAGCAATGGAAATGAATCCGCCGATTTCCCTAGATACGATGAGTTGCGGCAGGAGATCAAGGCTAACAATGTGAAGAGCATGACGATTCAGTTTGAAGGCAACGCCTTCCTGGTTACCGGTGAATACAAAAATTTGCCGGCTGATACCAAATCGAAAAACTTTTCCACATATGTCCCTCCTACAGATGCAGCGATCAATGAGCTCATTGCCGCCAGTGATTCCCAGGGCGTGGAGCTGACCCAGAAGAAAATGGAGGGTGACAGCATCTGGCTGACATTCCTGTCCTCCATTATCCCGCTGGTAATTATGTTCATCCTGTTCTTCTTCCTGTTCAACAATGCACAGGGCGGCGGCGGCAAAGTGATGAACTTTGGCAAGAGCAAAGCCCGCCTGTACAATGAAGAAAAGAAGAAGATCAGCTTCGAGGATGTTGCCGGTGCGGATGAAGAGAAGCAGGAGCTCGTCGAGGTTGTTGAATTCCTCAAGGACCCGCGCAAGTTTGCTGCAGTGGGTGCGCGTATCCCTAAAGGGGTGCTGCTCGTCGGCCCTCCGGGTACAGGTAAAACCTTGCTTGCCCGTGCAGTAGCCGGTGAAGCAGGCGTTCCATTCTTCAGCATTTCCGGTTCCGACTTTGTAGAAATGTTCGTCGGTGTCGGTGCTTCCCGTGTACGTGACCTGTTCGAGAACGCCAAGAAGAATGCTCCATGTATCATTTTCATCGATGAAATTGATGCAGTGGGCCGTCAACGCGGCGCCGGACTCGGCGGCGGACATGATGAACGTGAACAGACACTCAACCAATTGCTCGTTGAAATGGACGGCTTTGGCGGTAACGAAGGCATTATCATCGTCGCGGCAACCAACCGCGCAGACATACTGGATCCGGCGCTGCTCCGTCCGGGACGTTTTGACCGTCAGATTACGGTTGACCGCCCTGACGTAAAAGGCCGTGAAGCTGTACTGAAGGTTCACTCCCGCAACAAGCCGCTGACCAAGGATGTTAAGCTTGATGTCATTGCGAAGCGTACTACCGGCTTTACCGGTGCGGACCTTGAGAACCTGCTTAATGAAGCAGCCCTGCTCGCTGCCCGCCGTAACCGCAAGGATATCGGCATGCGCGAGGTAGATGAAGCAATCGACCGTGTAATCGTTGGTACAGAGAAACGCAGCCGGATTATCAGCGACCGTGAGAAACGCATCGTGGCTTACCACGAAGCAGGCCACACGATTGCAGGCTACTTCCTGGAGCACGCGGACATGGTTCATAAGGTTACTATTATCCCGCGCGGACGCGCAGGCGGATATGTCATTATGCTTCCGAAGGAAGACCGGATGCTGGTTACCAAGCAGGAGCTGCTTGATAAGGTAACCGGACTCCTCGGCGGACGTGTTGCCGAAGAGATGTTCATCGGTGAAATCGGTACTGGCGCATATAGTGACTTCCAGCAGGCAACAAGCATCGTGCGCAGCATGATTATGCAGTACGGTATGAGTGATAAGCTGGGACCAATGCAGTTCGGAACTTCCCAGGGCCAGGTATTCCTGGGCCGTGATATCGGGCATGAGCAGAACTACAGTGATTCCATCGCATATGAAATCGATCAGGAAATGCAGAACTTTATCCGCAGCTGCTATGAGCGCTGCCGTGAGCTGCTGACCAAGTACTCCAAGGAAATGCATCTGATCGCGAACACGCTTCTTGAGAAGGAAACGCTGGAGCTTGATCAGATCAGAGAGCTGATTGAGCAGGGCTACCTAACTGAAGACGGCGAGCCGTCAGAGGTTCCGGCCGTAACTCATGAAGCAGGCGAGCCTGTTATTGATTCAATCGGTGATGTAAAGGTACGTATCCAAGGCAAAAACGACGAAACACCATCGTCCTTGCCGGATCTGACCAAGGACATTCCGAACAAGCCGGATTCCGGAGAAGATAATGATCCGAACGGCGGCAACAAAGACGGAGGCGGCAACCTCGTCTAAGGTATAGTAATACGGAAGGATCGCACACCGGAGAACCAGTTGGTTCTCCGGTTTTTTTATGGAGTAAAAGGCTGGAGCTTGCTTCGCCGCTAATTGTCATTCTGACATTTTGTTATTCCGGAAGCATGCAGATTCCGTTTCGTTACATTGACAGTGGGGATTACGTTGTGTACATTAGTGATTAACTATTAAATTATATAAAATCCATGAAATAGGCGTAGAAGCCAATAGAATTAAGGGGGAAATTTAACCGTGGAAGCTCTGGCGCTTGAGCGCAAGCAGGAAATGAACCGCGAACTTCGTGGGCGCCTCGAACAGCTTAAGAAGGAACGTAATGCAATTATTCTGGCTCATTATTATCAGCGTGATGAAATTCAGGAGGTAGCGGATTTCCGGGGCGATTCTTTTTTGCTTGCTCAAAAGGCGGCGGAGACGGATGCAGAGGTTATCGTGTTCTGCGGCGTTCATTTTATGGGGGAAAGCGCTAAGATTCTTGCTCCGAACAAAACAGTAATCATTCCTGATGAACGCGCGGGCTGCCCGATGGCCGATATGGTCAACGTGGACGGACTTCGCAGGCTCAAGGCCCAGCATCCGAATGCCAAGGTTGTAACGTACATCAACTCATCCGCCGAAATCAAAGCAGAGACGGATATTTGCTGTACCTCGGCGAATGCTGTCCGGGTCATAGAATCACTGGATGCGGAAGAAATTATCTGGGTACCGGATAAGAATCTCGGACATTACGTCCAGGAGAAGACCGGCAAGAAGCTGATTATCTGGGAAGGCTACTGCAACACGCATGATATGCTTACGGTTAAAGATGTGATCGAGATGAAAGCCAAATATCCGGAGGCTGAATTTGTGGTTCATCCGGAGTGCCGGCCTGAAGTGGTTGCAATGGGAGACTATGTTGGCAGCACGACGTCGATTATCGATTATTGCCGGAAATCGGACCGCCGGCAGTTCATCGTTGGAACAGAGGACGGAACAGGCTACCAGCTGCGCAAGGACAGTCCGGATAAGGAATTCCATTTTGCTACAAAATTCCTTGTCTGCCCTAATATGAAGGTAAACAACCTAAAAAAACTGGTAAAATGCCTGGAGACGATGAAGCCGCAGATTTACGTACCGCCCGCTGTCGCCGACAAAGCCAGAACCTCCTTAGAGCGCATGCTACAAGTCCGGTAGCATGCGCTACTCTTTCGTTGAAACAGGTGATTAGCGGTCATGATTCCACAATATTTAGTAGATTTCAATGTTCGCGAGCTTCCTTCAGTCAAGACAGATGTTATTGTAATCGGTTCAGGAATAGCAGGCTTGTTCACTGCAATTAAAGCCGCGGAGGACCGGAAGGTCATTGTGATTACCAAGAAATCGCTGATGGAGAGCAATACCCGGTATGCACAAGGCGGGATTGCCGCGGTGTTCTCCAAGGAGGATTCACCGGCATATCACCGGCAGGATACTTTGCTGGCAGGTGCCGGGCTTAACTCTTCATCGGCAGTTGATGTACTGGTTCATGAAGGGCCCGCGGGTGTACATGAGCTAATCCGGCTGGGCACCATATTCGATGAAGAGAACGGTGTATTGGCTTTAACCCAGGAAGGGGCGCATAGCCACCGCCGTATTTTGCATGCCAACGGAGATGCTACCGGGTATGAGATTGTACGTGCGCTTATAGAGCAGGTGAAGCAGGAAAAGAATATTGAGGTCTGGGATGATCATTTCGTCATCGATCTGATTACAGACAACGGTGAATGTGCCGGAGCGCTGGTGCTGCGGCCTAACGGGGAGCGGCTGTTCCTGCAGGCAGACGCCACCGTGCTCTGCTCGGGAGGAGCAGGTCAGTTATACCGATATACAACCAATCCTGAAGTAGCCACCGGTGACGGCGTTGCGATAGCTTACCGGGCAGGGGCCCATGTGCGTGATATGGAGTTTATCCAGTTCCATCCGACTGCGCTGAGCTATCCCGGAGCACCGCGGTTTCTGATCTCGGAGGCCTTGCGCGGGGAGGGTGCTGTACTGCGGAATATTCATGGAGAACGCTTTATGGAGCGGTATCATGAGCTGCTTGAGCTTGCACCGCGTGATATTGTCGCCCGGGCTATTGTCAGTGAGATGGAGCTGACCAAGTCAACCTTCGTCTACCTTGATATTACCCATGAGCCAGCTGATATGGTGAAGCACCGTTTTCCGACTATTTATGAGACCTGTATGGGCTATGGACTCGATATTACGAGTGACTGGATTCCTGTGGCTCCTGCTGCGCATTATATGATGGGGGGCATCAAAACTGATCTGAACGGTGAAAGCAATATCGCCCGGCTGTTTGCCTGCGGTGAGGTGTCCTCGACCGGAGTGCAGGGAGCGAACCGTTTGGCCAGCAACTCTTTGTCTGAAGCCATTGTATTCGGACGGCGGATTACGGAACGCATCCGCGGGCTTGCTCCGGCTGATTGGACCAGCCTTTCTGCCGGCTGCAATCAAGGACGTACAGAAGCTCCGATTCAGGCTATTGTGGAGCGCAGGCTGAAGCTGCAGAAGGTTATGGTGCGTTATGCCGGCTTGCGGCGTAATGAGGGAATGCTTAATAAAGGGCTGGATGAGCTGAAGCGGCAGCTGCCGATATTCGGTGCTGCACTCACCAGACGTGAGGAATATGAGTTCGCCAATATGCTTACCTGCTGTCTGCTGATTACAGAGTCTGCATTGGCACGGCAGGAGAGCCGCGGAGCCCATTACCGGGAGGATTATCCGCTGCGGGATGATGCAAACTGGCAGAAACATTTGCTCCAGATCCGTGATCTGGGCATAGTGGAGGAATTTAGCGATGATGTTTAACGGTTATAATGAAGAGCTGGTACAGCTGATTAAAAGCTGGCTGCAGGAGGATGTGGGCTCGGGTGATATTACAACCCGGACAACGATACCGGCAGGCCATGAATCTAAAGGTATAATCCATGTGAAGGAAGCCGGTGTCATCTGCGGTCTGCCTGTAGCTGAGCTGGTGTTTGAAGTAGTCGACCCGTCGCTCAGATTCACAGCCAAGGTTCAGGATGGCCAGGCTGTGTCGAAAGGGACAGTAATTGCCGAGGTGGAAGGAAGTACGCATGCCATTTTGACCGGTGAGCGGCTTGCGCTTAATCTAATGCAGCGGTTATCAGGTATAGCTACCCGGACTGCCGCTTTTGTTGAAGAGCTCGATGGTCTAAAGACAAGGCTGGTAGATACTCGCAAAACAACGCCGGGTCACCGGATGCTGGAGAAGTATGCTGTCCGCGTCGGGGGCGGTGCCAATCACCGGTTCGGTTTATATGATGCCGTAATGATTAAGGACAATCATATCAAGGGAGCCGGCGGCATTCTTCAGGCAGTCGGCCGGGCCCGAGCGAATATCCCGCATACCATGACTATTGAAGTGGAGACAGAGAGCCTTGAGCAGGTGGAAGAGGCGCTTGCAGCCGGTGCAGATATTATTATGCTGGACAATATGGCGCCCGATCTGATGAAGGAAGCAGTCCGGAGAATTAAAACCAAAGCTCCTCATGTCAAAACAGAAGCTTCCGGCAACGTAACGCTTGAAACCATACGCGGCATAGCTGAATCTGGTGTGGATGTGATTTCTGTAGGACGACTGACATATTCCTTTAACAGTCTGGATATCAGTCTGGATCTGAATGCCCGGAAGGAGGGAACGCTCTCATGATGCTTGTAGTCGATATCGGCAATACTAACATCGTACTCGGCATATACCGGAAGCGTGAACTGCTGCATCATTTCCGGCTCAGCACGGCCCGCCAGTCCACAGTTGATGAATACGGTGTGCTGATTCACAATCTGTTCCAGATGTCGAATATGTCCTTTAAGGACGTGGAAGGTGTCATTATCTCCTCTGTCGTACCTCCGCTTGTTCAGGTCATTGTGGAGATGTGTGTAAAATATATCGGCAAGGACCCTCTGCTTGTAGGTCCCGGTATCAAGACCGGGCTTAACCTGCGGTATGAGAATCCCCGTGAAGTCGGTGCTGACCGGATTGTAAATGCCGTTGCCGCCATCGAACAATACAAATGCCCGCTAGTGGTGGTAGACTTCGGGACAGCGACTACATTCGACTGTATTGATGCCGGTGCCAATTACCTGGGCGGGGCCATTGTTCCGGGCCTTGTGATTTCTACCGAAGCCTTGTACCAGCGGGCATCAAAGCTGCCGCGCATTGAGCTGGAGAAGCCCAAGAAAGTGATCGGGCGCAATACCGTGCATGCTATGCAGGCCGGAATTATTTTTGGCTATGCCGGACAGGTTGAGGGAATTGTACGGAGAATCAAGCAGGAGATGAACGCACCCGTGCTGAAGGTTATCGCGACCGGAGGGCTGGCTACACTTATTGCCGGAGAGACGGATTGCATAGATGAAGTGAACCCGATGCTTACACTTGAAGGTCTGCGTATTATTTATGACCGTAATCAATAAAGATAAAGAAGCCTGAATCAGGCTCAGAGACAGGAGGGTATGACCCAATGGATAATAAAAAAGACCGGCTGGTACGGGGAACTGCACTCCACGGCAGAGTGAGGGCATTTGCGGTCCGGACGACAGAGCTTGTTGATGAGCTGCGGCGCAGACATGACACTTACCCGACAGCCACGGCTGCGCTGGGCCGTACAGCAACCGCTGCAGCCATGATGGGCGCTATGCTTAAGGGAGAAGAGAAGCTCACAGTAATGGTTAAAGGCAACGGTCCGATTGGACAGATTACCGCTGAGTCTAATGCCCGGGGGGAAGTGCGGGGCTATGTAAGCAATCCGCATGTTCATTTGCCGAGCAACAGCCTTGGGAAGCTGGATGTCGCAGGCGCTGTGGGAACGGAAGGGTTCATCGATGTCAGCAAGGATCTGGGGCTTAAGGAGCCGTATCGCGGCAGTGTACCTATTGTTTCCGGTGAGCTGGGCGATGATTTTACGTACTATTTTGCTATTTCTGAACAGACACCTGCAGCAGTCGGGCTTGGCGTGCTGGTTGAGACTGATAACTCGGTACGTGTAGCAGGCGGCTTTATTATTCAGCTGCTTCCGGGTCTTACAGATGCCGAAATCAGCGAAATTGAGCAGACACTGAGCACGATGCCTTCTGTTACGGCGCTGCTGGATCAGGGACTTGAGCCTGAGGAGATGCTGACCTATCTTTTGCCGGATGCGGTTATTCTTGACGGGCTTGATATTGTGTTTAAGTGCCAATGCTCGCGCGAGCGGGTTGAGCAGACTCTGATCAGTCTGGGCGAGGCTGAGCTGGAGCGGTTAATTGAAGAGGATGATGAGGCGGAGGTTGTATGCCATTTTTGCAACGAAGCCTATTTATTTAAGAAGGACGAAATGCAGGCGATCCTGGATCAAGCAAGATCGTAGGGCTGTGCGATGATGACTAGACAGGAGCGCGTGCTGCGAAATGCCGTTGTTATCCTTGCGGTCGGTACTATGGTGCTTGGCGGACTGCTCTTCTGGAGCCTGCGGGCTATGGCTGTTCTGAAGGGAGAAGCTGTGGAGGGAGAGCCGGCAGACATTGCCACAGCGGGCGGACAGCCGGTAACGGACCGGGAATGGATGGATGAGCTTGCCAAAAAACACGGAGATGAAGTACTGCTGGCCATGCTCAATCACATTGTAGTTGCAAAAGAAGCCAAAGCGCTTGGCATTACTGTAACGGATGCTGATATTGAGGAGGAGCTCCGGCGCAGCATGGCCGGATACGGGTCTGAGGAGCAGTATTACGCGCAAATGCTGTCAGAGCTGGGCTTGTCCCGCCAGGAGGTACGCGAAGAGACGGTTTACCGGCTTACGCTTCAGGCAGTGGCGACAGCGGACATAACGATTAGCGATTCGGCAATTGACCGATATCTGTTGGAGAATGCAGAGCGCTTTGCACCTAAGAAACAGCTGCAGCTGTCCATCATTAGAGTGAATACCTATGAAGAGGCCGATCTTGTAATGGACCGGCTGGCGCAGGGTGAGCAATTCGCGGCTGTAGCCGCTGAGGTCTCAACGGATGCCGAGAGCAGAGAGCACGGCGGGAGCATCGGGACGGTGGAGGAAGATGATCCGTTCTGGCCGGCCGAGCTGCTGAGGACAGCAGCCGGGCTTGAATCCGGTGATATTGCGGGGCCCCTATCCGCCGGGGAGGATTATGCTGTAATCCGGCTTGAACGGATTATCGAGCCTCCCGGGGCGGATAAGGCAGAGATCCGGGAGCAGGTAAGGCAGGAGCTGGCGCTGGGGCAGGCAGCCCCGCTTCAGCAGGTGGAAAGCGACCTGCGCAAGAAATATGATACAGCGATATATATTGACAATGATATTGACAATGGCCTGCAAGATTGATAATATGAGGATAAATGTAAAACCTACTGTTTTAGTCGGGAATGATCGGCGGCAGAAGACACAAGATAGCCGCTGTACAGCGTTATAACTTGGCGCTGCGGTACTGATATCCTGGTGAAGGTATTACATACTGAAGACATCTGTCACAAGTTATGTACTCATATATCATTTACTATTCCAAGGAGGTTTTTTGCTCATGGCTAAAGTCGTTAACAGTGTAACAGATCTGATCGGTGGCACCCCGCTCGTCCGTCTGAACCGCCTTGCTCAGGAAGGTTCAGCAGAGATCTATTTGAAGCTGGAATACCAGAACCCGGGCTCCAGCGTTAAGGACCGCATTGCCCTCAGCATCGTTGAAGAGGCTGAGAAGGAAGGGCTGCTTAAGCCGGGCGGCACGATCGTGGAAGCTACAAGCGGTAACACCGGTATAGGTCTTGCGCTGGTTGCTGCTGCCAAAGGCTATAAAGCGATCATTGTTATGCCTGAAACGATGAGCCTTGAGCGCCGGAACCTGCTTCGTGCCTATGGTGCTGAACTCGTACTGACTCCGGGCTCCGAAGGGATGAACGGCGCAGTTAAGAAAGCCGAGCAGATCCTGGCCGAGAATCCGGATTACTTCCTTGCAGACCAGTTTAAGAATAAAGCCAATCTTAAGATTCACCTTGAAACTACAGGTCCTGAAATTGTAGAAGCAATCGAATCCATCGGCGGGCCTCTGGATGCCTTCGTTGCAGGTATCGGTACAGGCGGAACAATTTCCGGTGCCGGCGAAGTGCTGAAGAAACAATATCCTGGAGTGAAGGTTTATGCTGTAGAACCAGCAGCCTCTCCGATTCTGGCCGGCGGCAAGCCCGGTCCACACAAAATTCAGGGTATTGGTGCTAACTTCATTCCTGAGATCCTCAACCAGAACGTTTATGATGAGATCATTCATGTTGAGAACGACGAAGCATTCGAAACAGCGCGCCGTGTAGCTAAAGAAGAAGGCGTACTGTCCGGTATTTCCTCCGGTGCTGCTGTTTTCGCGGCGCTGAAGGTTGCCAAGGAGCTTGGCGCAGGCAAGAAAGTGGTTGTTGTCATTCCAAGTAACGGCGAGCGTTACCTGAGCACTCCACTCTATAACTTCGAAGTTTAATTCGTGGCGAATATGTAACGGGGGCCCTCCTATCTGCTTATGCAGGATAGTGAGGGCTCTTTTTGGTGTATGCTGTAGATGAAAATGAAGTGATTGCTTTTTTAGAAAAATGATTTTGTGCACAATCCTGTTTATTTTTGCTGAAATCATCATCCGGGGCTTTCAAACCAGCCGGAAGTACAGTATACTGACAGGCAATATATGATGAACGAGATGAGTTTTGCTGCGAAGTAGAACAAAGAAGCGTCAGCTTCACAAAACTTTTAGGAGGATGGCTTTGGAGATTTTAACAGCGTATCAGGATTGGGAACAATGGGCTGACGGCAGCTGGAGCCTTCTGCCTTTAATTATACGGTCGGTGCAGGAGCAGCCTGGACTTCCGGCATCGTGGATAAGCGCCTGGGAGCAGGCCTCACCTTACTCAGTAGTGCTGGAGAGCGGAAAGGGCGGCCGGTATACCTATTTGGGACTGCAGCCTGTTTCTGTACTGGAGGGGAAGGACGGACGAGCGGAGGTCCGGATACTGCAGATGACAGCAGACAACGCTGCTGATGCTTTTCAGGCGGACCCTGCTGAGCTGCATGGCAAACCGCTGGATGTGCTGAATGGCTGGATGAAGCCATATCTATCTCCGTCTGTGAATACACCAGGGCTGCCGCCGTTTGCCGGGGGCTGTATCGGCTTTCTTGGCTATGATGTAGTCCGCTCCCTTGAGCTGCTGCCTTCTCTGGCTGCAGACAACCCGGGTTTTCCCGATTATCTGTTTATGCGCTTTGAAGAGCTCTGGATCTATGACCATGAGGATAATAGCCTTTACTGCACGGTTCATAGCCCGGTTACTGATGATTCCAGACAGAATCCGTCAGCGCTGCAGGCTCTCTATGAAGCGGCGGTGATACGCGCAGAAGAGATGCTTGGAGAGTGGAAGCAGCTCAGCGCTGCTTCGGTGCCGGAGGAATATTTATCGCAGGATTACAGCCGCATCATTGCTGCAGTTGAAGAAAACGGGAGCCTGACCGGTCAATGGCCGGGCATGCAGTCAGACTTCTCTCCGGAGCAGTTTCAGCAGGCTGTGCAGGATGTTCAGGAATACATCCGCCAGGGCGACGTATTCCAGGTGAACCTCTCGCTGCGTCAGGAGGCGCAGCTGAAATCCCCACCGGAGGATGTTTATGAATGGCTGCGCAGGCTCAACCCATCCCCGTACATGGGGCTGCTCCGCTCGCCTGGCTTCGCGCTTTCCAGCGCTTCGCCGGAGCTGCTCGTCAAGCTGCACGGGGACAAGGTCTCTGCCCGCCCCATTGCCGGCACCCGGCGCCGGGGCCTTACTCCCGCGGAAGACGCCGCCATGGAGGCGGAGCTGCGCGGGAGCGAGAAGGAGATCGCCGAGCATATCATGCTTGTCGATCTGGAGCGCAACGACATCGGACGTGTCGCTGCGTACGGGTCGGTCAGCGTGCCTGAGCTGCTGACCGTCGAGCGATACTCGCATGTGATGCATCTCGTCTCGCAGGTGGAGGGCCGCATCGCCTCCGGCAAGGATGCTTATGCTGTGATGGCCGCCTTATTCCCCGGCGGCACCATTACCGGCGCGCCCAAGGTGCGCACAATGGAAATCATCGAAGAGCTGGAGCCGGTACGCCGCGGGCCGTATACGGGCTCCATGGGCTGGATTGACTATAACGGCAATATGGAATTAAATATTATAATAAGAACACTGGCTGTGAAGGACGGGACAGGCTACATTCAGACAGGTGCGGGCATTGTGATCGATTCCGAGCCGTACCGCGAATACCGGGAATGCCATAACAAAGCCAAAGCAGTGGTCAAGGCGGTTCTCTGCAGCGAGCTGCAGCAAGAATCCCTGGCCGCTAGCAGAGCCAAAGGGGGAGCAGCACTATGATCTTGGTCATCGATAACTATGATTCCTTTACCTATAACCTGGTGCAATACTTGGGAGAGCTTGGGGAGGATGTGAAGGTGCACCGCAATGATGAGATTACAATCGGGGAGATTGAAGCCATGGCGCCTGATCATATCCTGATTTCACCGGGACCGTGTACACCGAATGAAGCGGGGATCAGCCTTGAGCTGCTGCAGCACTTTAAGGGTGTAATCCCGATCTTTGGCGTATGTCTGGGACACCAGGCAATCGGACAGGCCTTTGGCGGGAATGTGATCCGTGCGGAGCGCCTGATGCACGGCAAAACCTCGCCGATCCACCATAACGGCACCTCTGTCTTCGAGGGTATGGAATCGCCGTTCACGGCTACAAGATACCACTCGCTGATCGTTGAGCGGGAGAGCCTGCCGGACTGCCTGGAGATTACTGCAGAGACAGCCGAAGGTGAAATTATGGCGCTGCGCCATAAGGAATACCCGATTGAAGGCGTACAATTCCACCCGGAATCCATCATTACCGATCATGGGCATACGATGCTCCGCAACTTCCTGAAACGGAGAGCCGGAGAGCCGGCATGAAATATATAGGATTAAACCATACAGCAGTTGAAGCCAAAGACGCCGTGGTGTCCGCTCTGGATCACGGCTTTTTGTACGGCATGGGTCTGTTTGAAACCTTCCGCACCTACGGCGGAGTTCCTTTTTTGCTGCAGCAGCATTTAGAGAGACTCGCTGACGGCTGCAGACAGCTGGGCATTCCCTTTGAGGCGGATGAAGCATCTCTCAGCAAATGGATTACGCAAGTGATGGAGGCTAACGGGCTGGAGGAAGCATATATCCGTTATACCGTTACTGCGGGAGAGGATATACTGGGGCTTCCGGCGGGAGAGTACCGCCAGCCTAATCATCTGCTGTACATCAAGGAGCTGCCAAAGCTGGATCCGGCGCTATACCTGGAAGGCAAAGGGCTGCAATTACTGAACACACCGCGCAATACACCGGAAGGTCCGGTAAGGCTGAAGTCACTGCATTACATGAATAATATTCTGGCTAAGCGTGAGCTTGCCGGATATCCCTCAGCGGCCGGGGGAGCAGAGGGACTGATGCTGACCGGCCAAGGCTATATTGCCGAAGGAATAGTCAGCAACATCTTTTACATCAAAGATGATGTACTCTATACCCCTGATATCAAGGCAGGAATTCTGCCGGGAATTACCCGGGAAATGGTGCTCAGGCTGGCTCCGGAAGCCGGCCTGCAGGCAGAGCAGGGCTTCTACCGCTGGGAGCAGCTGCTGGCGGCCGATGAGATATTTTTGACGAACTCCATACAGGAGATTGTCCCGGTAACCATGCTTTGGCAGGGCAATGAGCCTTTTCAAGCAGGTAAAGGGTTCTGCGGAAGGCATACCGCCGGACTGATCCGGTTATACAGAGAAAGGACGGAAGCGCTGAGATGAAACCTGTCATATATAAGCGGACCTATCATTTTTCACACAGCACCCTGACCCTGGGCAGCCGTACATTAATTATGGGTATCCTGAATGTAACGCCTGACTCCTTCTCTGACGGGGGATTGTGGACAGATCCTGAACGGGCAGTAGCGTACGCGCTGCAAATGGCTGCAGAAGGTGCAGATATTATTGATATAGGCGGTGAATCCACGCGGCCGGGGCATGAGCCTGTGAATTTGCAGGAGGAGCTGGGCCGGGTACTTCCGGTAATTGAGAGTATCCACCGTGCAGCCCCGCAGCTGATCCTTTCTATAGATACCTATAAGGCGGAGGTTGCCCGTCAGGCTGTTCAGGCGGGAGCACACATCATCAATGATGTATGGGGGGCAAAAGCAGACCCGGGTATGGCACAAGCAGCTGCTGAAGCGGGCTGTCCGATTATTCTGATGCATAACCGTCATGACCGCAGCTATACGGATCTGCAGGCCGATATGTCCGCTGATCTTCAGGGCAGCATTGAGCTGGCATTAGCGGCAGGCGTCAAGCCGGAGAATATCATTCTTGATCCGGGGATCGGTTTTGCCAAGGATTACACTGAGAATCTGCAGGCAATGATGGCGCTGGACAGTCTCACCGGGATGGGTTATCCGGTACTGCTGGCAACCTCGCGCAAAAAATTCATCCGTACCGTACTGGATCTTCCGGCTGATGATGTAGTAGAGGGGACTGCTGCGACAGTGGCCTTTGGAATTGCTCAGGGCTGTCAGATCGTGCGGGTGCATGATGTGGCCAGTATCAGACGTACCGTGCAGATGTGCGATGCGATGCTCTACTCTTCGCCCCTGCTGGTGCGGGAATAGCCCCGATTACGGCGGAAGATTATTTTAAATAAAAAGGCAGGTACTCTATATGGATAAAATGAAGCTGCACCGCATGGAATACTACGGATATCACGGCGTGTTTGAAGAGGAGCGCAAGCTTGGGCAGCGTTTCTATATCGATCTGGAGCTTGAGCTTGACCTGCAGGCGGCAGGACAGAATGATGATCTGACCCAGACGGTGAACTATGCCGAAGTGCACTACACCGTTAAAAATATTGTCGAAACAGAGTCCTTTAAGTTAATTGAAGCTTTGGCGGAACGTATTGCATCCGTGTTACTGGACACTTATACTATTATCAATGCGGTAACGGTTAAAGTGACCAAGCCGCATCCGCCGTTCGACATTCATTTTCAGGGTGTCACTGTAGAGCTGCGCAGAACGAGAAAGTGAGACAGGTCCATGAACATACATTCCACCTCTGAGGCATCAGAGGCTTATATTGCTTTAGGGGCTAATCTGGGTAACCGTGAGGCTACACTGAAGGAAGCCCTGCACAGGCTTGACCAGCATGAGGCCATTAAAGTATTGCGCTGCTCCCGTATTTATGAGACCGAGCCGGTCGGTTACCTTGATCAGCCGCAGTTTTTGAATATGGCTGCCGCACTCCGTACAACGCTTGCACCGGAGGAGCTGCTCCGGGAGATGCTGGAGATTGAGAATCAGCTCGGCCGTGTGCGGGATATCCGTTACGGCCCGCGTACGGTTGATCTGGATTTGCTGTGGGTGGAAGGCCGGAGTCTGGACACGCCCGATTTAACACTGCCGCATCCCCGGATGATGGAGCGGGCATTTGTACTGGTTCCGCTAAGTGACATTGTCCCGCAGGATGATTCACAGGGGCTCCTCTATGGAAGGCTGGCTGCGGCGCTTAAAGATTTGGACGGAAAGGAAGGAATGCGCTTGTGGACATCAAACGAATGGGAAGACGGGTCAGAGCATTCCGGAAGCTAAAAGGCTACACCCAGCAGCAGCTGGCGGATACTGTCGGAATTTCTCTAGCCGTACTGGGTGCGGTGGAGAGGGGAAACCGACGTTTAGAGGATAAAATTTTAAATAAAATTGCGGATGTTCTCGGTGTATCAGCCGAAGAGCTGGCCGATCCCGCCCTATAATGGCGGAGATCCATGGTGCGGAGTGCCTTTATATACAACATTATTTTGAGGAAGTGAATTAGCATGCTGAAAATCGGCGGTATTGAAATGAAGAATCAGGTCGTTCTGGCACCGATGGCTGGCGTATGTAATCCGGCATTCCGCCTGATTGCCAAAGAATTCGGCACAGGCCTGGTCTGCGCGGAGATGGTCAGTGACAAGGCCATACTGCACGGCAACAAGCGTACGCGTGAGATGCTGTTTGTTGATGAGCGGGAGAAGCCGCTTAGCCTGCAGATTTTTGGCGGTGACCGTGCGTCACTGGTTGAGGCTGCGAAGGTTGTCGATAAGGAGACTAATGCGGATATCATCGATATCAACATGGGCTGTCCTGTACCCAAGGTGACAAAGTGTGACGCCGGTGCGCGCTGGCTTTTGAATCCTGAAAAGATATACGAGATGGTGTCGGCAGTGGTAGAAGCGGTGGATAAGCCGGTTACCGTCAAAATGCGGATCGGCTGGGACAGCGAGCATATTTTTGTCGAGGAAAATGCGCGTGCGGTTGAACGTGCCGGAGGCCAGGCGGTCAGTGTACACGGGCGTACGCGTGAGCAGCTCTATACCGGACGTGCTGACTGGAAGTATATCAGAATGGCTAAAGAGGCTGTCTCCATTCCGGTTATCGGCAATGGTGATGTTAATACTCCTGAGGATGCGCGTGCAATGCTCGACCAGACCGGCTGTGACGGTGTAATGATCGGCCGCGGCGCGCTGGGCAATCCGTGGATGCTATACCGGACCGTGCAGTATTTGAGCACAGGGGAGCTGATGCCCGAGCCTGGAGCAGAAGAGAAGATCAAGGTAGCCATTTTGCACATGGACCGTCTGATCGCCCTCAAGGGAGAGGCTGTAGCTGTACGCGAAATGCGCAAGCACCTGGCCTGGTATCTCAAAGGCTTCAGGGCTGCAGCACGGGTGAAGGATCACATCATGGAAGGAACGGAGCGGGATGAGATGGTGCGGATCTTGCATGATTTTGTCGACCAGCTCGGGGCTGAAGAGGATCAGGAGAGCGGGAGCCCGTCATTGTCTGCTGTATAGACGCTGTACTTATTCCCCGAAGTAAGAGGTTTTAAGCGGCTCTGGCATACATTATCCGATAACACTGAACTTTATATGGGGCGTCATTGACATTTAGTAACGGTTCCAATATAATTTCACAGTATAAAATCGCCGTTACAGCAAGCATTAATGCAGCAGGGAGGGTTCTGATCCCTCCGGATTCGCATATAGTATGGTGTTTTCAATAAATGTATACGACAGGAGAATCGGTTGAGATGAGCGATAAAGAAGTCATCCTTACGCCGGACGGACTTAAACGTCTGGAAGAAGAACTGGAGACCCTCAAATCTGTTAAGCGCCGTGAAGTGGCTGAGCGGATCAAAGTGGCTATCGGATACGGAGATATCAGCGAGAACTCGGAGTATGAGGACGCGAAGAACGAGCAGGCTTTTATTGAAGGCCGTATTATCACTTTGGAGAAAATGCTCCGCAACGCCCGGATTATCAACAGCGACGAAATTGTTACTGATGTGGTAAGTGTCGGAGTAACCGTCAGTGTTGAGGACCTGGAGTATGGCGAAGTAATGGAATATACGATTGTTGGAACAGCTGAATCTGACCCGCTCAACAACAAAATCTCCAACGAAAGTCCGGTAGGTAGAGCCATCATGGGCAAAAAAATCGGCACTGTCGTCGATGTCAGTGTTCCTGCAGGCGTCATTCAATATAAAATTCTCGATATCACAATGAAGTAACTAACCGTTACACCCCTGAAAGCTTCCTTAGGGAAGCTTTTTTTCGGATTTTGCACTGAAACGGACTGCCCTTGCTCTAAGCCTGGGGAGCCGTTTCTTCTTATGTATATGACATGATGGTTTTAGAGAGGATGAACGAACATGACTGAGGAATTGAATACAGTGGAGAACACGGAGAGCGAGCTTAGCGAGCTGCTGCGGATCCGCCGTGCCAAATTGGACGAGCTGCGTGCCCTGGGCTTCGACCCGTTCGGCAAAAAGTATGAGCGTAACGCAGGAGCCGGGGATCTTCTGGCTAAATATGACGGACAAACCAAAGAAGAGCTGGACGAGCTTAATCTGGATGTAAGCATTGCCGGACGTATTATGGCCAAACGGGTTATGGGAAAAGCGAGCTTCGCCCACATCCAGGACCTGAGCGGTAAAATCCAGATTTATGTGCGCCAGGACAGCATTCCTGAAGAACAGTATGCGGCATTCAACGTGCTCGATCTGGGGGATATCATCGGGGTGCGCGGAACCGTGTTCAAGACGAAGACAGGAGAGACCTCGATTAAAGCAAGCAATCTGGAGGTATTGTCCAAATCTCTGCTTCCGCTCCCTGAGAAGTATCACGGGCTTAAGGATGTTGAGCTTCGCTACCGTCAGCGTTATGTGGATCTGATTATTAACCCTGAGGTACAGCAGACGTTTATTGCCCGTTCACGGATTATTCAGTCAATGCGCCGTTATCTGGATTCGCTCGGCTATCTTGAGGTTGAAACTCCGACACTGCATTCCATTGCCGGCGGAGCAGCTGCCCGTCCGTTCATTACTCACCACAATACACTGGATATGCAGCTGTATATGCGGATCGCTATTGAGCTTCACCTGAAGCGCCTGATTGTCGGCGGTCTGGAGAAGGTATATGAAATAGGTCGTGTATACCGTAATGAAGGGATTTCGACACGCCATAACCCTGAGTTTACGATGATCGAGCTGTACGAAGCTTATGCTGACTACAAGGATATCATGCAGCTTACCGAAAACATGATTGCTCATATTGCCCAGGAAGTGCTTGGCAGCCAAAAGATCAACTATCAGGGACATGAGGTTGACCTGTCGCCGGGATGGCGCCGTGTAAGCATGGTTGATGCAGTCAAAGAAGTGACTGGCGTTGACTTTGGCGTTCATATGACGGATGAGGAAGCACAGCGTCTGGCTAAGGAGCACCGTGTTCCGGTTGAAAAGCATATGACCTTCGGCCACATTCTAAATGCCTTTTTCGAGCAGTTTGTAGAAGAAACGCTTATACAGCCTACATTTGTTATGGGGCATCCGGTCGAAATCTCGCCGCTGGCGAAGAAGAACGATCAGGATCCGCGCTTTACAGACCGCTTTGAGCTGTTTATCGTTGCCCGTGAGCACGCTAATGCATTCAGTGAGCTCAATGACCCGATTGACCAGCGTCAGCGCTTTGAAGCGCAGATTCACGAGAAAGAGCAGGGGAATGACGAGGCTCATGAGATGGATGATGATTTCATCCGTGCGCTTGAGTATGGTATGCCGCCAACAGGCGGACTTGGAATCGGTGTAGACCGTCTGATTATGCTGCTTACTAATGCTGCCTCTATCCGTGATGTGCTGCTGTTCCCTCATATGCGTAACAAAGACTAATCTGGCATTACCAAAGGGGCTGCGGAAGCAGCTCCTTTGGTTTGTCTATAGAACTTAGCAGAATTGCTTTAAATGAAATTCACTTTTTTAAAATAATGCTTGCATTCCTTTTCTCTACATGGTATATTCTATATCTGGCCGCGAAACGCTGAAATGCATCGAAGCTAAGCTCGAAAAAAGAAATTAAAAAAGAGCTTGCAACGATCGGCTGGATGTGATATAGTATAAGAGTTGCTGCTGACGAGAACATCGAAGGTAACAATGAGCTTGATCTTTGAAAACTGAACAACGAGTGAGTATCTGGAAATCACTTCGGTGAGATCCAAAAGTAGAGAATGCAAATTCTCGTCAGATGTTTCAAAATGAGCAATCGCTCTTTCTAAATACCAATTTGGAGAGTTTGATCCTGGCTCAGGACGAACGCTGGCGGCGTGCCTAATACATGCAAGTCGAGCGGAGCTTATCCTTCGGGGTAAGCTTAGCGGCGGACGGGTGAGTAACACGTAGGCAACCTGCCCCTTAGCCTGGGATAACTACCGGAAACGGTAGCTAATACCGGATAATTTCTTTTTTCTCATGAAGGGAGAATGAAAGGCGGAGCAATCTGTCATTAAGGGATGGGCCTGCGGCGCATTAGCTAGTTGGTGGGGTAACGGCTCACCAAGGCGACGATGCGTAGCCGACCTGAGAGGGTGAACGGCCACACTGGGACTGAGACACGGCCCAGACTCCTACGGGAGGCAGCAGTAGGGAATCTTCCGCAATGGGCGAAAGCCTGACGGAGCAACGCCGCGTGAGTGATGAAGGTTTTCGGATCGTAAAGCTCTGTTGCCAGGGAAGAACGTCCGGTAGAGTAACTGCTACCGGAGTGACGGTACCTGAGAAGAAAGCCCCGGCTAACTACGTGCCAGCAGCCGCGGTAATACGTAGGGGGCAAGCGTTGTCCGGAATTATTGGGCGTAAAGCGCGCGCAGGCGGCTATTTAAGTCTGGTGTTTAAACCTTGGGCTCAACCTGAGGTCGCACTGGAAACTGGGTGGCTTGAGTACAGAAGAGGAAAGTGGAATTCCACGTGTAGCGGTGAAATGCGTAGAGATGTGGAGGAACACCAGTGGCGAAGGCGACTTTCTGGGCTGTAACTGACGCTGAGGCGCGAAAGCGTGGGGAGCAAACAGGATTAGATACCCTGGTAGTCCACGCCGTAAACGATGAGTGCTAGGTGTTAGGGGTTTCGATACCCTTGGTGCCGAAGTTAACACAGTAAGCACTCCGCCTGGGGAGTACGGTCGCAAGACTGAAACTCAAAGGAATTGACGGGGACCCGCACAAGCAGTGGAGTATGTGGTTTAATTCGAAGCAACGCGAAGAACCTTACCAGGTCTTGACATCCCGATGAAAGCATTAGAGATAGTGCCCCTCTTCGGAGCATCGGAGACAGGTGG
>NZ_CP009283.1:85000-132500 GCF_000758625.1 Paenibacillus sp. FSL R7-0273
CTGCCGCTGGTCGATGACAATAACATTCTCAAAGGTCTTATTACTATTAAAGACATCGAGAAAGCCATTCAATTCCCTAACGGAGCCAAAGATGCACAGGGCCGTCTCCTTGTCGGTGCAGCTATCGGGATTTCCAAGGATGCAAACGAACGTGCAAAAGCGCTGGTTGAAGCCGGTGTTGACTTGCTGGTTGTTGACTCTGCACACGGCCACCACATTAATATTATTGAAGCAGTACGTAATCTGCGCGCCCAGTATCCGGACCTTACCATTGTAGCCGGTAATGTGGCAACAGGCGAGGCAACACGTGACCTGATCGAAGCAGGCGCATCTATTGTTAAGGTAGGTATTGGACCTGGTTCCATTTGTACCACGCGTGTTATTGCCGGTATCGGTGTACCGCAAATTACTGCTATTTATGATTGTGCAACCGTTGCTCGTGAGTACGGAGTACCTATTATCGCAGACGGCGGGATTAAATATTCAGGCGAGATTACCAAAGCTATTGCTGCTGGAGCATCGGCAGTTATGATGGGCAGCCTGTTCGCAGGCACTGAAGAAAGCCCGGGTGAGTCCGAGCTCTACCAGGGTCGTAAGTTCAAAGTGTACCGCGGTATGGGCAGCATGAGTGCTATGAAGCAGGGCAGTAAGGACCGCTACTTCCAGGATGATGACAAGAAGCTTGTTCCGGAAGGCATTGAAGGACGAGTTGCTTTTAAAGGACCTCTTTCCGATACCGTTCACCAACTGATTGGCGGACTCCGTTCAGGTATGGGCTACTGCGGGACCAAGAATTTGACCGAGCTGCGTGATGATACCAGCTTTATCCGGATTACCGGAGCAGGACTCCGTGAGAGCCATCCGCATGATGTGCAGATTACCAAGGAAGCACCTAACTACTCCTTGTAATCGCGTGAATTCGCCAAAATACGGGCAGGCAGGGCATAATTCGCTCTGCCTGTCTTTTTTTGCAGATACCCCTGTGTTAGAATAGAACAAGCAATGGATATGAGGATTAAAGGAGAGTAGTGATTTTGAAGCACAAGCGTAAATTTAGCAGCAAGCAATTAGTGATTAAGACAGCGACAGTAGGTCTGCTTTTAAATATGTTAGCTTCTCCAGTAAGTTCTGCAGTATTCGCCACCGAAGTACAGACTCCGGCAGCCACCTCACAGGCAGGCACAACCGATGCGGATAAGGCAGCAACGAATACTGCAGCTGTTAAGATTCCTTCGGTGGAATCGTTGGGACTTAACGTAAGCTCGGCTGTATTGATTGAACCGACTACAGGGGAAGTTCTTTTATCGTATAATGCGGATGAGGCGCTGCCGCCGGCCAGTATGACCAAGATGATGACAGAATACCTTGTTACCGAAGCTGTGAACAATGGCCAGATTTCCTGGGATCAGACAATCAGCATTCAGGAGAACGCGGCCCAGCAGGTCGGTTCACGGATCTTTTTGGCACAGGGTGACCAACATACCGTTAGAGAGCTTTACATAGCTATGGCAGTAGGTTCAGCTAATGATGCTACTGTTGCTCTGGCAGAGCTGGTATCCGGCTCGGAGCAGCAGTTTGTGACCCTAATGAACGAGACAGCCCAGAAGATGGGGATGAAGACAGCTTATTTCATTAACTCCACCGGTCTTGACCGGGCGGACATGCCTTCCAAATACCGGCCGGAGTTAGACCGGGAAACAGTGATGTCTGCGATGGATGCGGCTATTCTTGCTAAATATATTGTAACAGAGCATCCTGATTTTTCTGAGTTCACAACGATTCAATCCTATAAATTCCGTGAGCGCGATACCAAGCCGATGATTAACTATAACTGGATGCTTGAAGCGAATAAGGATATCGCCAACTTCAAGGCGTATGCTTATCCGGGCCTGGACGGGCTGAAGACAGGACATACCTCCAAAGCAGGCAACTGCTTTACCGGTACGGCAGTACGTGATGGTATGCGTCTGATCAGTGTAGTCATGGGGGCGGACACGGAGGCACACCGTTTCACAGAGACGAAGAAGGTGCTTGATTTCGGCTTCAATAATTTTGAGATCAAGCAGGTTGTTGCTGCGAAATCCGTTATTGCGGGAAAGGAAACCGTGCCTGTCCAAAAGGGTAAAAACGAAGACGTACCGGTAGTTACAGATGCCGGGGTTACCTTCATTGTGCCAAAAGGAACAACAAACCCTGCAGTAGAAACGGCTGTTGCTGTTAATGATGCCTCCACACTTGTAGCTCCTATTGCCAATGCTACTGCTGTTGGTAAGGTAACCTATACCTATAAGATTGAAGGTATGGAAACCGTGCAGCAAAAAACAGTCAATCTGATTACAGCAGAGGAAGCAGAGAAGGCCGGCTGGTTCAAGCTGCTGATGCGGGCAATTGGCGATTTTTTCGGTGATCTGTTTACAGGGATTAAGGATCTGTTCTAAAATTAGCTAGATACAGTTAGATAATCGGGGGGCTGGGGACATGGAAACAGGAACATCGCGGGTCAAAAGAGGTATGGCAGAAATGCAAAAGGGCGGCGTCATTATGGACGTCATGAATGCTGAGCAGGCGAAAATTGCCGAAGCTGCAGGTGCAGTAGCTGTAATGGCGCTGGAACGGGTTCCTTCGGATATCCGTGCAGCAGGCGGAGTAGCCCGGATGGCTGACCCAACCATTGTAGAAGAAGTGCTCAAGGTTGTTAGCATCCCCGTAATGGCAAAGGCCCGTATCGGCCATTATGTTGAGGCAAAAGTGCTGGAATCACTCGGCGTTGACTACCTGGATGAGAGCGAAGTCCTTACCCCTGCAGATGAAGTATTCCATATCGACAAGCATGATTTTACTGTTCCTTTCGTATGCGGAGCCAAAGATCTCGGAGAGGCCCTGCGCCGCATTAATGAAGGAGCATCCATGATCCGTACCAAAGGCGAGCCGGGAACAGGCAACATCGTCGAAGCTGTGCGGCATATGCGCTTTATTAACAGCCAAATCCGCAAAGTAACCGGCCTGTCTAAGGACGAGCTGTACCATGAAGCCAAAACCCTAGGTGTTCCGTATGAGCTGCTGCTCGAAGTTCATGAGCTTGGTAAGCTCCCGGTGGTTAACTTTGCCGCAGGCGGAGTCGCCACTCCGGCGGATGCCGCGCTGATGATGCACCTTGGTGCAGACGGCGTATTTGTCGGCTCCGGTATTTTTAAATCGGACAACCCCGAGAAATTTGCCCGTGCAATCGTTGAAGCAACCACTCACTTTACTGACTACAAGCTGATTGCTGAGGTATCTAAGAATCTGGGTACTCCAATGAAGGGTATTGATATTGCCACTCTGACTCCTGCTGAGCGCATGTCAGAACGCGGCCGTTAATAGAGAGAAGGTTGTCCGGATGAGAATAGGAGTGCTGGCGCTGCAAGGCGCTGTTACTGAGCATATTATCAGCATAGAGAAGACAGGTGCGCAAGGGCTGCCTGTTAAGCGCGTAGAGCAGCTTGAGGAAATACAGGGACTGATTATCCCCGGCGGAGAGAGCACAACAATCGGCAAGCTGATGCGCAAATATGGCTTTATAGAAGCCATTCGCAGCTTTTCTGACCGGGGGAAGCCTATCTTTGGTACATGTGCCGGGATGATTGTAATGGCAAAGAGAATTGCCGGAGACGAAGCCGCGCATCTGGAGCTGATGGATATTACCGTTGCCCGGAATGCCTTTGGCCGCCAGCGGGAAAGCTTTGAATGTGACCTGAATGTAAAGGGGATCAGTGAGCCGGTCCGCGCCGTCTTTATCCGTGCCCCGCTGATAAGTGAGGCAGGTCCGGGTGTCGATGTGCTAACAGTCTATAACAACGAGATTGTCACAGCACGCCAGGACCATCTGCTCGTATCCTCCTACCATCCGGAATTAACAGATGATTACCGGCTGCATCAATACTTTGCCGATATGGTAGAGGCAAGTGCTGCAGCCAAACAATAGAACTGCATATAAGAACAATCTGACTCTTTCAATGCTGTAAACAGCAATCTGAAAGGGTTTAGGCTGTTTTCAGGAGGGAAACTTTGTGCTAGATGTAAAAGTATTGCGCAATGACTACGCTAAAGTAGAAGAAGCGCTTAACAACCGTGGTAAATCGCTTGACCTTATCGCCGGATTCCCGCAGCTTGACCTGCGCCGGCGGGAGCTGCTGCAGGAAACGGAGGGTCTCAAGAACCGCCGCAATGTCGTTTCAGGCGATGTGGCCAAGAAGAAAAAGAACGGTGAGCCGGCTGACGATCTGATCGCAGAAATGCGTACTGTATCAGACCGGATTAAAGAGCTGGATGATGAAGTCCGTGAGCTTGAAGTACAGATTGATGAGCTGACGATGAGTATCCCTAATATTCCTCATGCATCAGTGCCGGTAGGCAAATCGGAAGAGGAAAATGTGGAGGTCCGGCGCTGGGCCCAGCCGCGTGAGTTCGGATTCACACCGAAGTCGCACTGGGAGCTTGCACAGCAGCTGGACATCCTGGACTTCGAAGCTGCTGCCAAGGTAACGGGCTCCAGATTCGTGTTTTATAAAGGGCTTGGAGCACGTCTTGAACGTGCATTGATTAATTTTATGATGGATCTGCACAGCGGTGAGCACAATTATGAGGAAATGCTGCCGCCGCAAATTGTCAATAAAGACAGCCTGTATGGCACAGGCCAGCTTCCTAAGTTTGAGGAAGACCTGTTTAAGCTGCGTGACACAGAGTATTACCTGATTCCTACAGCTGAAGTTCCGGTGACCAACTATTACCGCGAGGAGATTCTGACAGCTGCAGATCTGCCGAAGTATTTTGTCGCCTACAGCTCCTGCTTCCGTTCAGAGGCAGGCTCGGCAGGCCGCGACACCCGTGGTCTGATCCGCCAGCATCAGTTTAATAAGGTGGAGCTTGTAAAGCTTACTACACCTGAGAGCTCCTATGAGGAGCTTGAGAAGATGACGGCAGACGCTGAGCGCGTGCTGCAGCTGCTGGAGCTTCCGTACCGCGTCCTGGGGCTCTGCACGGGCGATATGGGCTTCACCTCGGCCAAGACCTATGACCTTGAGGTATGGCTGCCTGAGAGCGGCATGTACCGTGAAATCTCCTCATGCTCAAATACAGAGGATTTCCAGGCCCGCCGGGCCAATATCCGCTTCCGCAAAGAGCCTAAAGCGAAGCCTGAATTCGTTCATACGCTGAATGGATCAGCACTAGCTGTAGGGCGGACTGTAGCGGCTATCCTGGAGAATTATCAGCAGGAAGACGGCAGCGTGCTGATTCCGGAAGTGCTTCAGCCGTACATGCGGAATGTAAAAGTTATCAGTCCAAAAGTTTCTCAATAATACTTGCGTAATAATCGGAAATTGTGGTACAATTACTAATGCGTGTGAAATTCATATGCATTATGGAGAGGTACCGAAGCGGTCATAACGGGGCGGTCTTGAAAACCGTTAGGGTGCAAGCCCACATGGGTTCGAATCCCATCCTCTCCGCCATTTCCTTAAAGCTAATGATATGCAGATAGAAGCCGTTCTCTCAGGAGGACGGCTTTTTTGTATGATACAGACAGGAATAAAAACCGCCTCTTCTCCGCAATGTAATGGAGAAGGAGGAGGATAATAACAATGAACCGAGACATGCAGTTAGATCAGAACACGCTTGTTTCAGCCTGGCAGGAGCGTCTGCCTGAGCTAATGAAGGATGGGGATAGCTTCAGCTTGCAGGGGGATGCAGCGGATCCGAGCAGTCTGCTCATTCATTTCAATGCTGCCGGCCATCAGGCGTACTCCCTGGATTTCCGCTGTACCTATGTGGACAGCCGGGAGGTTGCTGTTAATCTGATTGATGTGGAGCAGAGCGGGCGTCCTGCGGATGAGCGTAACGATGCCGTACAGCAGCTGGCACAGCAGTATACCAGACGGATTCACGAATGTGCCCAGGCCCTGCAGAATTTGACCAATCCATAGGAGGAGTTGTAAAATGAGCAAGCCCAAAAGTATGCCTGTACCGGGAGCAGAGAATAATCAGCAGTCCGGAAAGCAGCACCATTCATCCGGTCCCAAGCCGTTATCCGGCTCCAAAAAGGTGAAACAGGCCAATCATGTGGACCATAATAACCCGCAGGGGTAGCATGAAACCGGGGCAATATGTGAAACGTAATGTTTCTCGTATTTGCTAATTGGTTTATCATTAGCATGGGGAAGTAATATTTTTACATGGGAGAGGAGAACAATATGATTAAAAAGTGGGGACTATCAGCTGCAGCATTGCTGCTTACGGCTGCAGTAATTCTACCTGGATGTGCAAGTAAAGAATCACCTAAAGAGGCGATATCGTCATCGGCCACCAAGGCTTTAACGATGAATTCTTACGAAATGAAAAGCATACTTACCGTAAATAATCTGGCCATCGATGCACCTGCGGGGGCGAATGATGAGACTACGGGCATGGTGCTCAATATGCTGCAGAACGCTGATATTTCAATTAATGCAGTTCATCAGTCCGAGCCGATGCAGACCGAGTTAACAATGGTGCTGAATCTGAAGGGGGACATGGCAATGTCCTTCAACATTCCGATGGTACTGACCAGTGACAAGATGTATGTCAAAATTCCGTCCATTCCGTTTTTGCCGCTTCCGGAGACTGTCGTAGGCAAGTTCCTGGAGCTTGATCCGCAGGAGCTGGCTGCACAGCAGGGAGTTGCTGTAACACCGGGAACAACCGTAGATACCAAAAAAGTTCAGGATCTCTCTAATGAGGTGCTGAGCACGCTGCTTGGCGAGTATGATGAGGAGACCTATTTCAAGAACGTTAAGCCTGAAGAAGCAGGCATACCTGAAGAGGTAGATGCAAAGCAGGTAGTTCAGTTCCAGGTGACCAACAGCAATGTTAAGGAAGCCTTAACCATCCTGGTAAACAATGCGATTCCTAAAGTTATTGATGTTCTGAATAAAGAGGAATACAAAGAGCTGCTGAATATTGACGAGACTAAGCTGGCAGAATTCAAGCAGGAGCTGCAGTCGGGTGAGGCCCGGGCAGAGTTTGATAAGAGCGTGGCTGACCTGGATACCTATCTGACCGTCAACAACTTCCAGCTGAATACTGCTCTTAACGGAGATGACTTCCCTGAATATCAGAACCTGCTCATGGATGTTGTGGTTAAGAATCCCGAGCAAGGACAGAACATTAACCTGTCTCTGACCGGAAGCAATCAATACAGCAAGATCAATGAGAAGCAGACCTTTGTAATTGGTATTCCGCAGGGCGAGAATGTCATTACTATGGAAGAGCTGCAGCAGCAGTTTGGCGGTATGGGCACTTATTAATTTCATCTAAAAAAACCTGCAGGCGTGCGATAAGCGCATCTGCAGGTTTTTTATTGTGTCATTCAGGCTAAGGCCGGGCTGTCAGAAAATCATCAGCCAAAATGGCATAAGTCCGGTGGTCCTGCCAGTCGCCGTTAATCTTGAGGTACCGGCGGGCCACGCCTTCAGCCTGAAAGCCGCTTTTCTCCAATACCCGGCGTGAGGCATCATTATGAAGAAGAATAGAGGCCTGGACTCTGTGCAGGGCAAGGCCACGGAACGCATATTCCAGAATGAGCCTCACTGCAGCAGTCATGTGACCCTTACTTTGGATGGCATAGTCTATAAAATAACCCAGATCCGCATATTGCGCTACACCCCGCACCAGATTGGAAAGGGTAACTTGGCCAATCAGCTGTCCATCGGTCAGGAAAATGCCGAACATGTAAGCCCTGTCCTGCTCCGCATCACTGATACGCTGGCTTAGCAGCAGCTCCTGGCTTTCGAGTGTAAAATAGTCCGCTTCACGCAGCGGTTCGTACGGCTGGTGGTGGGCTCGGTTGCGCAGCCTCAGCTGGAGCAGCTTATCTGCATCCTGCAGCTGCAGAAGAGACAGATAAATGCCCTGCGCGTGATTGTATAGCTTTATTTCCATGGCGGTACCCTCCCTTCTTAATTTAAAAAGTTTGTCATGAAGCATTCCGCCCAGCTTGAATGGTGCGGGAGGTTAATCCATTCCGAGCTTGGGCGGCTTCTTGCGGAGCCGGCGGAAGAAGGAGGTAAGCAGCTCTGCGCACTCCTCCTGAAGTACACCCTGAATGATCTCAGTCCGGTGATTAAATCTCGGCTCCTCGAGCAGGTTCATAAGGGTTCCGGCACAGCCTGCCTTCGGATCTGTGGTGCCGTATACCGTAAGCGGCAGCCGTGATTGAACCATTGCCCCTGCACACATGGGACAGGGCTCAAGCGTAACGTAGAGCTGGCAGTCCAGCAGCCTCCAGGAGTTAAGCGCAATGCTTGCCTGGCGGATAGCGACCATTTCGGCATGGGCGGTTGAGTCCAGTGTTGTTTCTCGCAGGTTGTAGCCTCGCCCGATAATCTCCCCGTGGCGTACAATAACCGCGCCGATAGGCACCTCGCCCAGGCTCTCTGCTTTGCGCGCTTCCGCAACCGCCTCTTTCATCCAGAATTCATGAAGGCTTAATTCATCCTCCGGTAATTCACTGCTGTGAATATTCAAGCTGATCTTCCCTTCCCTGTAGCAATCCTTGTACAACGAACAAATATTCGTTCTGAACAAATTGTGTATAACTCTGTGGATAACCGCCTACTTATACACAATTTTGTGCACACCAACACTTAATAAACTGTTTATATGTGAATAGCCTGTGGATGATGTTCATTATTTCCTTCATTATTGTAGAGAAACTGTATTCAAAATTCAATGTTTGTGCAGGAATAAGAGACATCTATATGCTCTTTTCAAATAGATTGGCAAAAGGTATGATATTCATGAACCATCTCCTTGATTTTTTTACCAGCTGATAAGAGGTGAATATACAGCTTGTCCATTAAAACTAAATTATCGGCGATCATTTTTGGTTCGGTGCTGTTGATACTGGGGCTTAATCTGATGCTGAATATATATACAGCCCGGAATAATTTGCTTGCTGAAAGCAAAAATAATATGAAGACGACGGCCATGCAAATCGCCGTTTCTGTCGAGCAGAGCAATTACAGCTCGAATTATGTCCAGCACCAGATGGCTCAGAACCTGCGCCTGGCGGCCATACTGGCTGCAGAGGAGCTTGACCCGGATATCAGCAATGTGAGCAATTCACAGCTGAAGCAGCTGGCGGACAAGCTGGATGTATCTAACATTTCGCTTCTTGTCCAAACCGAAGATGATATTATAGTAGCCAAATCCTCTGATCCTGCCGAGCTGGGGCTGTCTACCAAGGGCATGGGTTTTTGGTATGTCGCTTTTCTTGAGCTGTTTGCCGGACAGAAGGTATCCGTTCAGCAGGGGCAGGCGCTTGAGAACTTCTGGTCAGGGCCGTTTGAATACTCAACCTCCAATCCGGATTTTATTGAGAAGTGGGGGTACTACCGGGACCCTTCAAGAAACTATATAATAGATCCTTATATCCGCAGTACCGCAGTCAGTGATTACGTGAGAATCATGGAGCCTGAGGAGATTGTCCGGCGCTCCAAGGAGGTCAATCCCGGGCTTCTGGAGATAACGGGGATGAATCCCAAGACCTTTGGCTCTGAGACCATGCAGCCGGATGGCACGGACAGCGTGAATCATAAGCTCCGCAACCGTCCTATCCGGTTTGGTTCCTATATTTTCGGTAATATTGATGAGGATAAGACAGCAATGATGACGGCTATAAGGAAGGAAGCTCCGGTTACAATCGATACAACGGCCTTGGGAAAAAGAGTGCTTAAAAGCTTTATTCCCATTATTCTGCCGGGGAACGATGATTATGTCATCAGCGTAGTTATGGACTACTCTGTAATCTCCTCCGTTATTAATGAGGAACTGGTCAGTAATATTACCACATCGGTGCTGCTGCTGGTCATTTTCTTCATATGCAGCTATGTCCTGTCCGGTATTGTTACGAGGCCGATTAAGGATATTCTGCGGAAGGTCAACGATGTGGCCAAAGGCAACTTTGAGTCCCCGCTTAACGTTACCAGCGGGGATGAGCTGGGCCAGCTGGCCAGCCGGATTAATGCTATGACCGCTCACCTGTATAAGCATACCAATGAGCTTGGACGGGCGCTTGAGGAGAACCGGGCTGTGAAGGAGCACCTGGAGTCAGTAATCAACGGAACCTCCGATGCTATCCATACGGTAGACATGGAAGGTAGGATTACCAGTACGAACATGGCTTTTGAGATGCTCTACGGCTGGAATGCTGCTGATGCGAGGATCAAGCCGCCGTATCTTGTGCCGGCAACCGTACAGAAGCAGGAGGATATGCGGCTGCAGGAGCTAAGAGAAGGTGCTGTACTGCCGCCAGTGGAGACCATGCGGCTAAAACGCGACGGATCTGTAGTTGAGGTCAGTGTGAGCACCTCAATAATCCGGGATGAGGAGGGAAGGCCTCAGGCCTTTGTTCATGTCTCGCGTGATATGACCGAACGCAACCGGATTGAGGAGCTGCTCAGACGTTCTGAGAAATTGACGACAGTCGGCCAGCTTGCTGCAGGTGTTGCCCATGAGATCCGTAATCCGCTGACAACACTGCGCGGATTCCTGCAGCTTCAGAAGGAGAAGGGCGTTCTTGTACCCCTGCACATTGAGCTGATGCTGTCTGAGCTTGACCGGATTAACTTGATTGTGAGCGAGTTTCTGATTCTGGCCAAGCCGCAGGCGGTTCATTTTCAGGAGAAGGATGTACGGTATATTCTGAATGATGTGATTTCCCTGCTGGACAGCCAGGCGCATCTGTTCGGGATTGAATTTGAATCCCGGCTTGCAGGACAGCCTGCAATCGTGCATTGCGAGGAGAATCAGCTGAAGCAGGTCTTCATCAATATCGTCAAAAATGCAATCGAGGCGATGCCCGGAGGCGGCACTATAACCGTTTCGCAGCGGATCGAAGGAAATTCTGTTATCATTGTAATCTCAGACGAGGGTGAAGGAATTCCGGAAGAGATGCTGCCTAAGCTGGGAGAGCCCTTCTTTACGAATAAGGAGACGGGGACGGGGCTCGGACTGATGGTCAGCCAACGGATCATCCATGCCCACAAAGGCACCATGGAAATCAGCAGCGAATACGGGTGCGGGGCTGAGATCACTATTATATTGCCTGTACTACGCAGTCAGGCCTGATACAAGGATTGAAAAAGGAACGGAGTGAGGACAGAAATGAGAATTAATAAGTTCATCAGTGAGACAGGCTACTGTTCACGCCGTGAAGCAGACAAGCTGGTAGAGAGCGGAAGAGTTACAATCAACGGAGAAACGGCTGTATTAGGCAGCCAGGCTGTTCAGGGAGATCAGGTGCTGATTGATGGCAAGGCGCTTGAAACGGGCAGCCAGGTGGTTTATATCGCTTTAAATAAGCCGGTAGGGATTACCTCAACTACAGAAGGCCACATTCAGGGCAACATTGTTGATTTTATCGGCCATCAGGAGCGGATATTTCCGATCGGAAGGCTCGACAAGGACTCCGAGGGTTTAATTCTGCTTACCAATGACGGGGATATCGTTAATAGAATACTTCGGGCTGAAGGCAAGCATGAGAAGGAGTATATAGTGACTGTAGACAGGCCGGTTACACCGTCCTTCCTCAACGGCATGTCCAGCGGAGTGAAGATTCTAAGCGGCAAAACACTGCCCTGTGAAGTAACACGGATATCGGAGCGTGAATTCCGCATTGTCCTGACTGAAGGCAAGAACCGGCAGATCCGCAGAATGTGCAGCGCCTTTGGCTATGAGGTAAGGAGCCTGCGGCGGATCCGGATTATGAATATTCACCTCGGAGCCCTGAAGACCGGGCAGTGGCGTGATTTGAGCGTGCAGGAGAAGCAGGAGCTGGGGGCAATGCTCAGCTATGAGCTGCAGTAGCAGCAAATAAAGAAAGAGCTGTTTTCACGGGCAATCCCGGAAAACAGCTCTTTTTGAAGCTTTGATTATTATGTCGGCGGAGTAACGCTCGTTGTTTCGGATGAGTCCGTGTACTTCCGCAGGATAGAAACTTCTACACGGCGGTTCTTGGCCCGTCCCGCAGCAGTTCCATTGTCGGCAATCGGATGGTATTCACCATAACCGATCGGACTGAACTTAACCGGATCGAGGCTCGGATTAAGCAGCAGAATCTTCATGAAATGCAGCGCACGGTCTACGCTGAGATCCCAGTTGGATGAATAGCTGCTGTTGGAAATCGGGATGTTGTCGGTATGACCCTGAACAAGCACGTTGTAATCCGGGAACTGCTGCAGCATGCTTGATATGGATTTGGCCAGCTGGCGGGATTCATCCTTAACCACTGCCTGTCCTGAGGCAAAGAGGGCGTTATCACTGATGGTAATCATCAGCTGCGACTGGTTCAGCTTGGTGCTCAGCAGGTCGGTAAGCCCGTTTTTCTCAATATACTGGTCAAACTGCTTCTTGAGCTTCTCAAGATCCTCCTGCTCCTGCTTGCGCAGCTTGGCAATTTCGGACTCTCCTGTATTCGGGGCAACAACGCTGTCCATCTTATCATTTTTGCCCTGATCCAGCTGGGACTCGGTAGGAGTAGCTGAACGCTGGTCCAGTATACCCGTTCCGCCGTTTAAGGCTGAGCTGAAGGCCTGGCTCATTTGCTCAAACTTCTTGGCATCGGTGGCACTCATCGCATACATAACGAGGAACAGGGCAACCAGCAGGGTCATCAGGTCGGAATAAGGCAGCAGCCAGGATTCGTCGGCATGCTCCTCGTGCTCCTCATGCCTAGTCTTTTTGCTCACTCGAACCGCCCTCCTTATTTAGCTTGGCGCGTTCCGTTGGTGTAAGGAAGACAGATAACTTCTGGTTAATGGCAATGGTCGAAACCCCGGACTGGATAGAGAGCAGCCCTTCAACCATCATCAGCCTGAGCTGAATTTCTTTTTTGGAGATACGCTTAAGCTTATTGGCCATCGGATGCCACATCACATAACCGGTGAAAATACCAAGCAGCGTTGCAATAAACGCACCCGCAATCGCGTGGGCAAGCACATCCATATCACTCATATCCGCCAGGGCAGCGATCAGGCCGACAACGGCACCAAGGACCCCGAGTGTAGGAGCATACATACCTGCCTGGGAAAAGATCAGAGCACCAGCTTTATGTCTGTCCTCTGTTGCATGAATATCCTCCATCAGAACATCACGCACGAACTCCTGGTCGTTTCCGTCGATAATCATCCGCATGCCGTTTCTCAAAAAGTCGTCCTCAATCTCATCTACCTTTGATTCCAGTGCCAGCAGTCCTTCACGGCGGGTAATCGATGCCCATTCCATAAAGGTGGTGATCAGATCGGATTTGTTAACCATTTTTTGCTGAACGAAAAGCAGCTTGAACAGCTTAGGAATCGTCTTGAGCTCAGCCATCGGGAAGGCCACAAAGACGGAGGCTACAGTACCAAGGAGAATGATTACATAGGCCGCCGGGTTATTTAAGCTTGTAAGCGGGGCATGCTTCAGGATCATACCGCCAATAAAAGCAACCAGACCAAAAATTAAACCAAGGATTGTTGAAAGTTCCATTATGCACCTCGTCCATGAGAATTAAAAAGTGATCCGTCACAGCCGCATGTATCATCCTTGAACAGCAGCAGGACACCCTGTGTGAAATCAAATCACGTATATTCTTATTTATCGACAGCATTCCCTTTTTTGTGAAGTCATTTTTTCGGCTATAATAGATAGGGTAAGTTATTATTCATCTGTGGAGAAAACGGAGTGATAGACGTGGGTGTTAAGCACGGCAGAGATTACAGTGAGATTCTGAATGAGCTGACGGAGGCCGTCAGCCGGATTTCAGACAGTTATGTATTTTTTGAAATGGAGCCGGACGAGTGGCAGGAGCTGCCGCAGGAATCAAAGCTGGAGGTATGGGAAGCGCTCGCAGAGGATCTGTTCTACGGGCTTGGCAATGAGCCTGTAATTCATGTGGGCAGCGGAGTTGTCATCTATGATAAAGAGACACACCGGATCAACATTCTGCTTGGTGAGCAGGATCTGGCTTCGGTGGTTCTGGTCTAGAGCAGCCGCATTCACAGAGGGGGCGGTTTGCCCGCCTCCTTGCACCCGTGGTAAAATTGATGCGACGAGTGCTATTTGCCGGGATTTCAGAATACATTAAACCGAAAAAAAGCCTTTATCCTGGCGCATCCCTTGGACTTTCAGAAGCTGAGGGATGTTTTGTTTAAAATATCAGATAGTATAAAGGCTTAAGGAACAGGCAACAGGTAAAGAACAGAAGCATACGGACTTTACTGCTAATTAAGTAAGGGAGGAAGCAAATTGCAATTATCAGTGGAAGAGCTGCATGAGCAGATAGGTAAGCTGGAGGGCTGGAAGCTGGAGCAGGAGACTCTGGTGCGCAAGTATATGTTTAACGAATATATGAAGGGTATTGCCTTTGTGGATGAGGTGGCGGCCATATCGGAAGCCTTTGACCATCATCCGCACATCACCATTGACTACAAAACCGTCACCCTGCGCTTATCGGCAAAAGAAGAGAGCGGCCTTGCGGCGCTTGATATCCGCCAGGCTAATGAATTTAATGAAGCCTTCGACAAAGCACGTTAGGGCAAGGTCTAATATAAGCGCTGCACAAAAAAATGCCCGTACCAAGGACCGGCTGGAGTCCTTGTACGGGCATTTGTATGAATCAGCTACGGGTTACTTTTTCTCGGCAAGCCACAGGGCGATATTGGCGATTTCCTCAGGGGCCAGCTTCTCCTTAAAGGACGGCATTTGTCCGCGCCCCTTGGAGACGATACTGTAAATGCCCTCGGCATCCCGTTCACTGCCCTCATGCTGCAGGCTTGGGCCTGCACCGCCCTGGAGCTGATCACCATGACAGGAAATGCAATTGGCTTTGACAGCGGCCTCCGCACCTGCGGTATCCAGGGTTACCTGAGGCATTACAGGCTTATTCTCTTCCGCGACCTCTTCTTTGCCGGGCAATGTGAACAAGAGCACTACTGCAAAGGCGCAGGCGGCAAAAAATAAACCGCTCATCATCCATTTCTGCATCTTCATCCGTCCCCTCCATGTAAGCTGCTTCTTCATTATACCGAATGGTAAAGCGTTATCATAGAGGATGTGTCAAATAATTGAACAATTTTGGCTGCGGCTATTTGGCATATTCCCGGAACCGGTTATTTATTATAAACCATGCAGTAAAATGGCTTGTCTCCGGAGGGAGTACGGCGTTCATACGTATCTGTAATCGTAAATCCGCATTTCTGGTAGGTCCGGATGGCCCGCTGATTCCAGGTCAGCACCTCCAGGTCAATCTCCCGGTCCGGATATCTCTCCAGAGCAGCCTGAAGGATTGCATTCATAAAAGAATGCCCCCGTCCATGTCCGCACAGCTCAGGACGCATGCCGATGCCGAGCCGGACCACGCCTTCCATCGGAAACAGCTGCGCGAAGCCGCACAGGCCGCCTTGGGCGTCCACAACGGATATATATTGCTCGCTGCGCAGTACCGGGTCGCCAAATTCTATGCCTAGCGCCTGCATCTGCTCCCACGGCAGCCATCCGTAAATATTATAGGGCGGCCTGTAATCCCATCCGCATATATCCTCGGCGTGACTGGTCTCCATTGGCACAACATAAAAAGTAACTGGGGTGCTGCTCATAAGGCCACAGGCCTCCTTTCAGGGGACGATTCAATCTATACCGTATACTTAATTATATACATAACAGGGCGGGTTCAACTCAGGAATTTGGTGCAGCAGGCAGAAACTTGACAAACCGCCAATAATATTTTATGAAATTGCGGAAAATAGGGTTTTAAGGTGTTTTATGCGTGAGGGGAGGGGTAAGTAGTTTTATAGACAAAAAAACAGGCCCCCTCCAAGATTTCGGCAAAAATCCTGGAAAAGCGCCCGTTTTATCGTTACTTATTGAACATCATCATTTTCTTCGGAATCTGTTGCAACTGCATGGTAAGCATCTGTGCTCATGATCCGTTTGGCGCCAACGTAGCGGTTGACGTAGTAGTTGTCACTCAGCGAGCTGATGGTTACGCCCTTTGAGCTTGAAGCATGTGCGAATTTGCCGTTACCGACATAAATGCCGACATGGGATACGCCGCGGCCGCTTGTATTGAAGAATACAAGATCGCCTTCCCGGAGATTATCACGGGAGATCGCAGTGCCCATCTGGTATTGGGAGCCGGATTGATGCGGCAGGTTAATGCCGATCTTATCAAATACGTACATCGTGAAGCCGGAGCAATCAAAGCCGTTAGTCGATTCTCCGCCGGAAACATACTTGGTTCCGATGGCCTTATCGATGACTTTATCCATCCTGGAATCTGCGGAAGCGCTTGCTGCTCCAATGGTAAGCATAATAGAAAAGCTGAGTAGTGCGGCGGCTAACTTCTTCTTCAAAAGTAAATACCCCTTCCAAATGCCTACGAGGTTAGCTTAAGGGTTCGGTTGAAGGTCCCCTATGACCCCTCTGTGAATAGGAGGTCAATTCACCCAAAATCGGTTCCCCCGTTTCCCTTATTTCGTAAGGGAACTCGGCACGACTGTTGATTAGATTAGCTGGCAGAACATTATGACAAAACGTTTGTAAAACACGGTTGAATAATTACAAAAATGTTACTAAAAGCTCACTGCGATAATTGTAGCAAAGACAGAGGCTGTTGGCAATCACTTAAAACATATTAATGCATAATATTTGCGCTTTTTAAGAGAAGCGGGTGCTTAAAAAGACTCGAATTTACGTGCAAAGTAAGCTTTTTCAGAAATAATATTGGAACTTTTAGTAAGAGGGGTGTTTCATAAGGCCCAGATGTGTGTAAAAGGAATAATAAGGAAATAAAAAGGCAAAACCCGGAGCTGATTACGGCAATAATCAAGTCCGGGCCAGTATAAGTTACAATTATGTGTCAGAGGTTGTAATAAGGGGAAGGTTCAATCGTAAGCGACAGCCTGGTAAGCTGTTGTGCTCATTACGCGTTTGGCGCCAACGTAGCGGTTGGCCCAGTAAGCCTGGCTCAGCGAGCTGATGGTTACACCCTTGGAGCTGGAGGACTGTGCAAATTTTCCGTTACCGACATAAATACCGACATGGGAAACTCCGTTGCCCAGCGTATTGAAGAATACAAGATCGCCGGCACGCAGATTGCTTTTTGAAACGGCTGTGCCTACACTGTACTGCGCTTTCGAGGTGCGGGGCAGCGTAAGGCCGATGTTCTTAAATACGTACTTGGTGAAACCGGAACAATCGAAGCCAGAGGTGCTTGTCCCTCCAGTTTTGTAAGAAACTCCGATCGTTTTGGAGATAACTGCGTCCATTTTGGAGTCAGCTGAGACGCTTGTGGCGCCCATAGTGAATACCATCACAAGACCCAGTGCTGCTGCGGTGCATTTCTTTTTTAGATGTGTACGAAATGATGTGTGACTTTTCAAAAGATGTACTCCTTCCAAGGCCTGCGAGGTTAGCTTAAGGATTCGGTAGAAGGTTCCCCTATGACCCCTCTAAAGCGAGATCAATTCACCCAAAATATGGTTCCCCCACTTCCCGGTGCTGGGAATTTGGCGTTTTATGCACCAGAACAGTGACTGTTGATTGGCAATGTTGAAGTGTATAAGGTACATACAGTTAGTCGAAATTAGTTTCAAAAGATTACAAAGTTGTTACCGGTGGTACAGGCATCATTGTAACAGAGGTTTAAATGTTTTGCAAATGCACTGTAAAGCGGCTGCTAAGCACAAAAGAGTCACACCCCTGAAACAGAGGCAGTGACTCTTTTAATATGCCGTTTTGGCGGAAAATTATTGTGGGAATGTTTTACTGCTCCACAGGTGGTACTGGGCGGCGATTCCCCACATTTTGAACAGGGTGGAGGGGAGCGGTGCAACCTGCCGGAGGAGCAGCGCAGGCAGTCCGGGATAGAACAGGCCCGTTACCGCGCACAGCAGCCAGGTTAGCAGCCCTCCTGCGCCAAGCACAAGTGCTGCCCCGGTAGATGGAATAAGCAGCCTGAGGTAAGCGGGCAGCGCGGAGAACATGCCTGTGCCGGCAGTATAACCGAATTGCATATATAGCAGTACAGTCCGAATAATATACAGATAGAGCATCCAGGCCAGCAGATAAGGGAGAAGCCTCAGAAGCAGCTTATAATCTAACAGCCCGCCTAACAGCAGCGTATACATTTTGGGCAGCAGCCAGTATAGCGGAAGCGCGGAGAGTGCCCATTCAGCCAGGCTGAAGACGAATACCGGCAGCCCGTAAAGCCTCATTCCCGGAAAAAAGAACAGGCCGCGCTCACCCTTGCGCTCCTGATGCAGCTCATGGAGCAGTCCGGCGCGGATAAACGGGGATACCAGCAGCCGCAGCAGCGACAGCCCCAGCAACATCCAGAGCCAGCGCTGGACCCCCGGGTCACTGCCCAGAGCAGCCTGACCCTCGATATAATACAGCAGCCTGCCCAGGCCGCTGCCTCCGGCATGGGTATCCGGATAACGCAGCAGCACCGGGATAACAGCAGACCTGACGAACCTGTACAAAAAATAGCCCCAGAGCAGCCGGTAGATAAATAGCAGAATCAGTATATAAAATTGCTCCTTCATGCTGATCCAGCTGCGGGAAATTGCTCTTTTCACTATCCTTCACCTCACCAGACTAGAGTTCCGAGCAGAGTTTCAAGCAGTTTGGTTACACTTAGCGTCCAGCGCGAGAGCGTCTTCGGCGCAAGCTCGGCCAGCATGAAGTTATTCAGATGCTTAGCCTCCAGCAGAATGGAGTGTCCGGGGTCAATGTCCACAGAGGCAAGCGGGGCTTTGTAGGACAGCTGGAAGGCAGTCGATTTCTGCTCCCCGTTCCAGAATTGCTGTACGGTATAGCCGTCGGAAAAGGTGAATTTAACCGGAACATTAGCGTAGCTGCTGCCCTTATTGCTCACCTCTACCGTAGCCTCATAACGGGGCTCTCCGCCGTCAATGCCGGCTTTGGCAGCACCGTTGGTAATGCGGTCTACAGAGAAGTCAGGCGCACCGCCGCTGTATACATACTCGTCAAAATAGTCCTGCCACGACTGCTTGGTTACTTTTTCGACAACCTTCTGGAAGTCTGCAGTAGCAGGATGCTTAAATCTGTACTTGCGGGCGTAGGAGAGCATAATAGCATCCATTGTTTTGGTGCCGACCTGCTGTTCAATGTCTTTTAGCACCAGCTTGCCGCGGATATATACGTTACGGGTATAGCCTTCGGCAGCAGCGTACTTCCAGGTCTCCATATTAAGCGGCTGGGGGGCTGTAACCAGGCTGGCCTGCAGGGCGGCACTGGAGCTGACTCCATACTCCTGCTCCATCAGGCGGTCTTCGGCATAGGAAGTGAAGCTTTCGTCCAGCCAGGCTTCTTCAAACTCGTTATTGGCTACCATGCCGTAAAAGTACTGGTGGCCGATCTCATGGATGACAGTACGCTCAAGCGACATGCCGGGGGAGCTTTCAGCCGCTCCGAACGCTGTAATCAGTGTCGGGTACTCCATACCGCCTGCACCATTCCCTTCCTGGGGGGGAACCACAATGGATAAGGTGGAGTAAGGATAAGACCCGTACCATTTGCTGAACGCGGTCAGGGCTGCCTTGGCGGCCTGGAAATACCGCTCCTGCAGATCCTTATGCAGCGGGTCCAGGTACAGCTTGATCCGCACCCCCGGCACATTGGGGGCTGAGAAGGCTTCTTCGGCTACGACAAAGTCAGGAGACGCAGCCCAGGCAAAGTCGTGGACATCATCGGCATAAAACTGATAAATTTTCCGGTCCTGCTTCATTTGGGCGTTTTTAACCGGAAACCCGGTGGCACCTACAATGTAGTCTGAAGGGACAGAGATGGTTACATTGTAAATGCCGAAATCGCTGTAAAACTCCGAAGTGCCATGATACTGGTGGAGGTTCCAGCCTTCCTCCTTAACGCCTCTTGTGCCTTTGGGCTCGTATACACTGAGCTTGGGGAACCACTGTCCGGCCATCACAAAATTTCCGGCAGTGCCCATGCGGGCGAATATTTTGGGCAGCTTGACCTCAAACTGGATTTTGAGCGTCACGCTTTCTCCTCCGTTCACCGGCTGCGGAAGATGCACCTTTACCAGTGTGCGGTCATGAATATTGCCGTCATCAGGCTGAACATATTGCATGCGCTGCATGAGGGAAACCCCTTCAGTGGTCCGCAGATCGGTAATCGCCATACTGCCGAATCCGCCCTCAGGCATTGTATCGCCGCGCATCTCGCCGCCGGACTCTTTCATAAATGTAGTCTTTTCAGAGGCAAAAGCGTTGGGATAGAGATGGAAATAGAGCTCTTGTACGGGCTTTTGGCCGGGATGGGTCCAGGTAACCGTTTCTGCGGCCTCCAGTGTACCGGCATCTGCGTTCAGCCGTACATCGATATGATACTCGGTTACCCGCTGGCTTAATGCTTCAGAGACCGGAAGCGGCTTGCTCTCAGGAAGAACAGGCTCCACCGCCTTAGCCTGTGACACGGCAGCGGGGGACTTGGCCTCTTTCGGGACAGCGGCAGGCCGGGCGGCAGGGCTGTGCCCGCTCAGGAGCCAGAGGGAGCCTCCCAGCAGGATGAGGGCGGCCAGGGCCGCAGAGATGATCATGAACCTTAATGAAAGTGGCTTCATACTGTGATTCCTCCCGTGACAAGCATCTACGGGATGTATATGTTTGCAATCGCCGTATTATTAGCTAAAATTAAATTATTGTAGAACGTGAACTTGAGAATGTTGGTTTTGGCATTCTCAAGTTCATCTTGTAAAGTAAAAGGGAAGGATGTGCACTTGTGGATAACGTACAACCGGAGGGCAAAAAGCAGATTGCCTTGAATATTGTGAACGCAAAAAGCAAGCATAAAGGCTTTGGTGCCGGCTCCATTGATCTCAACAATGTATCGCCGGTCATTATTGACGGCGGTGAAGCCGTTATCGACATTGGCGCCATGCATGCCAAAAGCAAGGTAGAGAAGGGCATCAGATTCTCGATGAACCGTGATGATGTACCGGATGGGAGACAGGTCTGGGTAGTATGGGTGGCGGTTGACCGTACGCCGGAAGGACAGCTTTACGGCGGTATTACAGCCTGTGAGATGTGGATTGACGCTGAGGCACGGCGGGGCTGGAAAATTCTTGCCGATCATGTGAACAAGCTGGATGCAGCCTTGAAGCGCAAGATCATCCTGGAGGGTCTGGGATCAGCGGAGAAGGCGGCGCTTAAATCGCTGCTGATGTCCCATAATGCAGACTGGTGGGCAGCCTCCTCAGATGAGCTGAAGGAAGCGCTGAGTGAGTAGCAGGAGAATCACATAACAGACAAAAGGGCTTGAGCCTTCATCATGAAGGTTCAAGCCCTTTTTATATTTCATGAGGGTCATGGATGACTAACAGGTGCTTCTATTTACCGGACGAGCTAAGCTTGCGCTTAAGCTGGCTTACTCTTGCCTGACTGATGCCAAGCACCTCTGCAAGCTCCTTCTGGTTGGCGTAGGGATGCTCGGCTATCGCCTTCTCCAGACGCTGGCTCATCTCCTCGGTCTTGGTACGCCGGCCGCTAACGGCGGGTTCGGCACTGTCCTCCGCAGGATTCTGCAAAGGCTCGGCCGCATCCGCAATGCGTCCGGGATCGCCCAGCTCCTTGAGGCATGTGTTGCAGATGAACTGGTCTTTATAGTAAGTCACGTGGTCCAGGCTCCGGCAAAAGGTGCATTCGGTGGAAGTGTATTTCCGGAGTACAATAATTTCATCATTAAGAATGAAAAATTCGATCGGGTCCCCAATATCGATATTGCGGGTCATACGGATTTCTACGGGAACCACAATTCTGCCAAGACTGTCTAAACTCCGGATCATGCCTGTATCCTTCATCTCATGTCCCTCATTTGCATCTTTATTATTTTTTTTGCGGATATCTTCGATTATAGCAGTAATTGTAAGTTTAGAGAACGGGGAAAGCGCATTCATTTATATGTATATGCTTTTTAGCCAACATGAGGGAAGCCGCCTGCTCCGGTACTCCGGAGCAGGCGGCTTATTAGGGTTCTATTCTTTTTACCCAATATTTTGTCAGCGAAACCAAGGAGGCCTGTACAGGCGCTCAGTTCCATATAAAAGGCTGCTCCAGCTTGTCCTTTACCGAGACGTAAGGGTTGCTCCGCAGATAGAAACGCCAGGGAAGCCGGGCGTATTCCTCCGCATAGGGAATATTGATACGCGGGGCCTGGACGATATCAAGGTCCTTGGGCTCATCGCCCTGCTCCAGCCGCAGGGGGCTGTCCCCGTTATCAAGCCGGAGCCCGTTCAGGCTCTTATCAATCCGCAGCGCCCGGCACAGCTTGCCCGGGCCGCCGGACAGCCCTGCCGGGTTCCTTGCGGCAGCCCCGCGGTAGCTGCGCATCAGGCCGGCATCGCCGGCAGTCAGCGGCTCTACAGCCCGGATCAGCACAGCGTGCGGATCGCCTTCCCCGGCAGTAACGACATTAAGGCAATGATACATGCCGTAGATTAAATAGATGTAGATTGTTCCTCCCTCGCGGAACATTACATCCGTTCTTGCCGTACGGCGTCCCCCGGAGGCGTGGCTGCCCTTGTCTTCCACTCCGCCGTAGCTCTCAGTCTCGACAATACGGCAGCGGATCTCCCCATCCTCTGTCCGCCGGACGAGATGCTGGCCCAGCAGAAGCGGTGCAGCCTGCAGGGCAGGGAGACTGTACAGCTCGGGTCCGATAAGCAGAGACTTCTCTGGCTTGTTTTCTTTATGGTTCATATCCGGATGGCACCTTTCCCGGCAGGGCCAACCTGCCGCTCATGGCCTCATCGTACCTCAGGGTAGCAACGGCTGCAACTGCAGCCTAGTTCAGCCACCAGCGCTTTATATCGCTCCACAGGGAGTGGTCCTCCTTGCCTGGAGCCGCAGGGGTCTCTTCTGCAGGCGCGGTCTCTCCGCTGGTGCTGTGCTCCTCACAATACTCTGTTGGCTCCGTGCCGCTGATAAAGGTCTCGAGCTCCTTCTCCGGGCAGGCAGCCGTAGCCAGCTTGCCGGACTCCGGGTTAATGTAGACACTGACAACACCGTCCGGAATCGGGAAAATCTTCGGCGGCACATTGGCCAGAGCCTTCTCTGTAAATTCTGCAAAAATCGGCGCAGCCCGTCTTCCGTCGGCTGTGGCAATATCACGGCCCTTGTCATACCCGACCCAGACCGCAGTGGACAGCTCGGGCGTAAAGCCGACCATCCAGCCGTCAGTGTCTGTGGTACCGGTCTTGCCTGCTACAGGACGCTTGATAATGGAGGCTACGCGGTTGCCGGTGCCACCGCTCTCAAAGACCCCCTCCATCAGCCGGGTCAGCACGTAGGCGGCTGCAGGCTCGACGACCTGCTCCCCTGAAGCCTGCGGGGCCTCATAGACCAGATTTCCCTTGGAGTCGGTAATCTTCAGAATGGCCGTAACCGGCTGCCTGATGCCGCCTCCGCCGATTACGGCAAAGGCGGAAGCCATCTCAAGCGGACTGACCGGTGAGGTCCCGAGTGCAAGGGAAGGAACGCTTTGCAGCGGACTGCCGATACCCAGCCTGGCGGCCATGTCCGCGACCTTGTCGGCACCGATGGCCATAATGGTATTAACAGCATAAATATTGTCGGAGGCGGCAATGGCCTGACGCATATTAATCTCCCCGAGATACTTGTCTCCGAAGTTTTTAGGCTGGTAGGTTTTGCGGTTATTGTCATAATGGAACAGGGTCGGCTGGCTGTTGAAGACGGACAGGCCGGTCATTTGCCTGGATGAGAGGGCGGTCAGATACATGATCGGCTTAAAGGAGGAACCCGGCTGGCGGGTGGTTGCCAGGGCATGATTGAACTGATTGCTCCGGTAATTCTTGCCTCCGACCATCGCTTTGATATAACCGGTGCGCGGATCAATAGAGACGAGCGCGGTCTCCAGCTCACTTGAGGAATCCATTCCTTTATCAACCGCTTCCTCAGCTGCCTGCTGCATATCGGGGTCAAGCGTCGTGTATACCTCCAGTCCGCCGAGCTCCAGCTCGTCGCTGCTGATTCCCAGCGTATCTGTAACCAGCCCGCGCACATAATCGCGGAAATAGGGGGCAAGGACAACGGTATTCCGTTCTCCCTGCGGCTTGAAGCTGAGTACAGCCTCTGAGGCCTCTTCAGCCTGTGCTGCAGTAATATCACCTACCTGGACCATGGAGGATAAAATAATTCCCTGCCGCTTCTTGGCATTGTCCGGGTGAGTGTACGGTGAATAATAGGTCGGGCCTTTGGGGATACCGGCCAACAGCGCGCTTTCCGCAAGACTCAGCTCTGCCGCCGCTTTACCGAAATACATGCGGGAGGCAGCCTCTATGCCATAGGCTCCGTGACCGTAATAGATTTCATTTAAATACATATTCAGAATCTCGTCTTTGCTGTATTTCATCTCCAGCTGCATGGTGTAGAGGGCTTCCTTGGTTTTACGGGTCCAGGTTTTTTCATGGGTAAGGTACAGATTGCGGGCGAGCTGCTGGGTCAGCGTGCTGGCCCCCTGGGAGCGTTCACCCTTCTCCAGATTGGCCAGAACAGCCCGGGCCATGCCCTTCAGATCAAACCCGGCATGCTCAAAAAACTTGCGGTCCTCTACAGCGAGAGTGGCCTGAATCAGCTCGGGGGCGATCTTGTCCAGTGTTACCGGATTACGGCTGCGCCCGTCTGTTGTAAAGGTAGCCAGCACATTGCCCCTGGCATCGAGCAGACGGGAACGGATATCATCACCGACCGGAGGCAGCGGTTTGTTATAGAGGTAGCCCAGCAGCGCTCCCGCAGCAAGCACAAGTATTATTGTCATGGCGGCCAGCAGCCGGATCAGCCGGCGGAGGCGGTGTTTCTTGACTTTCGGGTTAGCAGAATCGCGCGGCATGGCTTCAGGCTCCTTGTCCTCAGGAATGTTAAACGGCCGGCGGCGTTCATCCGCTAAGGATAGTGCCGGTTAGTTTTCATTATGGGAAAGGAAACGGGCAGATATTCAGGGCCGGGGCAGCAGTAACCAAATTGTCTCCTTTTTGTGACCTTCCCGGGGTAGATAGAACAGCAGGGGGAGAGTATAACAGAGAGTAGCGCTGACAGGAAAGGGTATATATATCACAGGAGGTGGCACCATGAATTGGACTAAAAAAGTACATTTAAAAGCATTAACGCTTCTCTCGGCCGGACTGCTCACGTTGTCTGTGTGGGGTGCAGCAGCTCCTGTACAGGCGGCAGCGGCACCAGCCGGCGGCAGCGGAGATCACGGGCTGCTGCAGCAGCTGCAGGCCAAGTATCTGGCTGCTGAAGAGACACCGCTCAGCTTCAATGATCTGGCGTTTCTCAGTGCAGATACAGGACGGGCCGCAGGCAAAGGGTTTATGATCGGGACATCGGACGGCGGCGGCCATTTTCAGAAGATTTATGAGGGACAGTGGAACTTACGGCAGATCTCATTCCCGGACAACGTGCACGGCTGGGCATTAGCATCGGTTCAGGAGCAGAATGGGGTTTATCTTATAGGCACAACGGACGGCGGTTCGACCTGGACCAGAATTTCAGAGTCACAGGTAGGCTTTGAGCGGATTGCTTTTACAGACAGCAAGCACGGCTTCGGTTACGTCCGTGCCTTTACGTATTATACGGAAGACGGGGGGCGGAGCTGGAGCCAGATCAAGACTCCCGCTAACACGCGCGGCGCAGAGTTTACCAGCCGCAATAACGGGTGGGCAGTAGTGGTGGCACCGGGCGAAGGCTACCGGGTTATGAAGACTACTGATGGCGGAGCGACCTGGAAGCTGGCACTTAAATCGCCGTTCGCTTACCCGGAGTACGGACAGGTATATGCCAAGGGTGACCAGGTATATGCGCTCCTCTACGGAGGATCAGGTATGTCCCAGACCTCGTATTCGCTGTATGCCAGCGGCAATCAGGGAAAGAACTGGACGCGCGTAATTGCCCAGGAGACGGCGGGCGGCGGTCCCGCACCGGGCAGCGGATCAGCGCTGCTGAAGAAAGGTCCGGTATCCGGCAGACCGGCCAATATGCAGCTGGCCGGCAGCAGCACAGCCTTTCTGGCAGGCTATTCGCCTGCAGGTGAACAGGTGGCTGTCGGCCGCACACTGAACGCGGGCAAGCAGTGGAGCAACCTGCCGGCAATTGCCGGATATGAAGCAAGGATCTCCTTCCCTGACAGCAAAGCGGGCTGGATGGCAGTCAAAGATGCTGATGCTTCATTCCTTTATGCCACTCAGGACGGTGGCATGACCTGGACGGAGAAGTTTGCTTTTAGAGGGAAATAACATGAAAAGATTAAAGAGCTCGCCAGAATGATTACAGAGCGGGCTGCCAAGTAAAATATATGGCTGCTCTTCCGCAAGATTTAGCCAATCTTCCGGAAGGGGGCCTTTTTACGTTTACCTGCCGAGTGTGATTTTGGCCGCCAGTATGATAAAATTTGATTTACTTTAACAGGACGGTGCCGCGTAGCTGCGGAGCCTGTGGACAATTGCTAGGAGGAATGCAGAGTGGCCTTTCGCGTATCCGCGGTTCAGTATCATTTGCATACGATTACTTCATTTGAGGAGTTTGCCGCCCGGTGTGAGCATTATATCAAGACCGCTGAGGAATTCAGCACCGACTTTATTCTGTTTCCGGAGTTCCTTACGACTCAGCTGATGTCCATCGGGGACGGACAGGGAAATGCCCTGGGCATTGAAGACCTGCCGCAGTTTACGGAGCAGTACCGGGACATGTTCTCCGGCTATGCCAGAAAGTACAATGTGCATATCATCGGAGGCACCCATGTGCTGCGCCGGGAAGGCAAGCTGTACAATGTAGCGCATCTCTTTTATCCGGACGGAAGAATTGCCGAGCAGGCCAAGCTTCATATTACGCCAGCTGAGGTAGAGGGCTGGAATATGGGGGCCGGTGAAGGCCTGGAGGTCTTTAAGACGGAGAAAGGTACTATCGCTATGCTGACCTGCTATGATATCGAATTTCCGGAAATTGTGCGGATGGCCAGAGCCAAGGGGGCGGATGTGATTTTTTGTCCTTCCTGCACGGATGACCGCCACGGGTTCCACCGGGTACGCTATACCAGCCATGCGCGTGCAATCGAAAATCAGATTTACGTTGTGCTGACAGGAACCGTCGGGTCGCTGCCGACTGTTGATCTCATGCGTGCGAACTTCGGGCAGGCTGCTGTAATCACACCTAATGATGTTCCTTTTCCGCCAAAAGGGCTGCTGGCTGAAGGTGAGATTAACGATGACATGATTATAACCGCCGATCTGGATCTGGAGCTGCTGTACCGGGTGCGTGAGCGCGGGTCAGTGACCACCTGGCGCGACCGTAGAACGGACCTTTACACAGACTGGACATAAAGGAGTCAGGCAAGGATGTATACGAAGAGCTTTTATGCATTTGACGGCAAGGTGCCGGTCCCTGCGGTTATCCGGAATTATACGGCCGCGGATTTCGGCGAGCTGATTATGATACAATCGGAGGCTTTCCCGCCCCCTTATCCCGAAGAGCTGCTGTGGAACCGGGAACAGCTGCACAATCATGTGGAGCTGTTTCAGGAGGGGGCGCTCTGTGCCGAAGTGAACGGCGAGCTGGCCGGTTCGGTCACGGGCCTCAAAATTCATTTTAATGAAGAATCGGTGCATAACGGCCATACCTGGTCCGAAGTAACAGCGGACGGGTATCTTACCACACATCAGCCTTACGGCAATACGCTGTACATTGCAGATCTGTGTGTACGCCCCAAGTTCCGCAAGCTGGGCCTGGGCAAGGAGCTGGTGCAGTCACTGTATCATGTTGTAGTGGAACAGAAGCTTGAACGGCTGCTGGGTGCGGGAAGAATGCCGGGCTATCATAAAGAGGCTTCCCGGCTATCGGCGCAGGCGTATCTTGCTGAGGTTATCAGCGGACAGCTGGCTGATCCGGTCATAACGTTCCTGCTGCGCTGCGGACGGTCGCCGCTTGGTGTGACAGCAGACTACCTGGAGGATGAGGAGTCCTGCAATTACGCCGCACTGATGGAGTGGCGCAATCCTTTTTTATAGAAAAGACTGGCTAAAGGCAGAACCCAATCAGAATAACACTGGAGGAGATTCTACTATGGAATATGTAAGAATTACGAGCCTTTCTGATCCGCTATTCAGACAAGTACATAATCTGCTGAGTGAGGTGTTCCCGCCGGAAGAGGTGCTGGAATACAGCCTGTGGCAGGAGCCGCTGGAGGATCCGGGAATCCGTGTGTTCGCAGCCGTCCATGAAGGCAACGTTGTCGGTACTACAGAATACCGTTACTATCCGGACTGGAATGTGGCGATGACCGACTTCACCGTAATCGGCCGTGAGGGCCTCGGCATCGGGCGTTTTCTGGCTCAAAGCCGCCTGAAGGATCTTAGGAAGCTTGCAGCAGACAACGGCAAGGAGCTGTACGGCATGTTCGCGGAAATTTATGATCCGTACCGGGTGGAGGATTTCGGCTTCGGCGGCGTTAAGCCGATGGACCCGTTTGTCCGCCGTGAGGTATTGTCCCATCTGGGATATGAGCGGCTCGATTTCCCTTATGTCCACCCGTCCTGGCAGGGTGACGGTGAGGCTGTAACCGGGCTGGACCTCTGCTTTATGCCCGGACAGGAGGGACAGGAGACGGTAGAGGCATCGCTGGTGGCCGACTTCCTGACCCGCTACTATACGGTACTCGAAGATAAGCCGGCCGCCTGGCATGCCATGGTAGAGCAGCTGCGCTCCACAGATAAGGTGCGGCTGCTGCCGTTGTAGCTAAGTTAAATAAATTGAACCTATATTCAATTCAAAGGGAAAAATAAAAGTTCAATTGTATTGCTCACCCGAACTGGATATAGTGTACAATGGGTAAGCGAATATGCCTTGAATTTATGAATTGAACGATAAGCGAGGAACAGAGAATGTCTGAATTACAGTCCGGCAAATACGGTGTTACTGTAACTCTGGAAAGCCGGCAGGACGGGCAGAAGAATGTAATTACGGCTGCCGGGGAAGCTGTCTCCAAGGGGGAGCAGCTGTTTATCCGTTATGAAGAAACGGAGCAGGGGCCTCAGGGAGAGGCCGTATCCATCCGTACGATGATAAAGATTACAGGGCGCGAACTGAAGCTGATCCGGCACGGGAGTATCGAGTCTGAGCAGTCTTTTGAGACAGGGAAGCAGTTACCCGGCTTCTACCGCTCCCCGTATGCCCAGTTCAATCTTTCTACCGCAACACGGAAGCTGGATATTACGCGTAATGGACGTTCGCTGGAGGTCTCGTGGGAGTATGACTTGTACGTCTACGGGGAGTTATCAGGACAGTTCGCTATCAGTTTGTATATACAGGAGGAACCACAATCATGACACAAAGTTCAAATCCGCTGCAGCTTGCCAATGAGCGGGTCAAAGAAGCGGTAGCAGGTGCTATTCTGGCTGCCGGTCTCGTAACGCAGGAAGAGCTTCCGGCCATTGCGCTGGAGGTGCCGAAGGACAAGGCTCACGGAGATCTGGCTACCAATGCCGCTATGCAGCTTACCAAGATCGCCAAGCGCAACCCGCGCCAGATTGCGGAAGCTATTATTGAGCATCTGGACACCGCTTCCGCCTCTATTGAAAAAGCGGAAATCGCCGGCCCGGGCTTCATCAACTTCACGCTCTCCAAGAGCTATCTTTACCCGGTCATCGGTCTTGTCACAGAGCAAGGCGATAATTACGGCCGGATTGAGACGGGCAAAGGCAAGAAGGTAGAAATGGAGTTTGTCAGCGCCAACCCTACCGGCAGCCTGCATCTCGGACATGCCCGCGGCGCGGCTGTCGGCGATGCCCTCTGCAATGTACTGGATTTTGCCGGTTACCAGGTAACCCGCGAATACTACATTAATGATGCCGGCAATCAGGTGAATAACCTGTGCAAATCAATTGAAGCCCGTTATCTGCAGGAGCTTGGCCAGCCGGCGGAAATGCCGGAGGACGGCTACCACGGTGAGGACATCAAGGGCTTTGCCAAGGATCTTGTCGCTGAGAAGGGTGATACCCTGCTGGAGCTGACTCCGGGAGACCGTGCGGCATTTTTCCGTACCTACGGGCTTACGAAGGAACTTAACAAGATCAAACGCGACCTTGAACGCTTCCGCGTAAATTTCGACATCTGGTTCAGCGAGACCTCGCTGTACGAGAACGGCCAGGTGCTGCGCTCGCTGGATGAGCTGCGCGACCGCGGCGAGGTATACGAGCAGGACGGCGCTACCTGGCTGAATACGACCAAATACGGCGATGATAAGGACCGCGTGCTGATCAAGAACGACGGCACCTACACCTACCTGACACCGGATATCGCTTATCACAACGACAAGTATGAGCGCGGCTACGATACCATGATCAACATCTGGGGTGCCGACCACCACGGCTACATTCCGCGGATGAAGGCTGCTATGTCGGCGCTCGGCAATGACCCTGAGAAGCTGGTCGTGCTGATTGCCCAGATGGTCAGCCTGTTCCAGAACGGCGAAAAGGTCAAAATGTCCAAGCGTACCGGTAAGGCCGTTACAATGGAGGATCTGATGGAGGAGGTCGGACTCGACGCGATCCGCTACTTCTTCACTATGCGCAGCATGGATTCCCATCTTGATTTCGACATGGATCTGGCGATTTCCACATCCAATGAGAATCCTGTCTATTACGTGCAGTATGCGCATGCGCGGATCTGCAGTATTTTCCGCCAGGCTGAGGAGCAGGGTATCACCGTGCCGGCTATGGATCAGATTGATTTCAGCAAGCTGACAGCCGTTCATGAATATGACCTGCTGCGCAAAATCGGCGAGCTGCCTGCCGAAATTGCCATTGCTTCCGAGAGCTATGCACCGCACCGCCTGATCCGCTACGTGTACGATCTGGCTGCGCAGTTCCATAGCTACTACAAGGCTGAGCGCGTCATCACTGACGACGCCGCCCAGACCGTGGCCCGCCTCGCCCTGCTGGGCGCGGCCCGCACCACCATCGCCAACGTCCTGCGTCTCGTTGGCGTAACGGCACCTGAGCGGATGTAGCACCCGCTCAGCACACCAAGCACCGCCTCCCCGTGCCCCGGGGAGGCGGTGCTTTTTGGTGCCGCCGGCGCTGCGCCCGGCGGCCTGCCCCCGCCGCAGTGCGCGGCGGGGCCCTGCGGGCCTACGCCTTCGCGGCAGCGGCGGCGGCCCGTTTGGCTCTTGCGCCTGCGCGCAGCAGGCGCAGGGCATCGGCTGCGCCGCCGCCGAGGGCGGCGCGGCGCTGGCCCTTGCGCAGCCGCACCGGCAGGGCCGTGCGGCGCAGGAGCTGCTTCAGCTCGCGCGGCGTCAGCGCCGGACGCAGCGCGAGCAGCAGGGCCGCGGCACCGGTGACATGCGAGGTCGCCATGGAGGTGCCGCTCATTTCCTTGTAGCCTTCCCGCAGCCAGCAGGAGGGCACGCCCTCGCCGGGCCCGTATACGTCGATATACGGGCCGCGGTTGCTGAAGGCCGCGACGCGGTGCCTCCGGTCAAGGGCGCCGACGGCAATCGTCTCGGGATAACGGGCCGGGTAATCCCCGCCCCGCTTGCCGTCGTTGCCGGAGGAGGCGATGATGGCGATCCCGGCCCGGTAGGCCTTGATTACCACATCATGCAGAGCCTTGCTCCGGGTTTTCATGCCGAAGCTCATATTGATGATGTCGATCTTGTTCTGCACACACCAGTCGATGCCGAGCACGATGTCGGACACATAAGCGGAGCCGTTATGGTCAAAAGCCTTGACCGGGTAGAGCAGCGCCCGCGGTGCCACACCCATCATGCCGCGTGAACCGCCGGCGGCGGCCAGTGTGCCGGCAATATGAGTGCCGTGCCCGTTGTCGTCCAGCGGCAGCATGCCGCGGTGGAGCAGGTTAACGCCGGAGGCGAGAGAATGCTTCAGGTCGGGGTGGCGGTAATCGACCCCTGTGTCGATGACTCCGATTTTTACATGGACTCCGGTCGACCTGGACCAGGCCTGGGGGGCATGAATCGCTTTCACGCCCCAGGGCATGATGGAGGTGGCTGTTTTTTCCGCCGGGAGAGAATGGACCTGGATTCTGAAATCTTCTTCTATGCTCAAGGAGGCGGGAAACCGGTCCATCAGCTTCTCCGCCCCTGCAGCCGGAACAAAAAAGGCCTTAATCAGGCTCGAGACCTGAACCTGCCGCAGCCCCGGGCGTTTGGCCTTCAGTGATTTCCACTGCGACAGGGCACCGGCATACTGGCGGTGGTCATTAAAAGTCACGATGCGCCGCTCCGCATTTTTGGGGGCAGCCGATATCTCCTCAAGCAGCAACTGCCAAAATCCGTAATAATCCATAAGCTACGCCGTCCCCTCCTCGCTGCCGTGCTGCCATATTGTATGAGGAGAGGCGGGCGTCCGAATGGGAACTTGCCCTTTTTTTACGAAATAGGCTGCCCATCGTGTCAAAAGGCGGAGCTTCACATAAAATAAACAGAAGAGATCTTAAGCTCTCTTTGCAACATCCCGTAAGGAGCCGATCCTTGGCGCGGATACAGTCATGTGCGGAGGAAATTCCTCCGCCTTTTTTATTGCCGCGGATTATTTTACATATTATTCCTTAGTATTTCCGGCTTCCATCCGCATTTGACTTGCATTTTGCCCTCAAATAGGTTTTACTTAGTTTTGTTAATATGCGTGAGAGGAAGTGTCCCTTAGTGAGTACGCCACTCAATTTAAAGCTGGACCCTGAGAAAGTTAAAGAAATGCCGATGGTCGACCTGGCCTTCCTGGTGCTTAAAGCGGCCAATACGCCTTATTATTACCGTGACCTGATGGTCGAAGTGGCCAAGCTGCGCGGTATGACCGAAGAACAAACCAACGATACGATTGCCCAGTTATATACCGAGATCAACATCGACGGGCGTTTTGCCTGTGTCGGAACCAATCTGTGGGGATTGAAGCGCTGGTATCCGCTTGAGCGCTCCGATGATCCAGTCGGCAACTCCAAACGTCCGCGTATCATCAATGATGAGGACGATGACCTGGAAGATGACGACTTTGCTGAAGAGGATGATAACTACGCTGCCGAGGAAGAGGATTTCGATGCGATCGATGAAGACCGCGACGACCTCTATTCCGACGACGACAGCGAAGAGGAAGTTGACGAGGATGTTGTCATTGATGATGATGACATGGACGAAGATGAGGATGAAGAGGATTCGGAAGAAGAAGGTAATGGGGACGCTGACGGCAACGGGGAAGACGATTATTAATATCGCAGAACCGCGTAATTCCTCCCTTGACACGGGTGGTACCGCCAGAGTAAACTATTGCATGGGCTTCTAATGAACGTTAATATGTTTTCTAAAATAAAAAGTGCCCCGGCTCTACGGGTGTCACTTTTTTTATTTTTTTAGATGGTTTTTCCGTGGTTTTTGATGATTATCGCCTTTCATTTTAGGCGGCGGAAGTAACTTTGGTTTCCCCCGTTTTGATAATGGAAAAAAGGGTTACGATAAACAGAAGCGTCGCCTGAATTCCTGGACTTTATTTAGGAGGGTTTTACAGTGACAAAGTATATTTTTGTAACGGGTGGCGTCGTGTCTTCCCTGGGCAAAGGCATAACTGCCGCTTCGCTGGGCAGGCTGCTCAAAAACAGAGGTCTCAAGGTGACAATCCAGAAATTCGATCCTTACATTAACGTTGACCCGGGAACAATGAGCCCTTATCAGCACGGGGAAGTTTTCGTTACCGATGATGGAGCGGAGACTGACCTTGACCTTGGACACTATGAACGGTTTATTGACATTAATCTGTCCAAGAACAGCAACGTGACTACAGGGAAGATCTATTCCTCAGTTATCAGTAAAGAGCGGCGCGGTGAATACTTGGGCGGAACTGTTCAGGTTATCCCGCATATCACGAATGAAATCAAGGAGCGCGTATTCCGTGCGGGACGTGAGACAGGCTCTGACGTAGTCATCACCGAAATCGGCGGTACTGTAGGCGATATTGAGAGTCTGCCGTTCATGGAAGCTATCCGTCAGATCAAGAGCGATATCGGCCGTGAGAATGTAATGTACATTCACGTAACACTGATTCCTTACATCAAGGCTGCCGGTGAAGTGAAAACCAAGCCGACACAGCACAGTGTAAAAGAGCTGCGCAGCATCGGAATTCAGCCGAATGTGATTGTATGCCGCACAGAGTATCCTCTGACCGATGACATGAAGGCCAAGCTTGCCCTGTTCTGTGATATTGATAAGAATGCCGTAGTAGAGTGCCGCGATGCCTCCACTCTATATGAAGTTCCGCTCAATCTGCGTGACGAAGGCCTGGATGAAATTGTAGTCAACCACCTGAAGCTGACTACTCCGGCTCCGGATATGCGCGAATGGGAGAGCATGCTGGGCCGGATCCAGCAGCTGGAGCGTACGGTTGAAATTGCAATTGTCGGTAAATATGTAGCTCTGCATGACGCTTATCTGAGTGTAGTGGAGTCATTGTCCCATGCCGGCTTTGCGGCGAATGCGGAGGTTAAGATCCGCTGGGTTGATGCTGAGCTGATTACGGATCAGAATGTGGACGAGCTGCTGGGCGGCATCGGCGGCATCCTTGTTCCGGGCGGCTTCGGGGACCGGGGGATTGAAGGAAAAATTTCCGCAATCCGTTATGCCCGTGAGCAGTCTATCCCGTTCTTCGGCATCTGCCTGGGAATGCAGGTATCGGTAATCGAGTATGGCCGCTCCATCCTGGGGCTGACCGGTGCGAACAGCTCGGAGATCGATCCGGCTACACCGCATGCTCTGATTGACCTGCTGCCTGAGCAGAAGGATATTGAGGATATGGGCGGAACGATGCGCCTTGGCCTTTATCCGTGCAAGCTTTTGCCGGATTCCCTGGCAATGTCCTGCTATGAGGATGAGCTGGTGTATGAGCGTCACCGTCACCGGTACGAGTTCAACAATGCTTACCGCGATGAGATTGAAAAAGCGGGCCTCGTAATCTCCGGAACCTCACCGGACGGCCGCCTCGTCGAGATTGTGGAGCTTCCGGGACATCCTTGGTTCCTGGCGGTACAGTTCCATCCGGAATTCATTTCCCGTCCGAACCGTCCGCAGCCGTTGTTCCGCGAATTTGTCAAAGCATCCCTGACTCATTCAGAGCAGCTGTAATATTTTATATACGAATACCCTTTACGGGTCTCGGAAAGCCTCCATCAGGAGGCTTTCTTTTGATATTAAGCACAGATTGTCTGTAAACTACCGCAAGATGTGACCATTTTATGGAATCATTTTACCCTTTTTATCCAATTAGCAGGATTTTGGCTGTAAAGCACGAATTATAGGTTTCGTATAGACTGATAAGTCATAATGGGCCGTTAGCTGTGAGAGGGCGCGGTATTGACAACTGCTTTAAATCTGGGAGGGTATGATATGGAAAAGAGAAAAGTGTTAATCGTCGATGATCAGAACGGAATCCGCATTCTCCTGATGGAAGTGTTTAACAGCGAGGGGTATACCACCTATCAGGCTGCTAACGGAAAAGCGGCGCTTGATATTGTCCAGAAGGAATCCCCGGATCTGGTTCTGCTTGATATGAAAATTCCGGGCATGGACGGGCTGGAAATTCTCAAGCATCTGAAGCAGCTGAATCCGGCCATTAAAGTCATTATGATGACGGCATACGGAGAGCTTGATATGATTAAGGAAGCTACAAAGCTTGGCGCGCTGATGCATTTTACGAAGCCGTTTGACATTGATGAAATGCGGGTAGCGGTGAATATGCATCTTCAGGGGCAGGCCGGTTAATTAGTCTCAGTCTTCTTGATATAGATGGTTTGGTTTCAGGCTTTTATGGATACTCTAAATAGGATAAGTCTGCCCTGTGACGGGGTTGGATAAATATCGTCCCACCGGGACATTTTTTTGCGTGCCCTATTTAGTATTTGACACAGGATGTGCTATAATAAGCCTGTATGTGATGTGGGCTTATATATAGGCAACCAACATTCTTAGGAGGATTGAAACCATGCCATTAGTATCTATGACTGACATGTTAAACAAAGCACTTGAAGGAAAATATGCAGTAGGCCAGTTCAACATTAACAACCTGGAGTGGACTCAGGCGATTCTTGGTGCAGCAGAAGAAGAGAAATCCCCGGTAATTCTTGGTGTTTCCGAAGGCGCTGCGCGTCACATGGGCGGATTCACTACTGTAGTGAAGATGGTTGAAGGACTTATTCACGACATGAAGATCACTGTTCCTGTTGCTATTCACCTGGACCACGGCTCCAGCTTTGACAAATGTAAAGACGCTATTGATGCCGGATTCACTTCCGTTATGATCGACGGTTCCCATCATCCAATCGCTGAAAATATCGAAATGACCAAAAAAGTTGTTGAATACGCACACGCTAAAGGCGTTTCCGTTGAAGCTGAAGTTGGTACAGTAGGCGGACAGGAAGACGACGTTATCGGCGGCATCCAGTATGCAGACCTTAACGAATGTATCGCTCTGGTTAAAGAAACTGGCGTTGATACCCTGGCTCCGGCGCTTGGTTCCGTACACGGACCTTACCTTGGCGAGCCTAACCTCGGATTCAAAGAAATGGAAGAAATCCGTGATGCTGTTAAGCTTCCGCTCGTTCTTCACGGCGGTACCGGTATTCCATTGCATGATATCCAGAAGTCCATCTCCCTGGGAACTTCCAAAATCAACGTAAACACTGAGAACCAGATTGCATTCGCAAAAGTGGTTCGCGAAGTGCTGGCTGCTAAACCGGATGCTTACGATCCACGTACATTTATCGCACCAGGCCGTGAAGCTATCAAACAGACCGTTATCGGCAAAATCCGCGAATTCGGTTCCAGCAACAAAGCCTAAGCTGATCCGCTCCAGGCGGACAAGCTGTTCATTATTGTAGATCGTCAAATATGTTTTTTCTGAAACGTGTGCCGTCCTTATTGCAAGGGCGGCGCAGCCGTTTCTTCTTCACACTAATAAGCCACAGCAGGTATTGCAAGGGCAAGCTGCAATACACGTAGGGGGAAACAGATAATTCTATGGAAAAGTTAATGATTGGCGGTGGACGTCCGCTAAAGGGCGTTGTAACCATCAGCGGAGCGAAGAATAGCGCGATCGCGCTTATTCCTGCGGCTATTTTAGCTGAATCTGAAGTTGTTCTGGATAATTTGCCGTCCCTAAGTGATGTAGCCGTATACTCCGAAATTCTTGAAGAGCTTGGCGCCACTGTCTCCTGGACAGGCAGCCAGATGAGAATCGACCCCTCCCGTATTGTTTCCATTCCCATGCCTAACGGACCAGTCAAAAAACTTCGTGCCTCTTATTATATGATGGGTGCGCTGCTTGGAAGATTTAAAGAAGCGACCATAGGTCTGCCCGGAGGCTGTAATTTCGAGCCCCGTCCGATTGATCAGCATATCAAAGGCTTTGAAGCACTAGGGGCAACCGTGACTAATGATCATGGTTCTATTCATCTGTATGCCAAGGAACTGCGCGGTGCAAAAATTTATTTAGATGTATCCAGCGTTGGTGCAACGATTAATATTATGCTGGCGGCTTCACGGGCCAAAGGCTCTACAATTATCGAAAATGCGGCTAAAGAGCCTGAGATTATAGATGTAGCAACCCTGTTAAACTCCATGGGCGCTGTTATTAAAGGTGCCGGAACAGAAACCATCCGGATAGAAGGCGTTACCGAGATGCATGGCTGCCGCCATTCCATCATTCCTGACCGGATTCAAGCTGGAACATACATGATTGCTGCGGCGGCAACGCGCGGCAACGTACTAATAGATAATGTTATTCCCAAGCATTTGGAGGCATTAACGGCCAAGCTGCTTGAGATGGGTGTAGGTATAGAGGAGCTGGATGAGAGCATCCGCGTTATCGGCAGATCCAAATATGAGCATGTCGATGTAAAGGCGCTGATCTATCCCGGCTTTGCAACCGATCTGCAGTCTCCGATGACGAGTATGCTGACCCAGGCTGAAGGGGTTAGTGTGCTTAGTGATTTCGTCTACAGCAACCGGTTCAAGCATGTTCCGGAGCTGGTGCGTATGGGGGCCAAAATCCGTGTTGAAGGACGCTCTGCCATCATTGAAGGCGGCAGGCTAAATGCGGCCAAAGTCAAAGCGGCTGATCTGCGTGCGGGTGCAGCGCTTGTGATTGCCGGACTGACTGTAGACGACGGGATCACCGAGGTGACCGGTGTAGAGTATATCGACCGCGGTTACGACAATCTGGTAACGAATATGCGTGACCTTGGCGCTGAAATCTGGCGCGAGGAAGACTAACCCATAGGATTATCTGAATAATGGAGGGAGTTTTGCGGCTTGCTGCATATCTCCTTCCAAATCGGGTAATCCTATCCTAATGAGCAATTTAATAGATTTATATTTTATAAAAATTGAATAGGTGGTTATTACATGGATCTTCAAATTTCCGATCTGGAAGAAATGAAGCTGACCGAGCTGTATAAGCTGGCCAAGAAATACCAGATCCCTTACTACGGACAGCTGAAGAAACGGGAGCTGATCTTCGCTATCCTCCGGGCGCAGGCGGAGCAGAGCGGGCTCATGTTTATGGAAGGCGTGCTGGAAATATTGCCGGAAGGCTACGGGTTCCTGAGACCGATTAACTATTTGCCCAGTGCGGAAGATATTTATATCTCAGCCTCACAAATCCGCAAGTTTGATCTGAGAAGCGGCGATCTTGTATCAGGTAAATGCCGCACACCGAAAGAAAATGAACGGTACTTCGGTTTGCTTCAAGTCAATGCCGTCAACGGCGAGAATCCTGCCAGTGCAGCGGAGCGCTTGCATTTCCCGGCGCTAACACCTCTTTATCCGCAAGACAAGCTGCCGCTTGAAACATCCCCTACTCATCTGTCTACCCGAATAATGGATTTGCTTGCTCCTGTAGGCCTGGGGCAGCGCGGTTTGATTGTAGCACCTCCCAAAGCAGGGAAAACGCTCCTCCTGAAAGAAATTGCCAACAGTATCTCCACTAACAATCCCGAGATTGAGCTGTTCGTATTGCTGATTGATGAACGCCCTGAGGAAGTAACAGATATGCAGCGCTCGGTAAAGGGCGAGGTGGTCGCTTCTACTTTTGATGAACTGCCTGAGAATCATATCAAAGTTGCTGAGCTTGTGCTGCAGCGCGCCCTTCGCCTTGTAGAGCATAAGAAGGATGTTGTTATTCTGCTGGACAGCATTACGCGGCTGGCACGCGCATATAACCTTGTAGTTCCGCCATCCGGACGTACGCTCAGCGGAGGTATTGATCCTGCTGCCTTCCATCGTCCAAAACGGTTCTTTGGTTCAGCACGTAACGTGGAGGAGGGCGGAAGTCTGACCATTCTCGCTACAGCGCTGATTGATACCGGGTCACGGATGGATGATATCATTTATGAAGAATTTAAAGGTACAGGCAATATGGAGCTTCACTTGGACCGCAAGCTGGCCGAACGGCGTATTTTCCCTGCGATCGATATCCGGCGCTCCGGAACACGCCGCGAAGAAGTGCTGCTAAGCAAGGAAGAGCTGGATACCATTTGGGCTATCCGTAAAAATATGAATGAATCCTATGATTTCGTAGAAGGCTTCCTCAAGAAGCTTCGTGACAGTAAGACTAACGCTGAATTCCTGGCCTCGTTCGATGTATCCGGTAAAGATTCCTCATCGCCAAGCGGCACGGCCAGCAGCGGAGGAACCTCCAACAGCGGCGCTTCCGCCCGCCGGACTTCACGGCCAAAGACACCTTCTGTCCCTACAACCTGAGAATAGAGAATAAGAGGAGATTAACATGTATCTGGTATATGCCGATGAACAAGGAAATGTATATGATCATCCGGAGCTGTACGGGCTTGCCCGCAGCGGCGATATGATCGTTGAGATGCTGGAGGAGGAGCTTATTCCGCTTCCGGATGGGGCAACCCTGGTCGGGCTTCCGAGCACCCGCGCGGTCGGTATGAATCCCGAAACGGGTGAAATGCTTTCGCTGCCGGAGGGTTCACAGGCTGTCGGAGCACTGCTGCCGCAGGGCTTTACAAGACTGTGCCTTCCCGGTTATGTCAAGACGGATAAATCGTATAAGCTTCCGCTCTTCGGTTACTCCGCTGTAGTGTGGAAAGATGGCGGCTTTTATGTTGCTGCCGATCCGACGGATGATCCGGAGCAGTGGAATCCCCTTAACTGTGACAGGGAGGAAGTCGAGGTCGGGGTAGGCGATCTGAAAGCGAAGTATCCGGAGAACCGCTTATACGACCATCTTTCCAACTGTGCACTGGGTTACGAATGCCTTACTTCGTCTAATACATTCCTTGGCCGCTGGGAAGGAGCTGTTCCCGTATCTTACTCCTGTAATGCAGGGTGCTTCGGCTGTATTTCAGAGCAGCCGGATGACAGCGGGTTCGTCTCCCCGCAGACCCGGATGAACTTCCGGCCTACCGTAAATGAAATTTCCCAGGTTATGCTGGAGCACCTTAAGACACCGCAGTCGATTATCAGCTTCGGCCAGGGCTGTGAGGGAGAGCCTTCTACCCAGGCTAAGATAATTATTGAAGCGATGCGGGAAGTCCGGGCGGTTACCGATATGGGGTATATCAATATTAATACTAATGCTGGACTAAGTGATCATATCCGCGGAATTGTGGATGCAGGACTTGATTTGATGCGGGTCAGTACCATCAGCGCGCTTGATGATCACTATAATGCCTATTACAAGCCGCGCGGATATACGCTTGCCAACGTGGAGAAGTCGTTGAAGTATGCAGCCTCCCAGGGAGTTTATACATCAATCAATTACCTGATCTTCCCCGGAGTTACAGACCGGGAGGAAGAGATTGAAGCCATGGTTGAATTCTGCCGGCGGACAGATCTGAAGCTGATCCAAATGCGTAATCTTAATATTGACCCCGAGAGCTATCTTGGACTTATTCCTCCTGCACAAGGAGAGATTCTTGGCATGAAGACGATGCTGGATATATTCCGTGAAGAGCTCCCGGAGGTAGTTATTGGCTCGTATACACACATCCCCCCAGCCGAGCTGGCCCGGGTGAAGGAACGGCGTGTACGCCTCTAAAGCATCCGTGATTTAAAAATATTGCAGTGTCCGATGTTTCGTGCTAGAATGTCGTTGTGTGTTTAATAACTCTGGGTCCGCATGAGGCCTAGGGCAAGAGAGGTGAAATGAAATGCAAGAAGCCATTCAACCAAAGTACCACATCACTACTGTAACCTGTGCTTGCGGCAACACTTTCGAAGCTGGTTCTGTTAAGCAGGAACTGCGCGTCGAAATTTGCTCCAACTGCCACCCGTTCTTCACTGGCAAGCAGAAGTTCCTGGATGCTGGTGGTCGTGTCGATAAATTCAAGAAGAAATACGGTATCTAATTACCAGCGCCGCGCTGCGGCGTAGCACTGATCACTCTCCGGATATAATATCCGGGGAGTTTTTATTTGCCACTTTACGGGAAAGGTTGATTTTTGCCGGGGTGTGAGCTATACTTATCTTCGCCGTGCTAGACGGGGAGGTAGCGGTGCCCTGTAACTCGCAATCCGCTGTAGCGAGGTTGAATTCCTGTTAGAGGTGCTGTCGATGTGAGGTCTTGGTTCCTATGGGCTGTGTTGACGGTTGGGTCCTCCGCAATGAGTGCTTGTGAACCTGGTCAGGTCCGGAAGGAAGCAGCCATAAGCAAGTTTACTCTTGTGCCGGAGGGTTGCCTAGCCCGAGCAGTTCTGTAGGGTTGCCGCTTGGATCGCAGTCATCAATAACAGGTGCACGGTTTAATAACTGCTAATTATAGCATCTTTGCCACAAGCGAAGATGCTTTTTGTTTTAGTCAAAGCCCCGGGAATATAGTATAATAAATAAGCTACAAATGCCGGAAAGCGGCAGTCTAAGAGAGGGTAATGCTTAGTGGAACATATCGCGCTGTACCGTGCCTGGCGGCCTCAGTCGTTCCAGGACATGGTAGGACAGCAGCATATTATCCAGACGCTGCAGAATGCAATCCGTGAACAGCGGGTTTCTCATGCCTATCTGTTCAGCGGTCCGCGCGGAACAGGTAAGACGAGTGCAGCCAAAGTGCTCGCCAAAGCGGTCAATTGCGAGCGCGGACCGGGTCCGGAGCCGTGCAACGAATGTCCTTCCTGTCTAAGAATCACTGCGGGTAATATAATGGACGTACAGGAAATTGATGCAGCGTCTAACCGCGGAGTTGAAGAGATTCGTGACCTGCGGGACAAGGTGAAATATGCACCTACCGAGGTGCGCCGTAAAGTGTATATTATTGATGAAGTGCATATGCTGACAACAGAGGCGTTCAACGCTCTGCTGAAGACGCTTGAGGAGCCGCCGCCGCATGTAATGTTTATACTGGCGACAACAGAGCCGCATAAATTGCCGGCAACAATCATTTCCCGCTGCCAGCGGTTTGACTTCCGCCGGGTATCACTTGAAGAGCAGAGCGGCCGTCTTGCTGAAATCTGCCTCAAAGAGGGGATTACTGCAGATACTGATGCGCTGCAGTATATAGCGAGGCTCTCCGACGGAGGGATGCGTGATGCGCTCAGCATACTGGATCAGATATCTTCGTTTACAGACGGACAGGTGACCTATCAGCAGGTGCTTGGCATGACCGGCGGCATTCCTTCCGAGCAGTTTGCAAGGCTTGCCACGGCCATTCTGGAGGGGGATATGGGAAGGCTGCTGGAGCTGGTAGAGCAGCTGATGCAGGAAGGGAAGAGTGCTGATAAATGTCTCGAGAATCTGCTGTATTATTTCCGGGATCTTCTGATGATCAAGATGGTACCTGGTGCAGATAAGCTGACAGACAGGGTGCTTAACCCGGCAGAATTCCGTGACATGGCCGCCGGCTTTACACGTGGGCGGCTGTTTCAGATCATAGAAACCTTAAACCGCTATCTTGGTGAAATGAAATATGCAACGCATCCCCAGACGTTGTTTGAGGTAGCTCTTATGAAGCTGTGCACGATGCAGCAGGAAGCTGAACCGGCAGTAGCATCATCTGCACAGGCAGGGTCAGCGAGTGCTACTTCAGCCGGCGGGCAGCCTGCTGCGGCGGGTGAGCTGGATGCCTTGAAGCGGCAGATTGCTGCGCTGGAGAAGAAGCTTGAGCAGGCTATCCAGGCGGGCGGCATTTCAGGAGCAGGGCGGGATCAGGCGGCTGTACAGCGCCAGAGTCCGGCTTCAAGCCCTGCTCCGCGCGTATCGTCAGGCTCTAAGCTGCCTCCGCAGCTTGATAAATTCATTGCCAGCAAGGACAGTGCTGACTCCAATGCCATATATAAGCAGTGGAGTACGGTGCTGCAGGCCGTGAAGGAAGAGCGGGTCACGGTTCATGCCTGGTTTGTTGACGGCGAGCCGGTATCGGTTATGGAGGATGCGGTGCTTGTGGCTTTTAAGAATACCATCCACCGTGATACTACCGAGAAGCCGGCTAACCGCCAGGTAATTGAGCATGTCTTTGCTGCACGTCTGGGCAAGCCCTACAGGCTTGTGACGATGATGCTGCGTGACTGGACTGAGGCCTCCCAGAAATCGGCTGCCAAGCCGGGGACTGAGGAACTGCGGCTGGAGCATGAGCACGAAACGGCCGGAGAGAAGTCCGAACCATGGATTGACGAGGCGATCCAGCTTTTTGGAGAAGACCTTGTTGTCATAAAAGAGTGATACTTAAGCCTATCAGCGCATAAGCGCATCCCAAAGGAGAGACGACAAATGAATAATATGAACCAAATGATGAAGCAGGTTAAGAAAATGCAGGAACAGATGCTCAAGGCGCAGGAAGAGCTGGGCAGCAAAACAATCGAAGGAACATCCGGCGGAGGCGTAGTTTCCGTACAGGTTAACGGACACAAAAAACTGCTGTCCATCCAGATCAAACCGGAAGCAGTTGATCCGGATGATGTTGAAATGCTGCAGGATCTTGTCATTACTGCTGTCAACGATGCGCTTACCAAAGCGGAAGAGCTGGCTAACAACGACATGGGTAAATTCACTGGCGGAATGAAGATCCCGGGACTGTTCTAGACCCGCTACACTCTAGCCCAAAGGAGAATCATCGCTTTGTATTATCCAGAACCGCTAGCCAAGCTGATTGATGCTTTTACACGTTTGCCCGGGATCGGGCCCAAGACGGCAGCCCGGCTGGCTTTTCATGTGCTTCACATGAAAGAGGACGAAGTTATTGATTTTGCCAAGGCGCTGGTCAGCGTCAAACGAAATCTTCACTACTGCTCGGTCTGCTGTAATATTACCGATACTGATCCGTGCCGGATTTGTCAGGATAAGACCCGTGATGCTTCGGTGATCTGTGTAGTTCAGGAATCCAAGGATCTTGTGGCCATAGAGCGGACAAAGGAGTTTGACGGCTATTATCATGTGCTGCAGGGGGCGATCTCTCCAATGGAGGGAATTGGTCCGGATGATATCCGCCTCAAAGAGCTCCTGACGCGCTTAAGTGACGAACGGGTGAAGGAGCTGATTATGGCTACGAACCCGAATATAGAAGGGGAAGCTACAGCTATGTATATTTCCCGGCTCGTCCGCCCGTTTGAAATTAAAATCACGAGAATAGCCCATGGCTTGCCTGTAGGCGGCGATTTGGAGTATGCGGATGAAGTAACCTTGTCCAAGGCTCTGGAAGGCCGACGCGAGCTCTGAGGCTCGTTGAGACAGATTTGCAAATAACTGCTTTAACCAGAGAAGCCCGAGGGGCTTCTTTTTTTGTTTGGTTTTGAGTACCCTGCAGCCTGCGGCTCCCCTATCAAAACAAATCAGACATGCAGCTTTCTGGTTCTAAGTTTGTCCTCCTGCTGATATGAATGAGAATATGCAGCGGTGGCAAGTGCGGTGTCTGCGGGACTGGATTCTTCATACAAAGGGGGAGCTGTTATGCGCTGGTGGGGAAATGCCCGGCAGGAAGAAGGGGTTAAAAGCCTGAATCAATTAAACTTGGACGAGGATTGGCGTGTATTCCATGAGGTGCGCAATGCACAGATGGAGTGGGAGAGGGCACATCTGATGTTTGATGAAGCATTAGGCCAGGATCAGATCGATTATGCGATCTTTATTCTTGAGGCGGCTGAGCGGAAGTATCAGATCCATCTGAAGCATGCGAAAAGTCTGGGGCTTGACCGCACCCGAATGTGAATTATATTAGCGTAGAATGGAGGATGATGGTGTGAGGGCGGTAGCGTTAGGTATCTTAATTGGCTCAGTTATCTTGCTTGGTTTGATTGTATTTCGTAAAAAGCTTGGCTGGGCCTGGCTGACTTTATTCGGCAGTCATCTGGTATTAGCGGCACTTGGCATTTATATTGTTAATTTCTCTGGTTTACTTACTGAAGTTTATATCCCTTTGAATCCTGCTACAATAGGCACAGTAACGGTTTTGGGGCTTCCTGGAGTATTGATGCTGCTCGGTTTAAAAATAACTTTGTTTTAAAGGTTGACGAGGGCTAAGAATCTATGGTACATTAATTCTCGGCCCTTCGGACAAGATATTCACTAATAACTTGTTACCGAGTAAAGCGAAAAAAGAAATTAAAAAAACGCTTGACTTAATCGAAGAGGTTATGATATATTATAAAGGTCGCTGCTGACAAAGACAACGACGAAGAATACGAAACAAATTGATCTTTGAAAACTGAACAACGAGTGAGTGGAAATCACCTTGGTGATTTCAAAATAGAGAATGCAAATTCTCGTCAGATGTTTCAAAATGAGCAATCGCTCTTTCTAAATACCAATTTGGAGAGTTTGATCCTGGCTCAGGACGAACGCTGGCGGCGTGCCTAATACATGCAAGTCGAGCGGAGCTTATCCTTCGGGGTAAGCTTAGCGGCGGACGGGTGAGTAACACGTAGGCAACCTGCCCCTTAGCCTGGGATAACTACCGGAAACGGTAGCTAATACCGGATAATTTCTTTTTTCTCATGAAGGGAGAATGAAAGGCGGAGTAATCTGTCATTAAGGGATGGGCCTGCGGCGCATTAGCTAGTTGGTGGGGTAACGGCTCACCAAGGCGACGATGCGTAGCCGACCTGAGAGGGTGAACGGCCACACTGGGACTGAGACACGGCCCAGACTCCTACGGGAGGCAGCAGTAGGGAATCTTCCGCAATGGGCGAAAGCCTGACGGAGCAACGCCGCGTGAGTGATGAAGGTTTTCGGATCGTAAAGCTCTGTTGCCAGGGAAGAACGTCCGGTAGAGTAACTGCTACCGGAGTGACGGTACCTGAGAAGAAAGCCCCGGCTAACTACGTGCCAGCAGCCGCGGTAATACGTAGGGGGCAAGCGTTGTCCGGAATTATTGGGCGTAAAGCGCGCGCAGGCGGCTATTTAAGTCTGGTGTTTAAACCTTGGGCTCAACCTGAGGTCGCACTGGAAACTGGGTGGCTTGAGTACAGAAGAGGAAAGTGGAATTCCACGTGTAGCGGTGAAATGCGTAGAGATGTGGAGGAACACCAGTGGCGAAGGCGACTTTCTGGGCTGTAACTGACGCTGAGGCGCGAAAGCGTGGGGAGCAAACAGGATTAGATACCCTGGTAGTCCACGCCGTAAACGATGAGTGCTAGGTGTTAGGGGTTTCGATACCCTTGGTGCCGAAGTTAACACAGTAAGCACTCCGCCTGGGGAGTACGGTCGCAAGACTGAAACTCAAAGGAATTGACGGGGACCCGCACAAGCAGTGGAGTATGTGGTTTAATTCGAAGCAACGCGAAGAACCTTACCAGGTCTTGACATCCCGATGAAAGCATTAGAGATAGTGCCCCTCTTCGGAGCATCGGAGACAGGTGGTGCATGGTTGTCGTCAGCTCGTGTCGTGAGATGTTGGGTTAAGTCCCGCAACGAGCGCAACCCTTGACTTTAGTTGCCAGCAGGTTAAGCTGGGCACTCTAGAGTGACTGCCGGTGACAAACCGGAGGAAGGTGGGGATGACGTCAAATCATCATGCCCCTTATGACCTGGGCTACACACGTACTACAATGGCCAGTACAACGGGAAGCGAAGCCGCGAGGTGGAGCCAATCCCAGCAAAGCTGGTCTCAGTTCGGATTGCAGGCTGCAACTCGCCTGCATGAAGTCGGAATTGCTAGTAATCGCGGATCAGCATGCCGCGGTGAATACGTTCCCGGGTCTTGTACACACCGCCCGTCACACCACGAGAGTTTACAACACCCGAAGTCGGTGGGGTAACCCGCAAGGGAGCCAGCCGCCGAAGGTGGGGTAGATGATTGGGGTGAAGTCGTAACAAGGTAGCCGTATCGGAAGGTGCGGCTGGATCACCTCCTTTCTATGGAGAATCGTCACCTGCAACGGTGACATTCAAATCGGAAGCTAAGCTTCCATTAGAACCTTCGGGTTCGAACACTCACTCGTGTTCAGTT
>NZ_CP009283.1:437500-637500 GCF_000758625.1 Paenibacillus sp. FSL R7-0273
TCTGTTCGGATAACACGGCTGGAGCCATGCTGGCGGTAGACTATCTTACTTCCCTCGGGCATAGCAGGATTGCCCATATCTCCGGCGGAGTGAATACGGTTCCCGGCAATCAGCGCCAGGAGGGCTATCTTGCGGCAATGAAGCGTCACGGGCATGAGCTGCGGGACGAATACATTGTCGAAGGTGAGTATTATGTGCTGGAGAACGGCTATTCCGCTATGCAGAAGCTGCTGGCACTGCCTGAGCGGCCCACGGCTGTTTTTGCTTCCGGTGACATGCTGGCGCTCGGGGCGATGACGGCGGCTAAGGACAGCGGCTTGTCTGTACCGGGTGACATTTCGGTTATGGGGTATGACGATATCGAGCTTGCCCGTTACGTGACGCCTGCATTGACAACGGTCAGACAGGATACGGCGAGTCTGGGAATCCGTGCCGCAGAAATTCTACTATCATCGGTTGACCGCAAGGGGAACGGAATGGAGGCCATCGTGCTGCCCGTGGAAGTGGTTGTGCGGGAATCCTGTGCGCCGCCTGGTGAGTAATACAGCGTTTCACCGGGGCGCATATTTTTTTCGCAACAATCGAAACCGGTTTCGATTTTGTGAAGTTTTTGTTTGATATTTTATTTAAGGAGATGGGTTCAGATGGTAACTGTACAAACGGTAGTGACGGCAAAAGAAACCGGGGAGCGCCTAAGCCGGCGGGATGCTCTGGTATTCGGTCAGAAGGACAGCGGGCAGACAGCGGATATCCAGCTTCAGCCGGAGCAGGAGTTTCAAAGCATCATTGGTTTTGGCGGCGCTTTCACCGAGGCTGCAGCCTACACGCTGTCGCGGATGAGCCCGGCCAGACGCTCGGAGGTGCTCCGCAGCTATTTTCACCCGGAGGAGGGCCTGGGCTACAGCATGGGGCGTGTGCATATCCACAGCTGTGATTTTGCGCTCGGAAATTATACGTATGTGCAGGAGCAGGATACAGAGCTGGCTACGTTCGATATTGCCCATGACCACCAGTGGGTGCTGCCGCTGATTAAGGATGCGATGAAGGTAAAAGGGGGCCCTTTTACGATGCTGGCTTCCCCCTGGAGCCCGCCCGCCTGGATGAAAACCAATGGGGAAATGAACAACGGCGGCTCGCTGAAGCCGGAATATGCCGCTGTCTGGGCGCGTTATTACACTAAATTTATTGAGGCCTACCGCAAGGAGGGCATTCCGGTATGGGCTGTATCGGTACAGAATGAGCCGGCGGCGGTGCAGACCTGGGATTCCTGTGTGTACAGCGCCGAGGAGGAGCGGGATTTTGTCAAAAACCACCTCGGGCCCGCCCTGCACCAAGCCGGTATGGACGATGTAAACATCGTAATCTGGGATCACAACCGGGATATTATGATCGAGCGTGTTACCCCTATTTTGTCAGATCCGGAAGCGGCGAAGTATGTTTGGGGGACGGGCATCCACTGGTATGGCGGCGAGGAGTTCGATAAGGTGGCGAAGGTGCATGAGCTTTTTCCGGATAAGCATGTGCTGTTCACGGAGGGCTGCCAGGAGGGCGGCCTGCGTCTGGGGGAATGGTTCACCGGGGAGCGCTACGGGCGGAATATAATCGGTGATCTGAACGCGTGGACGGAGGGTTATCTGGACTGGAATCTGGTGCTTGATGAGACCGGCGGGCCGAACCATGTGGGCAATTTCTGCGATGCTCCTATTATCGCCGACACGGTTACGGATGAGGTTCATTACAACAGCTCTTATTACTACATCGGCCACTTTAGCAAATATATCGCTCCCGGCGCTGTGCGGATCGGACTGGAATCTGCCATCGAAGGCATCCTGTCCACGGCATTCCGCAATCCTGACGGCAGTATCGCCGTGGTGCTGATGAACGAGAGCGATGATGCGCGCAGGGTAACGCTTGGTCTTGGCAGTGAGCTGGCCGTTTGCCAGCTGCCGCCGCATTCTATTGCTACGCATGTGATTTCGTAAGGTGCACATCCAAATTCAGGAGGTTATGATATGAGCCGTTATTATTTTGATTCAGGCCAATTTGTAATGGAGCAGTTTCATGAAAATAAACCGTTTGCCAGCTTCCTGCCGGGGCTTGCCGGGCTTAAGGGAATCCCGATGTGGACGTTCTATGTGAACCGCGGGCAGGGGGTATGCGGCTTCGGGGTACGCGACAAAAACTCGCCGATCATGGAGTTCTCCCCGGCCAGCATCTCCTACAAGAACGTGGCATCGTCCGGGTTCCGCACCTTTATTAAGCTGGGGGGGCGTGAAGAGATTTATGAGCCGTTCCAGTCCTCGCATCCGGACCCGGCGGTGAAGCGGAGGATGACGATCCTGCCCAACGGGCTGACGATTGAGGAAGAGCATACCGGACATGGATTGAAAACGACGGTTCATTATTTTAATCTGCCGAACGATGATTATGCCGCGCTGGTGCGCCGGGTGGAGATTGAGAATACTGGCGGTGCGGAGCTGTCTCTGGAGCTGCTGGACGGTCTGCCGGAGATCCTTCCTTACGGATCGGCGAACAGCGCCTACAAGGAAATGGGCAATCTGCTGCGCAGCTGGATGGAGGTCTACAATCTGGAGCACGGCATTCCGTTCTACAAGCTGCGTTCCAGCACTAACGATAGTGCGGAGGTCAGTGAAATTCAGAACGGCCATTTCTATCTGTCTTTTACAGCAGAGGGGGAGCAGCTGCGGCCGGTTGTTGATTTTGAGGTGATTTTCGGCGCTAATACTTCGCTTGCTTATCCGGACCGCTTCGCCGGTCTGGCGCTTGATGAGCTGCTTGCTCAGCCGCAATATCCGGTGAATAAGGTGCCCTGCGGCTTCAGCGGCATTCAGCGGACACTGGCTCCGGGCGGGAAGCTGACACTGAACACCATTATCGGGCATGTCAGTGACATCGACAAAATCAACCGCAAGGCTGACCGGCTCTGCCGCGATGAATATATCACCGGCAAAATGCTGGATGCGGCTGAGCTGACCGAGAACCTGACAGCGGACATTGCTACGCGCACTTCATCTGCTATTTTTGACGCATACTGCCGTCAGTCCTATCTCGATAATTTTCTGCGCGGCGGGTACCCGTTTATTTTTGACAATGGAAAAGAGGGCTTTGTCGTGCATCTGTATTCACGCAAGCACGGCGATATGGAGCGGGATTATAACTTTTTCTCGCTTGCTCCCGAGTACTATTCGCAGGGCAACGGGAACTTCCGCGATATGAACCAGAACCGGCGGAACGATGTGTTTTTTCATCCGCAGGTCGGCAGCTTTAACATCAAAATGTTCTACAGCCTGATCCAGGCGGATGGCTATAATCCGCTAAGTGTGCAGGGAACCAGCTTTGAGGTGCTGCCGGAGCATGCTGCGCAGCTTAAAGAGTGGGTGGATAGCGCTGCAGCGGATCATCAGGCTGAGCTTGCAGCGCTGTGTCTCGGCAAATTTACACCAGGCCAGCTGATTAATTACATCGCGGATCATCAGGTGCAGCTCAAGGCGGATGAGCAGGAATTCCTCAGCGGTGTGCTGGCCCTGTCCCGGCAAAATATCGAAGCCGCCTTCGGTGAAGGCTTCTGGAGCGACCACTGGACCTACAACCTGGATCTGGTTGAAGGCTATCTGGAGGTATTCCCGGATAAGCTGGCGGAGCTGCTGTTCGGTGACGAGTCCTATACCTTCTATGACAGCCCTGCCTATGTGCTTCCGCGCAGCGAGAAGTATGTGATCAGCGGCGGCAAGGTGCGGCAGTACGGCGCACTGCTCGAGGATGAGGAGAAGCTGCACCGGCTGCACCGCAAGGCCGGCGATACCCAGTGGCTGCGCACGGAGGGCGGCACCGGGGAGATCTACCGCACCAGCCTGTTCGTCAAAATGCTCTCGCTTGCGCTGAACAAGTTCGCTACGCTCGACCCATACGGCATGGGCGTGGAAATGGAGGGCAACAAGCCGGGCTGGAATGATGCGATGAACGGCCTGCCGGGCCTGTTCGGCTCCGGGATGAGCGAGACGTTCGAGCTCAAGCGGGTGCTGGTGTTTATGCTGGAGGCGCTGGAAAGCCTGGGAGTGCCGGAGGCAGAGGCTGCTGGCGGTATAGTATCGCTGCCCGTAGAAATCGCGCTGCTGCTGGAACAGGTGCTGTCGGCAGTAACTAAGCTGTTGGCCGGCGGGCTGGATGAGTTCGGCTATTGGGACACGGTTGCTTCAGCACGCGAGACTTACCGGGAGAGCATCCGCTTCGGCATTAACGGAGAGCAGGCGGAGGTAGGTCTGGCTGTTATCCGTGAAGCCCTGGGCAAATTCCTGGATAAAGTGGATGCAGGGATTGAGCGGGCGGTGTCGCTGGGCGGGGGACTGGTGCCGACGTATTTCCGCTTTGAGGCGGTGCGTTACCAAGCGGTAACCGATGAAGCGGGCAAGCCGGTGATTAGCGGCTATGGTTTACCCAAGGCCGTTGTTGAGGAATTCGAGGCTGCAGCACTTCCATACTTCCTGGAAGGCCCGGCCCGCTGGCTCAAAACACTGGACAGTCATGAGCAGGCCAAAGAGATTTACAGCAGGGTTAAAGGCAGCGGCCTGTTCGATCCGGTAACCTCAATGTACCGCACCTCGGCATCACTTGAGGCGGAATCACATGAGATCGGGCGCATCCGGGCCTTCACGCCAGGCTGGCAGGAGCGGGAGTCGAACTTCCTGCACATGTCCTACAAGTATCTGCTGGCCCTTCTGAAGGGAGGGCTGTACGAGGAATTCTACAGTGAAATGCGAACCTCGCTGATCCCATTCCTTGACCCGGCAGTATACGGCCGCAGCACGCTGGAGAATTCCTCCTTTATCAGCACAGGCGGCAATCCGGACCCGCTGACCCATGGCCGGGGCTTTGTGGCCAGACTCAGCGGCTCGACGGCAGAGTTCCTGAGCATGTGGAGAACCATGATGGCGGGCAGCCGGATGTTTGCGTATGAGGACGGCGAGCTGACGCTGGAGCTGGCACCTGCGCTGCCGGGCTGGCTGTTCGACGGGCAGGGCGAGCTGATGTTTACCTTCCTGGGAGGAACGGAAGTGACCTATCATAACCCGCGCCGGGCCGATACCTATGGCGCAGAGCGGGCGGTTATCGGGCAGCTTACGCTGACCTACAGCGACGGAAGCACCCGGCAGGTTGACGGGGCGCTGCTGCGCGGTGCGGAGGCCGAGGCCCTGCGCCGGGGCGAGATCACCGCGATCCGTGCGGAGCTGGTGTAAGGTGTTTGAGGGGGGCCGCTGAGGCCTCCTTTTTTTCTTTTTGTAGAGATAAGAGAGTATAAACCTCACGATATACAGTCGGTTGGCGGAATGAGAGGCACAAATGCCTCTGAAATCGCGGAAAGCGGGCTAGTTGGCGGAATGAGAGGCATAAATGCCTCTGAATTCGCAGAAGGCGAGCTGGTTGGCGAAATGAGAGGCAAAAATGCCTCTGAAATCGCGTAAAGCGGGCTAGTTGGCGAAACGAGAGGCAAAAATGCCTCTGAAATCGCGTAAAGCGGGCTAGTTGGCGGAATGAGAGGCAAAAATGCCTCTGAATTCGCGGAAAGTGGGCTAGTAGACGGAATGAGAGGCAAAAATGCCTCTGATTTCGCAGAAAGCGGGCTGGCCGCCTATTCCCCCACCCGAAATTTGCGACCCCAAACCGGAAATTCGCTACCTTCCGCCTTTAGGTGAATGCGGTTACAATAAGGCTATAAACAGCGCACGCTTTTAGCCAAAATACAGAAAAAAGATTTAGCTTGGAGGTCCATACGATGGAGAATAAAACAAGCGGCGGGGTTAGCCGGATGAAAAAGCAGCCCGTTCCGGCTCTAATCGAAACCGGTTCAGGTTACAAAAAGTCACTTTGGAAAAGGTTCCTGGCCCAGAAGCATCTGCAGACAATGGCGCTGCTCGGCGTGGCCTGGATGATCATTTTTAACTACATTCCGATGTACGGGATGATCATCGCCTTTAAGGAATACAACATCGTCAAATCGATTGCCGAGGCCCCGTGGGTGGGACTTCAGCATTTCCGGGAATTATACGAGGATGAGGATCTGAGGTATGTCATCAAGAACACGCTCGGCATCAGCTTAATCAAGCTGCTGATCGGCTTCCCGCTTCCCATTATTTTCGCCCTGTTTCTCAATGAGGTGCGTTCGATCCGCTACAAAAAAGCGATTCAGACCATCTCCTACCTGCCGCACTTTCTCTCCTGGGTCGTGCTGGGCGGTATTCTGGCAACGTGGCTTGCAGATGTAGGGATCATCAACAATATTCTGCTGGCACTGAACCTGATCGACAAACCGATTTCTTATCTGGCGGAACCAAGTTACTTCTGGACCATCGTTATTTCCTCGGATATCTGGAAAGAGCTAGGCTGGTCAGCGATTATATATCTGGCGGCCATCGCCGGGGTATCACCGGAAATGTATGAAGCTGCAACCATCGACGGCGCCGGACGGTTTCAGAAAATGTGGTATGTCACGCTGCCGGCGATCCGCGGAACGATCAGCATCCTGTTCATCCTGGCGGTCAGCGGCGTGCTTAACTCCAATTTCGACCAGATTCTGGTGCTGCGCAACTCCCTTAACGACAGTGCCAGTAATGTAATCGACTATTACATCTACTATACAGGGATCGTCACCAGCCGCTTCTCCTATTCTATGGCGGTCACGTTGGTCAAAGCAGTCATTGCGCTGATTCTGCTGCTGATTGCCAACCAGGTAACCAAAAAAATCAACGATACGTCGCTGTTCTAGAAGAAGGAGGATCTAAACCATGTTTTCTCTCAAACGCAAAACGATGGGCGAAGCCATCTTTGATATCGCCAACAATCTTGTGATGCTCTGTATTTGCTTCGTTACCTTATATCCGATCTGGTATGTACTGGTTAACGCTTTTAACGACGGGACCGATGCCATGATGGGCGGGATTTACTGGTGGCCCCGGATGTTCAGCCTGGAAAACTTCGAAGCGGTATTCGCCAGCTCGGGTATTATGACAGCCATGGGGATTACGGTAGCCAAGACAATATTAGGTGTTGTCCTCCACGTGTTCTTTACGGCAATGGTAGCCTATGCGCTGTCCCGCAAAGGTCTGATCGGCGGCAAGCTCTACATCCTGCTGGGTACAATCACTCTGTTCTTTAACGGCGGACTCATTCCGACCTTCCTGCTGAACCGGGATCTGCATCTGCTCGATAACTTCCTGGTCTATATCATTCCGGTCCTGTTCAGCTTCTTTGATCTTATTATCTTTATGACCTTCTTCCGGGAGATTCCGGAAGGGCTCGAAGAAGCGGCGTGGATCGACGGTGCGAATGACTGGTCGATTCTCCTGCGGGTGGTGCTGCCGGTATCCATGCCGGTTATCGCAACGATCGCCCTATTTCACGGTGTGTATCAATGGAATGACTATTTTACCGGGATTATTTATATCAATAACCCGGACCTGCAGCCGATTCAGACCTTCCTGTTCCGGGTAGTCGCCCAGTCCAGCTCCAGCCAGATGATGGTGGCCATACAGGGCAGCACGGTGACGAAGAGCGTAACCTCGCAGTCCGTTAAGCTGGCTACGATGGTAGTAACAACGCTGCCGATTGTCTTCGTCTATCCGTTCCTGCAGCGTTATTTTGTAAAAGGCATGATGATCGGTTCGATCAAGGGCTAATCAGCAGCCGTGTAAACCAGGTAACTCCCCCAGAGCCTGCGCCGAGCAGATTCCGGGGTTGAGCTTATAAATGATTTCATAACATTTTAGAAAAGGGGTAAATAAGCATGGGCATGAAACGCAAGCCGAAATCAATGGTGCTGCTGCTCTTGGGTCTGATGCTCGCGATGTCGGCGTCAGGCTGCTCAGGCAACAACAATGCGGGAGGCAATGCCAACGCAAATAAGGAGAACACCAATACGGCGGCGGCAACAACCGAGGCTTCAGCTGAACCAACGGCTGCTGCACCATCGGGAGATGAGCCGGGCTGGAAAAGCGATACTTCACCAATCACCTTTGACTGGTATCTGAACTTCTCCTGGTTTGCCAATAAATGGGGTGTAGACCCTACTTCCCAATATGTAACGAAAAAGACAGGCGTAGATATTAACTTTATTATTCCGGCCGGTAACGAAAATGAAAAGCTGAACACGATGATTGCTTCCGGCCAGCTGCCTGACTTCATTACGCTGGGCTTCTGGGAAGACGGCATTAAGAAAATGATCGAGGGCGATCTGGTCCTTCCGCTCAACGAGCTGGCAGATCAATATGATCCTTACTTCTATAAGGTTTCCGATAAAGATAAGCTGGGCTGGTATACACAGGAGGACGGCAATGTGTACGGCTATCCGAACTCTTCTTCTTCACCGGCTGACTATGAAAAATACGGCGAAAACTATGTATCCAACCAGACCTTTGCTGTCCGCAAGGATATCTATGAAGCCATCGGCAGCCCGGATATGCGTACACCGGAAGGCTTCCTGAACGCCCTCAAAATGGCCCAGGAGAAATTCCCTGAAGTGAACGGCCAGCCGCTGATTCCACTCGGTTTGCACGAATTCACTGAGAACGGCAACGACTCTCTGGAAGGCTACCTGCAGAACTTCCTGGCGATTCCTTGGGAAAAGGACGGCAAGGTGTATGAACGCGAAACCGATCCTGAGTATGTCCGCTGGATGAAGACACTCCGTCAAGCCAATCAGGACGGGTTGCTGGCTAAAGATATTTTCATCGACAAACGCGCACAAATGGAAGAAAAAATCGCGCAGGGACGCTACTTTGCAATGCTGTATCAACGTACAGACTTCGGTACCCAGCTCAGCACCATTTACCAGAAGAATCCTGAGCAAACCTATATTGCTGTAGACGGACCTTCCAATGCGGCTCTTGACCAGCATACCTTGAACGGCCCTGGTATCTCAGGCTGGACGGTAACCCTGATCTCCAAAAATGTTAAAGACAAAGAACGCGCAATCAAATTCCTCAGCTACCTGAACAGTGAGGAAGGAAATAAAGATTTGTACCTGGGTGAAAAAGGTGTCAGCTATGATACAATTGACGGGAAAGACCAGTTCCTTCCTGATGTGTTTGCTCTGATGAACAGCGACCGTTCGGCGTTCGACAAGCAAATTGGTTCTTCCTTCACCTTCTGGATGATGCAGAATACGAATATTACGGATCAATGGGCACCTAAATCGGTAGAGCCGTTCAAGCAATTGGAAGACTGGACCCGCGGTAAAGCAATCAACACCTCCGAGTTCCAGCTGATCGATCCTACCGGCAACTCGCCTGAAGGGATTATCGCTACCAAGCTGAAACAGCTCCGCGGCAAAACAATGCCGAAGCTGCTCATGGCTTCTTCTGAAGCAGAATTCGACGAGATCTGGAACGATTACCTCGCGAAGAAAGAGAAGGACGGCTTCGCAACCTTCGATGCTTACAGACAGGCCAAGTATCAGGAGAACAAAAAGAAACTCGGAATGGAATAGTATAGATAAGACCCAATTGCCCGCTGACTGCGGGCTTTTGGGTTGTTTGCTTCTATGTGCAGAGATGATGAGATAACGGGAGAGTGCGTATGCATAAAGGAATTGGCTCGCTTTGGAATTCTTTCAACTACTGGTGGGGGCGCAGGTCGCTGCAGAGCCGTCTGGTTGCTGCGTATATTTTTATCATCCTCGGCCCGAGTCTGCTGGTGTCCATTTATTCATTTAGGACGATTAATAATACGTATGTCCGCGATGCCGTGGATAAAAACAATTACCTGCTGCAAATGGAAAAGCTTCATATTGAAAATCAGATTGAAGTGATGGAGCGTGCGGCCCAAATCGCTTATTCAGACCAGGCAGTGAAGAGCTATCTGTCAAATGAGAGCGCTTTAACACTGGATGAGCTTGTTGATTTTAATATCTCTACCTTTAAAAATTTGAACCGTATCCAGTTGAATAACCCGGGGATTGAACATCTGCGGTTGTACTCTAATAACAAGAGTATGTATGAAATTTGGCCGATTATTTTGCGTGAAGAGCGGGTGTATAATGAATCCTGGTATCAGGAAGCGTTGAAGCTGGACGAAAGAGAGCTATGGGTATTTCAGAATGATGATCCTGATGTAATGCAGCGCAATGTAAACTTACTGACTGAAGGACAGCCAAAGGTTTCACTGCTGCGGGCCATAAGCATTCCGGCCGGTCATCACGTGGGGATGATTCAGGTTGATATGATGCTGAACAGCTTCACGCCCAAAACCTATACAGAAGTACGGGACAATCAGTCCCAGATGTTCATCGCCGATTCCGGAATGCATCTGTTTACGCGTAAGGATCATTCTTTTACAGACAGCTATAAGCTGATGGAGAGTGAGATAACAGAGCGGTTGCAGGGCTACGGGGAAACGGGGGAGTGGGATATGAACTACAAGGAAAATGGAAGCTCTTTCCTTCTTATTCATACTCCGCTTGAGCGGATCGGCGCTTCACTGATCAATGTGGTCTCGATGGAGGATGTGATGAAGCATATCTCCCAGACCCGAAATCTGCTGATCGGCGCCAATATCGGATTTATTTTTCTGGTTACTTTGATTGCCTATGTTATGAATGCTTTTATTCTTAAGAAGCTGCGCCTGCTGACAGAAACGATGAAAAAGGTCCGCAGAGGAGAAACGTACACCGGGCTTGCAATCCGCGGAGGCGGAGAGGTCGGGGAGCTTGCGCATCATTTTAACAAGCTGATGAACACCATTAATACGCTGGTGGCCCAGGCTGTCCATAAGGAGGCACTTACAAAGGAAGCTGAATTACGCACTCTGCACAATCAGATTGACGCCCACTTCCTCTATAACACGCTGGAAAATATTAAGATGCTGGCGGAGATTGAGGATCAGCGGACGATCTCAGATGCCTTGACCTGGCTGGGCGGCATGATGCGCTACAACTTCAAATGGACAGGCGAATATGTGAAGCTGCGTGATGAAATCCGCCATATCCAGAATTATATTGAGATTATGAATATCCGGTTTGAACACCCCATCCATCTGGAGTTGAATATAGATCAGGTTTATATGGAAGTCGAAGTGCTGAAAATGTCGCTGCAGCCGATTGTCGAGAACAGTGTGAAGCATGCCTGGAATACCGGCGGGGCTGAGCCGGAGGGCCGCAGCATACGTATTGATGTGACGGAATCGGAAGGAGAGCTGTTTATTCTGATTGGCGATAACGGCTGCGGCCTTACGCCGGAGCGGCTGTCCGCCCTGCATGAGAGCATTTATGCCAAAGAAGAGCAGAGCACAGAGTTTTCCGGTGCGGGAACCTCAGGCTATAAAGCCGGAGGCATCGGCCTCAGAAATGTGCATCAGCGGCTGCAGCTCTACTACGGCGGGGCTTACGGGCTGGAGCTGCAAAGTGAGCCGGGAAAGTGGACTACGGTATTCATGACGCTGCCTAAAGTACTTTTGACGGGGGATAAAAGATAATGAAGAAGCTGCTGATTGTAGATGACGAGAAAATGATCCGTCAGGGTCTTAAAGCGATGATTGAACGGGAATATCCCGGGGGGTACCTTATAGAGCTGGCAGGTAACGGCCAGGAGGCGCTGGACCTGTTCAGACAGGGAGCTGCGGACATTATTATTACCGATATCCGTATGCCCGTTATGGACGGCATCACACTGCTGGAGCATTTATCCGCTGAAGTGCTGCCGGACCAGCGGCCGGCTGTGGTCATCCTGAGCGGCCATGATGATTTTGAATATGCCAAAAGCGCTATCCGTCACCGGGTGAAGGACTATCTGCTGAAGCCGATCCGCCGCGAAGAGCTGTTCGGTATCCTGGAGCAGATTCAGCAGGAGCGGCAGGCGCAGGAGTCCGGCGCAAGCCGGCAGGCACTGGAGACCGAAGGCTACCGCAGGGAGCTGCGCACTGCCCGCCTGCAGCGGCTGCTGCAGCAGCCGGAGGTGCAGCCTGCCCCGGAGCAGCTGGAGGAGCTGGGCCGCCTGCAGCTTCCGTATACCGTAGGCGTCATGAACTACTATTATAATGATGGCACGCGGATGAACCCCGCCGAGGTGCAGGGGCTGCTGGAACGGCTGGCCGGGCCGCTGGAGCAGCAGTTCGGCGAGCTTTTGACGGACTGGGAAGGAAAGCTGGTATTGGCGGCCGGGAGCGCTGAACCGTTCCTGAATCTGTACAGGCTCGCGGAAGTGAAAGAAATTAAAGGGCTGCTGATGGGTGTGGGCGAGACAACGGGTAGTGCGGAAGATTTTCAGATATGCTATAAGCAGGCCTGCCGTGCGCTGCAGTATACTTTTCTGACTCCCCAGTCGGGCTATATGGATTACGGAAGCATCCGTTCTGAACGGCGAAGCTTTCCTATGCCGGAGGAGGAGCTGCGCAAGCTGCTGAATATGCTGGGAACGGAGCGGGAGAAGGAGATTAAGAGCCTGCTGGGGAGTATTTTTCAGACGGAGCATCTGCAGCATCTGGATCTGGCCTATGTGGAAAATGTGGCCCGCAGCATCAACGAACGTGTGCTGGATGAGGTATTCCGGGTACACGGGGAGGCCTCTGTTGAGGTGCTGAAGCTGTACCGCACAGTGGGCAATTTGTATAACTACCGCCATTTTCACGATTATTACCGTGCGCTGGAGCATTTGCTCCTCAGTGTGAACGATTATATTATAGGAATACGTTCTGCACATACCGAGCATGCCGACATGGAAGCGGCGCTGGCTTATATTGAGGAGCATTACGCGCGTCCGCTGAATATGGCGATGGTCAGCAATCATGTGTCGCTCAGCTATTCTTATTTCAGTGAGGCCTTTAAGGCCTATACCGGCGAGAGCTTTGTCATTTATCTCAAAAAAGTGCGTATCCGCCATGCCAAAGAGCTGCTGTCAGGCAGCCGCATGCTGAAGCTGTCCGGAGTATCGGAGGCCGTCGGATTTGAGAACAGCAAGCAGTTTACCCGTGTATTCAAGGAGCTGGAGGGCATCTCTCCCGGTGAGTACCGGATCAAGCTGCTGGGTACAGGCAGTGTACGGCCGGAGGATAAGGAATTTTATTAAGGAATGGGCGTCTGGAGGCAATATAGAAATGGAAGAAATTCAAGGTAAACTGATTACAGTAGAGACGCTTGCAGCCGATTTCCGCAGTCTGGGTGTACAGGAGGGCATGACTCTGCTGCTGCATTCCTCCTTTAAATCATTGGGCCAGTGGGTAGCCGGCGGTCCGGTGGCCGTTATTCTCGCGCTGGAGGAGGTGCTCGGGGCGGAGGGGACACTTGTCATGCCGTCGCAGTCCTCCGATCAGACCGATCCCTCCGGCTGGAGCAGGCCTCCCGTGCCGGAGGCCTGGTGGCAGACAATCCGCGAGCAGATGCCGGCCTATGATCCGGACCTGACCCCGCTGCGGGGGATGGGCGTTATCCCGGATACGTTCCGTAAGCAGCACGGGGTTAAGCGGAGCAGTCATCCGGTCGATTCCTTTGTAGCCTGGGGGAAGCACAGGGATTTCATCATTGACGGACACGGGCTGGAATTCGCCTTCGGCGAGCAGTCTCCGCTGGCCCGGATCTATGATCTGCACGGGAGCGTGCTGCTGCTGGGGGTAGACAGCCTGAATAACACCTCCCTGCATTTATCGGAATACCGGGCAGAGTATGCCGGGAAGCAGGAGGTCAACCCCGGCACGCCTATGCTGGTAGACGGAGTCAGGCAGTGGGTGCAGTTCAGGGACCTGAACTGGGAGTCGGAGGATTTTGCGGCGCTTGGCGGGGATTTCGGCCGGGAGACGGGCCTGATCCGGCACGGACACGTGGCAGCATCAGCCGCTCAGCTGATGCCGCAGCGGGAGCTGGTGGATTACGGGGTAAAGTGGCTGGAGCGGAACCGGAAGTAGGCATCAGGGAGATGCCGGGGATTGGGCAGCTTTGCCGCCTGCAGGACCGTTGTCCGGTGGGATTCGTCAGGTGGGACTCGGAACAAGTATCCGATAGCTGATTATTAGTTTAATTTATATATCTTAGTTTAAGGAGGAGTTACCTACCAATGGCAACAACAACGGTCTATTTAACCAGGCACGGCCAGACAGAATGGAATGTGCAGCAGCGGATGCAGGGGCATCAGGATTCGCCGCTTACTCCGCTTGGGGTACAGCAGGCGGAGTGGCTCGGCAAGGGGCTGCAGGAGGTGCCGCTGGATGCGGTGTATGCCAGCTCCAGCCCGCGGACGCTGCGGACTGCGGAGATTATTCTGGGAGCACGTGATATTCCCGTAACCGCCTGCGACGAGTTCAAGGAGCTGTGCATGGGGGGCTGGGAAGGCTGCGAATCTCCGGCAATCAAGCTGGCTGAGCCGGAGCAGTTCCGCTATTTCTGGGAAGACCCGGAGCAATTCGGCGTGGAGGGCAGCGAGACCTTTGCACAGGTGCAGGAGCGGGCGCTGAACAAGCTGCAGGAGATTGTAAGCAGTCATGAGGGCCAGACGCTGCTCATAGTGACGCACACGGTTGTCATTAAAGTGCTGATGGCACACTTTGAAGCCCGTCCGATGAACAAGCTGTGGGATTTGCCGTATATTCATCCGACCTGCCTGTGCCGGATCGACATCAAGGATGGAGTGCCGGAGATCCTCATGCATGGAGACATCAGCCATTATGAGTCGGCTGATGCTGTTATGGAATCGTAGGGAAGTAGGTAGGCTGTTACTCCGTCGTTTATTTAGATTCACTGGTGCAGCATAGAGCCCCTGAATCGGGCTCACCAGTAATTAGTTAGATATATGTAGCCTAATTCCATCATATCTGATGAATCCTAATGATTAGTTGGACAAACGACATCTATTTCGGCCACATTCACGTTTGCTGGTCAAATTAGCAGAATTAAGTAGCCTTTTTACACCTAACCTCCTCATTCCGTGGTATTGGCCGGGATATAAGTGACCCAAATCCAACTAATCCATTCAGCAAGACTGTGCGTAGCCAGCCTGTCCGGGTAATGCTGCGCAAGAGAGCTGAAGAATACCTGCAAAGCTATACAAGCAGGCAGTGCCCATCAGTGGCACTGCCTGTTTATGCTGCCTATTTGGCATGCTGCACCCGGCCGGCAGCCGGGGCGCTCAGCCGGACTCCGGCCGCAAGCTGCGTCAGGTCACCGTCCAGTGCCTTCAGGCCGGGCAGCAGCGCCGCAAGTCCGGCGCAGATTACCGGCAGCAGCCCGGCGGCTATGAACAGTGCGGGTACGCCGTAGAATTCGGCAACCGCCCCGCCGGCAAAGGCGCCAAGCGGCTGCAGCCCGCCGCCGATCAGGAAGCGGATCGAATTCACCCGGCCCTGATGGCTTGCCGGCACAAGGTGCCCGTGCAGGGCTGAGCTCAAGGAGCCGAAGAACGGGCCGAAGGCACCTGCCGTGAATGCGGCAGCCAGGGCGAACGGATAGCTTGGAATAAGTCCCCATAAGGTGGTGACCAGCCCGATTCCGATCAGACTGCCCAGCATAAAGGGGCGTCTGCGGGTGATTTCGCCAATCAGCGAGATGATGCTGATTCCGGTCAGGTAGCCCAGTGCGGATGCGGTAGTCAGGGAGCCCAGGGCTGCCGCATCACGGTGCAGCACCTCCCGGACATAAGGGACCATCATCGTCCAGACGGCAACCGAGCTGAGGTTGCTGACGGAGACCAGGGCCATAATGGTAAGCATGGCCGGGAACTGCCTGTAGAAGCTGAGTCCTTCGGTAATCTCAAGCAGGTATGAAGGCAGTGAGAAGCGGCCGGCAGCTTCCCTGGGCTTAGCCAGCCTGGGCAGGCTAAGCAGCGTGGCAATGGCTGCCGCATAGCACAGCGCATTGATGCCAAGCGCCGGCAGCGCCCCGTTGGCAGCGGTCAGCACGCCGGCCAGCGCCGGTCCGAGCAGGGCGGCAGCGCCCTTGCAGCCTTCGATGACAGCGAAGGCCCGCATCAGCTTGCGGTCGCCGGCCACGCCGGGAACGATAGCGGTTGCTGTCGGCAGGAACAGCGCGGAGCAGGCGCCGCTGAGCCCGGCGGCGGCAAACAGATGCCAGAGCTGCAGCTGTCCAAGCAGGCCCATGCCGAGCGGCAGAATAATGGCCAGCAGGCGGAGAGTGCCGAGGCAGGCCAGCAGGCGCACACGGTTCAGCCGGTCGGAGAGCGGCGAGCCCAGCAGACGGATGAGCACCTCAGGAATGCCGGAGGCTAACACTATGGCGCCCATAGCCAGCTTGGAGCCGGTCAGCTCATAGACCAGCCACTCCATGGCCAGAAGCCCGAAGGTATCCCCGAAGGTGCTTAATGATATTGTGGCTAAAAGCCCGAAATAGCTGTTTTTTTGCTTGAACATGCGTAATCCCGCCTTTAAATTGATCCGGATCAGCTCTCGAGATAGGTTCCGATTTGCTGCGGCAGCGCCTGCAGTGCCTCCAGCCGCAGACTGTAGGAGGTGCTCTTACCGCTGACGTGGGCAATGACCAGTCCTGCGGCGCGCAGGGCGATCAGATGGTAATGGATCGTGCTTTTGGATAAACCGACGTGCTTCACGATTTCGGTGAAGCCAAGCTGCTGGCCGGTCAGCAGCCGGAGAATATACAGCCGCGTCTCATCGGATAGTGCCCGGGTAAGCCGCAGCAGAGCAGCTGCCGGACGCCCTTCCTCCGGGGGAAGCACATCAGATGAGTAGCTGGTGAATATATACTCGTCAAAGAATGCTGAAGTAACCAGCGGTCGCGGATGATACTGGGGAATCAGAATGATCTGCTTCAGCTCTTCCGCCGGATACAGCCGCATGCCGGCAGTTGCCTGCTCATAGACCTCCATGTCATTTCCGCCGCCGAGCGTCTTCTTCCGGCTGTCTGCTTCACTCTGCAGTCCCGTAAGAATCTGCGGGTCAATCCCGCTGAAATAACCGGCATCCCATACGCGCAGCATCTCTGCGGCGCTGCTGCGCAGCTCCGGCAGGTTGGCGGGCACGGTTTGCCCGAAGCGTCCGGAAATCTCAAATAGCTCCCCCGTAGTCAGGCCCTCAAACCAGCTTAAAAATCCGCTGACCGTACGCTCTCCCGGACAGCTCCAGATATAGGGGTTCAAATTAAAATCCCCGGTCTGGCTGATAACCTCCCGCATCTTCTGGAGCTGAACCGGAGCAAACCGGTCCTGAACCTCACGGACCCATAGCTTCCCTGCATCCATAGCAGTATGATTTTGTTTGTATAGAAAAGCGTTCAGACTGGCGATACATTCATACATAGGCGCAAAATCGACTTCAACCCTGTAGCTCATGGCGTATTCCCCATTTCAAAAGTAGATGATCTAATTCCTGATTTGGTTCTATAAATATAGAACTAATTATATGTTTTAATATATACGAACTTAATTGGTTTTTCAAGCAATGATAATGCGCTGGGCGCACCCGGCTGCAGCAGCATTTAAAGCCAGCTTTTTAAAGCATGTCACAAAACGCGTTTTTTTCAGTTATATAGGCATAGAGAGGGGAGGAGCTTATGAAGGAGCCGGCACATACCGGGGGAAGTATGCGGGAAGAGGAGAGGCTGGCAGTCATCGTGGAGCAGGTCCAGCAGGGTGAGGTGCAGGCTTACAGCCTCATAATTGAGCATTTTCAGCGTCCGATTTATTTGTACTGTTACTATCTGCTGGGAAGCAGGGAGGAGGCGGAGGATGCCGCTCAGGATATTTTTCTTAAGGCGCTGGAGCATATCGGCAGCTTCAGGCAGACGGTATCCTTTTCAGCATGGCTGTACAGAATCGCACGGAACCACTGCACGGATCTGCTCAAAAAACGGAGCAAAGGCTTCAGGCTGTTCGCCATGTACAGGCAGCAGGCGGAGACAGAGGGAAGCGGCCCCGCGCTTACAGACAAGGTTCATGAGCTGCTGGCCCGGCTGACTGCAGAGGAACGGCAGATCCTGCTGCTGAGAGCGCTCGAGCATTATAATTTTGAACAGATTGCCGTTATTGTAGGCATGAATCCGGCCAGAGTCCGCAAGAAATATGAGCGTCTGCGGGACAAGTTGGGCCGGCAAAAAAAGAAGGGGGAGATCAGATTTGGTGAACCGCGCAGTGACAGAGGATGAGCAGCTGGGACAGCTTGAACAAATGATCAGGGAGACTCCAGTGAAGATAGATTTAACCGGGAGTGTTATGGAGCGTTACGAACAGAAGCGGCGGCAGGTGAGCCGGGGGGCGGCATCTGGGCGGAGGGTATGGCGCAAGGCAGCTGTAACGGCGGCTGCGGCTGTACTTATCATGACTGCCGTTGCGGGAACCGGCCTGATTTCACCGGCAGCGGCGGAAGCGCTGAGACAGATTCCGGGAATGGGAAGGGTATTCCAGCTGGCCGGGGATCTCGGGCTGCGTGCTGCGGATGAGCAGGGACTGTACAAGGGTCTTGCGGTAAGTGACACGCATGGCGGTATTAGCGTGGCGGCGACGGCGGTGGCTTTTGACGGAATCCGGGTGTCGGTTGGCATTGAGCTTACAGCACCAGCATCAGCGCCAGAAGCAGAGTTGCAGACAGGGTCTTTACAGGAGGCTATGACTGATGTTGAGCTGTCGATTAACGGGCAGCCGCTGAATGATTACGCTCCTGATGGCGGCAGCATCGGGCCGTTTCTTTTCCCGGTACCGGACAGTGATAAGCTCGTGCTGGAATTTTCGGATCTGCGCAACCAGGGCGGTCAGGCATTCCCGGAGCAGTTTGGGCTTGGCTTACATTTTCGAATCGCGGGGATAGAGGAGCCTTTCCTGCTCGATATACCGGTTGAGCTGAACACCCGGGACAATCTGGTGCTGGCGCCTTCGGCTGTACGGAATAACGGGAATGTTAGGATACAGGTGGACAAGGTCGAGCTTACACCGGTGACCACCAATATAACAACCCGGCTGGAGCTGGAGGGAATGACGATATCGGAAATGCACAGCAGCGGCAGCAGTATCGGCTTCGACCTGTTGGATGACCAGGGGAACAAGCTTCAGATGCTGTCAGGTAACGGAACAAGTGCCGCCGGCGGCACTGTGCTGGTCCAGGACTCGAGGTTTGCACCATTAGCGTCTGTACCGGAGTCTATAACTATAAAGCCGTATCATTATGTATATAAAGAGAACAGTACAAGTGAGTTTCAGCTGGATGCTGACGGGCATGTGATGGTGGAGTATATCCCTGGACTGGAAATGACTATACCGGTAACGGGGGCCGTACAGTAATCCAGTTACAGATGCGGGAAGGTAATATTCATATTAAAAAAGAGGCGGCTCCTGCCGGATGATAAACATCCGGGGAACCGCCTCTTTCAATTAAGGTGGGTAGAGCCTGCTGGCATATCCTTTGTTTTTTAGTTGATGAATCCGAGTGCCAGCAGGGTTTTCTCCAGCATTGTAGCAGCTTCCGCACGGGTAGCTGATTTCTGCGGAGCGAAGGACCCGTCCGGCTGTCCCTGAATGATGCCCTCAGCAGCAATTTCAGCTACAGCCGCCTGAGACCAGGCAGGAAGGGCAGCAGCATCGCTGAACTTAGCCAGCGCTGCAGGATCACCATTCAGTGTCTTGCCGGTGTACTTCATGGCCTTGGACAGAATCGCAGCCATCTCCTGACGGGTGATCGGGCTGTTTGGCTTGAAGCTGCCGTCTGTGTAGCCTGTGATCAGTCCCGCAGCAGCTGCGGTGTGTACAGCATCCGCATACCATGCACCTGCATTAACATCACTGAAGGTAGCACCGCTGCTTACTGTTGCCAGACCGAGTGAGCGGGTAATTAGGGCAGCGAATTCTGCACGGGTCACCGCTTGTGAAGGTGAGAAGGCAGTATCGCTAGTTCCGGTGATGATCAGCTTGGACGACAGCAGTTCAATGGCTGCTTTGGCCCAATGGCTGGTAATATCTCCGAAGGTCTTGCTTGACTGGACAACCGTGTAATAGCTGTTGCTGTTACGTTTAATGGTAACGAGGGTAGTTCCATCAGCCTGTGTAGTGAATACCGAAGGCACGAACGAAAGCTTGCCGGTTGCCGGATCAAAGGAGACAGCAGTTGCATTGTCCGGATTCACTGTTTGTGTTGCCTTAATAGTACGGCTTACGTAGGTGCTGCCGAAGCTGTTCAGCGGTACGCTGTTATTACCGGCCTGAGCGGAAATGGAAAACTCAATTACCGGTGCTGCCAGAGTAACCGAGCCTGCTTGTGCAGCAACTGCCTGATTCACACTGCCCAGCACAGTGCTGCTGGCTGGCAGAATGGATACAGTAATCGTAAAGTCACTTGTACCGAGCTGAGCGGCAAGTGCTGTTCCATTCACAACGCTGAGTGGAAGCGAGTAAGAGGTTCCGTCGGTTGTGTTAAAGGTAAGCACAGCTGCCGGATTGGCTGCCGCCTGCTGAATCAGCACGCTGGCCGGAAGCACGGCCTGTGCTCCGCCTGTTGTTGAAGTCAGCTGGATAACCAGCTCATTGCGTCCTGCAGGCAGTGCTGCGAACTGGGCTGTCAGCGACTCAGCTGTAATGGTTGTCACCTGCGGTGCAGCCGTTGGTGCTGGTGTAGCTGTTGCAGTAGGTACCGGTGTTGCCACTGGTCCGCCGCCGTTCGAAGGGTTGCCCGGAGCTGGTGTAGGTGTTGGCGTAGGCGTAGGTGTTGCACCCTTCAGATCCGTAATGCGTCCCTCTGTTCCAATATTTACTGTCTTCAGTTGTGCCAGATAGTCTGTGAAGACTTCATAATCCGGCAGATACAGCTCGTAATAACGTCCGTCTGCCTTAGCGGCTGCCAGGGAACGGTAGAAGTCACCGCCGCCTGCCATGAAGGAGTTAGTGGACAGGATGTAGTACGCCTTAGGATCGATGGCAGTGTAGCTGCCGTCGGCCTGCTTGATTTCTACAGAGACGATACGCTCGCCGACCTGTTCAACTGCATTGGTTGTTGCATTAATGATTTCCGCCTTTTTGGTGGAATCGTAGGTGTAGCGCAGGCCTGAGACCTGAGCGAAACGGCCCTGGTCGCTTTCCAGCCCGCTGACGCCGTTCTCCAGGGCAGCGATGATTTCCTGGCCGGTTACCTTCAGGGCAACCAGACTGTTGGAGAATGGCATTACCGTCAGCACTTCACCAAGGGTGATTTCGCCTTGATCAATACCGGCGCGGATACCGCCGCCGTTCTGAATAGCTACGTAGCCCTTGATTGCGGACTGCTCAGCTTCAGGAATCAGCTTGCTTACCAGTTCTTTGGCCTTGACGTTGATACCGTCAGCAATCAGGTTGCCAAGGTTGGTCTCTTCATTGCGGACCACCCGGGTCAGCTTGCCATTGATCATCCGGTCGTAGACCAGCGGAACGTCGGTTTTGCCGACAACAGTCTGACGGATTTCCGCCAGCTCAGCGTCGTATTTCACGAGCATCGCTTTGGCTGTTGCATCTTCCGCATATTTTGTCGTGTCAATCAGCTTGCCGTTATACGTTGTAATTACGCCCTCGTCGTCGAAGTTCACATCGAGCTCGCCGAGGTATGTGCCGTATTCACCGGTCTGTACAATTAGAGTCGGCTCAGTGTCTTTGTTGAAGACAACCGGAGCATCCAGCTTGGTGTGGGTGTGGCCGCCGACGATAACGTCAATGCCTGCAACCTCAACAGCCAGCTTCTGGTCTACATTGTAGCCCAGGTGGGATACCGCAATGATTTTGTTGATGCCCAGTGCCTGCAGAGCTTTGACGGTGTTCTCGGCGCTGGTCTTGTAATCCTTAAAGGCGATATTGTCGCCCGGTGAGGACAGGCCTACCGTATCTTCAGTCGTCAGGCCGAAGATCCCGATTTTTTCACCGTAAACTTCTTTAATAACGGATGGATAGATGTGGCCGTTCTCTACCGGAGTAGCAGAATCGGAACCGCCAACCTTATCTACGAAAATATCCTTGAGCTCATTATTCTTGGTGATATAGTCGATGTTTGAGCTGATGAACGGGAACTCCGCTTTGTCGATGAAGGCTCTGAGTGTCGGCAGACCCTTATCAAACTCATGGTTCCCGAAGGTCATAGCATCATAGCCGATGTAGTTCATGAACTCCAGGTCAGCCAGTCCTTCAAACTTGGTGAAGTACAGCGTACCGGAGAATACATCCCCTGCATCGAGCAGGATGGAGTTACCAGTGCGCTCCTGCTTGATCGCTGTAACACGCTTAACCACAGTCTCCAGATGGCTGTGCGTGTCATTCGTGTGTAGTACTCTCAGGGAGAAGTCTGCATTCAGGTCGACCTGGGCCAGAACCGGATCATGGTCGGATACTCTTCCGCGGTCTGCCGGGAAGTCTGCATTCAGGTGGACAACGTCAACCTCAGCGGAGGCTGTCAGGTTTTTGCTTACCAAAATATGATCAAGCACCTGTGAGTTGCCGTCGTACGTATAGGTGTAGCGTTCATTCAGCGGCAGCTTGTCGATCAGGTTATCGAGCTCGGTGCCTTTTAGAATAGAAGCCGTCTGAGTGAACTGGAAATCGTTAAGGTCACCAAGCGCGACGATGTTCGCAGCAGGGTTGGCTGTCAGAACTTCTTTGACAAAGCCGTTCACTACTGCAGCAATTTTATGGCGCTGTGTTTCACTTGAAAGCACAGGCGGCTGCACGTTGCCGAATGGACCGTTATCGCCCGATTTGGAGTTGAAATGATTGGCGATCACAATAACCTTTTCACCGTTAAATTCAAACTGGGCCGCAAGCGGTTTGCGCGAGCTGGCAAAAGCAGTGTTAGCAGGGTCGATTCTGCCTGGATTATAGGTAAGCTTATCTGCAGCTGCATCATAGCCGACAGCCTGGGTAGCAGATCCCTTTTGACCATTGACACTTTCAGACAGCTTTACTCTGTCAGTGTTATAGAGGAAGCCGACACGGATATTTCCGCCCGGCGCCCCGCCGTCTGCGTTATTCACCGGAGCAATATCAACATAAGTGTAGACTGGACCTCCGGCTGCCTGAATCGCCTGAATCAGCTCGGCGGCACTGGCCTCCACATTACCGTTATTGCCTTCACCGTCGCTGTCCTGCATTTCAACAACGCCGATGATATCCGGTTTTTTCATATTTGCAGTGATAGATTCTGCGAGTTTCTGAATTTTTGCTGCTCCTACACCCGGATAATAGTTCTCAATGTTGTAGGAAGCGATCAGCAGTTTTTCGTTATCTACAGTAATAGTAGAGGTTTCCTGCTTGAAGCTGCTTGGAGTAATGCCTGGCAGGCTTCCGTTGTCCGGAATAACCTTGTAATTTCCGTTGTTGTAGCCGATAACACCTGTAACATTACCGTTAAACTTGTCACCTGTACCTACTTGCTGTCCGGGATCACCGTAAGCGATCAGGAGACGCTGGGGATTAAGATTATCTGATCCCTTCAGGACAAGTCCTCCGGCAGGTGTAATGACATCCTGAGCTGTATTTTCTACTCTTACAGGAATGTTGTAAACCATTGAATTACCGCCGCCGCTTGTCCAGTAAGGACTGATAATAGTCGGGCTTGGCAGGGTAACCCGCATGCCTTCAAGGGATTCGTAGAAATCTGCAGCATCCTCAGAAGGCTGGAATACTGTCAGTCCGTCATTGTCGATGATGGAGTCTGGAATAACCCGTCCGTCCTTGCCGAGCACTACTGGTGCAGGCAATTCTACATTCTTGGCAATGGTTTTGATGGAGCTGAGTGTGATCTGGGTGGAAGTCAGGTTGCTGCTGCTTCCTTCATTATATTCGGAGACAACACCTGTAACCGCCACATGATCCCCGATTGCAGGCTTCAGGCTGGCATTGGTGCTGTATACGTAAATCCCTTCCGAGGTGTTGATATTGTTATCAGGCTTAGGATCCTGGATGAAAAAGCCCTTATAATTGCCGTTTGCAAACGTATATCCAAGCTCAGTAACAATACCCTCTACATCCGTCACCGTTTGATTGGCAAAGCTGGAGGTATGGGATTCGCCCTGAATGTCATGGATACGCGGCTGTCCGGTAGCTTTGTATTCAAACGTGTAGACTTTGCTGGTCTGGCCGCTAAGTACTGCAACAGCCTTAATTACAATGTCCTTATCAACAGTGATCGGTGCTGTATACAGCGGACTTGCTGCTGTTGGTGTAGCGCCGTCAATTGTGTAGTGTACTGCTGCTCCGGCAGTAGGGCTGGAGAGCGTTACCTGTCCGCCGATAATGATCGGACCCGCACCCGGGCTGGCGATGACGGAGAACAGCTCCTCTACCAGACTCCCGGCATTCAGAGGAATGAATTGGTAGACATTTCCGAACTGCTCAATGACACCTGTGATCTGATCGAAATGTTTACCGACAGCTAAAGGAGCTAGAGAAGAATAGATCGGGAACTTATCAGCACCCTGGCTTGCAATAAAGCTGGTTCCTTCCTTGCTGTCAATAGTCACATCCTCGAGTGTAACAAGCTGTGCTTCATACGCTTCACCGTTGGCTGAAGAAAGATCTGCAGCGGTAATCAGCTTAGGAGCCGGAACGCCTGCGTTCTCGGCAGTCACCTTATAAGTGAGGCCGGTAGCCGTCTTAATCTCCTGCAGATTGCTGTAGATATCCATTTCACCTTGAACTTCCACACGGTCACCGACCTGTGCAAATGCCGGGAAGCCGTACAGCACGATTGCTCCCGTGTCATCCTGAATAAAGGTTTTCGCACCGTTGATGTGGGTAACAACGCCTTCAGTCCATACATTATCGCCTTTTTCTGCTGGTCTTACAGCGGCGACATTCTGCTTCGTCAGGATAGAATAGTCAAAAGTCGATACCTTGCTGTACACGTTATCCGCGACAGAGGCATATGCCTTAATCGTCGTCGGCGCGCTTAGCTGGATCGGTCCGTTATACGGTGTGAATGCGGCAGTAGCGCCGTCTATGTAAACTGCAGCATAGACTGATGCGCCCACTGTGGCTGTGTCAAGGGACACTGCTGTGCCCAGCGGCCAGGCATTGGAGGCCGGGGAAGCGGTTACGGCTTCTACGGCTTGCTTGATACCGTAGCTGCTGTTACGCGGGTCTGGGGTTTGAACTGCGAAGTCGTTAGCATTATTGTCTGTGTCCAGACCGCGGCTGTCAGCCGGAGCGCCTTCGGCAGCTTTGCGGATAGCTGCAAGCGTAGCACTGATTACGCCGGTAGGGCCACTGCCTTCATATACAGTAGCGGCTCCCGCACCTACCATATCAACGCTTACTTCTGCGTTGTTCACTAGATCTACTTTACCGCCGGCTGCTCCCATTGCTATGTTTCCTGTTGCATCCGGAGCCGGCAGTTCCTTGGTACCGCCGGCACCTGCTGCCTGTTGAATCAGGAAGTACCCGTTAGCTGGGATCGTCCCCTTCAATTCGGTAATGTTTTTCGTTGTAGCAAGATCGCCGCTTGCACTGGCACTGGCGTAACGCACCTTCCAGCCGTCCAGGCTCACCGCCTTGTCAGTAGGATTATATAATTCAATAAAATCATTCTTGAGTTCTGCGCCGCTGTTGCCTCCGCCGCCATAAACCTGTGAGATTACAATATTACTGTTATCTGTTGCTGCCTGTGCAACTTGTCCGGCAGGTAATACGATGCCAATCAGCATCAGCATTGCCAGTCCTGCGGACAGCCATTTCTGCATCCTGTGAGAAATAACCATTATTCTAAACCCACTTCCTCTCAAACTGTGATTTACAACCTAGTAAGTGTAACATCCATTTGTAAAATGAAAGGTTGTCTCACATGAATATATATTAATTTTATATTAAATAAAATTAAAAGGTAGAAAGTTTATATAGAATGCACAAAAACATAGGAATATGTAGTGAAAATCCATAAATAATTATGCAGCTTCCTATTCTCTTGTAAAATCAAATCAATGGTTATGTGAATCGAGTGTTAGGTATGCGTGAAATACATGTAAAAGTAGCTGTAGAAGTTTGTTTTTGAATACTAGTTGGGGGAAGCCTCATATCAGCTCTCTCTTGAGCTCAGATGCCGGACCGGATAGATGTATAATGTGCAACTAAAAGCTGCAGAAATCAGCCTTCACATCATTTAAGTGTATTTGGTACAGCTAAAATGGCTTTAAATGGGCGGAAAAGGCTTTTTGCCGTTTTTTAAGTGTACAGAGTGCAGTTAAAGCGGGAAATGGGCGGGAAACAGGCATTTTAAGTGTACAAAGTGCAGCTATGCGGAATTATAGGGGAAGGCAGAAAAGCAAAAAGCAAAAAGCAAAAAGCAAAAAGCAAAAAGCAAAAAGCAGCAGAGAAGCGTCCGTGGAACGTTCTCTGCTGCTTATAATTATGTTGTGAGGGTGCTTCTATAAATACAAGGCAGCTTATTAAATTGCCGTGAAATACTTCATGTCTGCCGTAGCTCCAGCTTCTCCAGCCCGTTCATATACTTCCGCAGCGCCGCCGGAATATAGACCGATCCGTCCTCCTGCTGATGGTTCTCCAGCAGCGGTATAAGAATCCGCGGCGTGGCCACGGCAGTATTATTCAGCGTGTGGCAATACTGCAGCCGGCCCTGCTCGTCACGGTAGCGGATGTTCGAGCGCCGGGCCTGGAAGTCATGCAGGTTCGAGGCCGAGTGGGTTTCGCCGAAGGCATCCCGGCTGGGCATCCAGGTCTCCACATCATATTGCTTATGCGTCTTCAGCGACATGTCGCCGCTGCACACGGCAACTACGCGGTAAGGCAGCTCCAGCAGCTGCAGAATATGCTCGGCATTCGCTAGAATTTCCTGCAGCATCTGCTCCGAGTCCTCCGGGTTATTGCGGCAGAATACAACCTGCTCAATCTTCGAGAACTGGTGCACCCGGTACAGGCCGCGCACATCGCGTCCGGCCGAGCCGACCTCGCGGCGGAAGCAGGCCGACATTCCGGCCAGCCGCAGCGGCTCTTCCAGCTCCACAATCTCGTCGCTGTACAGCGAGACCAGCGACACCTCCGATGTGCCGGCGAGCCAGCGGTTTTCCCCGTTCAGCTCGTAGGTCTGATCCCGTCCGCCGGGGAAAAACCCCGTCCGCTCCAGCGCCTCCGGACGGACAAGTACCGGCACATCCATCGCCGTGAAGCCGCGCTGTGCCAGTACATCCAGTGCCAGCCGCTGCACGGCGAGATGGAGATCGAGCCCCGCGCCCTTCAGCACATAGCTGCGCGGGCCGCCGGCTTTGACGCCGCGCGGGATATCGAGGATGCCGTGCAGCTCGCCCAGCTCGACATGATCGCGCGGGGCGAAGCCGAACTGCGGCAGCGTTCCGTTGCGGCGGAGCTCAACGTTCTCGCTGTCGTCCTTACCGATCGGCGTGTCCGCCGATACGGGATTAGGGACGAGCAGCTGCAGTTCACCGCAGCGGCGCTCGGCCTCTGCCAGCTCGGCCTCCAGCGTGCCGAGCAAGGCATTGAGTGCCCGCACCTGCTCCTTGGCCTGCTCTCCGGCGGCAGGATTGCCCTGGCGCAGCAGCAGCTCAACCTTCTTGGTCAGCTTGTTGCGCTCCGCACGATGCTGCTCGGTGTCGCGGCGCAGCGCCCGCCGCTTGTCGTCCCATTCCAGCAGCTCCTCCAGCGGAAACCCGGCTCTTTTCCAAAGTGCCGTATTTCTCACAAGCTCTTGATTTTCCCTGATCCAGTTCATGTCTAACATACCGCATTCGCTCCTTTTGTCTTAAAAAAATACAAAAAACGCCCTCATCCATGGGACGAGGAGCGTCAGCTCGCGGTGCCACCCAGGTTGACCGAACTTGCGGAGTTACAGGCTTGCAGGAGGTTCGGTCCTCTTTGGTCTTCGCGGTAACGGGCGAAACCCGGTGAACTTAGGGAACAAGGAAAATGCTCCGGTCGCAGACGCCTCACGGTTGGATGCCGGTCATTGGCAGGATTGCAATATAGGTTTGCCGCTCATTATATCCCAACAAGCCGACATGCGCAAGCAATGGGATGAAAAACGGGCTTATAAAAGCGCATTTTGAGGTTTGACAATATTCCGTCCTTTTTGATAGGATTATTTATAATTTAAAGTATTTTAGACCGCGCTGAGCGGCATATTCTCTCTTATTAACAATAGCGGAAGAGGTGTAAATGTGGCCAAAATAGTTGTAATCAACGGAACGCCATCCCTGGTATCGCGGATTAACGCGGTTATCGAATATGCAGAGGCGGATCTGCGCGGGCGCGGTTTTGAAGTAGAACGGATTAATGTGGCCGAGCTTCCGGCAGAGGACCTGATTCATACCAAGTTCGAGAGTGAAGCGATTGTAAAAGCGAACGGGCTCGTAGCCGAGGCTGATGCCGTGATTGTTGTAAGTCCGGTATATAAGGCTTCCTACACGGGTGTGCTGAAAACCTTCCTCGATCTTGTCCCGCAGAAAGGGCTGGCCGGTAAAATCGTGCTTCCGCTCTTCATGGGCGGCAGCCTGGCGCATCTGCTGGCGATCGACTACTCGCTGAAGCCCGTACTGTCTGTTCTGGGTGCCCGCCATATTCTGGGCGGCGTATATGCCGTTGATTCCCAGGCGGTGCGCAACGACCAGGGTGTTGTCGAGCTGGCTGATGAGCTCCAGCTGCGCCTGAACAGCGTGCTGGAGGAGCTGGCAGAGGAGACCGCGGCGAAGGCTGCGCGTAAAGCCGCAGAGTAATCCTTCTTCTTAGCAGGCAGGAGACAGCTGAGTAACATTCAAAAGCCCCTCACTGCCGGAAATCCGGCGGTTACGGGGCTTTTGTGCATTTTGTACAATAGAATGTAGCCTCATTTTCACTATAAGCAGGGCTTGATCTACATAGCGTCTTACGCAGCTTACAGCACTGCCGGCTGCCAGTGCACAACCTCGCTGCCGGCCAGACTGGCCGGTATATCGATAATCCGCTGGTTGCTGCTGCCCCGGTAAGGAAGCGTGGTGTCCTTGAGCTCCTCGACGAACCGGCCGTCAATTACCACCTGGCATAAAGCCAGCAGGTTCCATTCCGGCGAGCCCGGAGCGGCGGTCAGCTCTTCGTACGTGTAGCCGGTATAAATCCAGACCGGGAAGTCCGGCAGCTCGGCACGGAGCTCACGGAGGAAGCCGCAGGCTTCATCCGCCGAGAAAAAAGGATCGCCGCCAGCCAGCGTCAGTCCATCCAGCAGCGGATTGGCTGCCATCTCGGCGATAATCTCGCGCTGGCGCTCCAGCGTGAACGGCTCGCCGAAATTGAAGTTCCAGGTCTTCGGATTGAAGCAGCCGGGGCAGCGGTGGCGGCAGCCGCTCAAGAAAATAACCGCCCGCATGCCCTCTCCTTCATTTATAGACTCCGGATAGTAGCCGCAGATATTCATAGATGCTTGATGCGGTCTCTCACTTCAGCCTGCTTGGCAGCATTGAAGCGGGTCTGGTAGTCGCCGGTCAGATATCCGGTTACCCGGCGCAGCCGGCGGATATGCACGTCATGCTCATGAGCGTCACAGGAAGGGCAGTTCGTGCCGATAACCCCTTCATAGCCGCAGCCGGAGCAGCGGTCAATCGGGTGGTTGATGCTGAAATAGCTGATCTGCTGCTCCAGCGCGTACTTAATGATTTTTACAAAAGCCGCCGGGTTGCTCCGCGCGTTCCCGTTCAGCTCCACGTAGGAGATTGCGCCGGCGTTGCAGTATTCATGGAACGGGGCCTCCAGACTGATCTTCTGGGCTGCGCCAAGCTCATGATATACAGGGATGTGGAACGAGTTCGTATAATATTCACGGTCCGTTACGCCCGGGATCGAGCCCAGCACCTTGCGGTCCACCTTGGTGAACTTGCCGGACAGGCCTTCAGCCGGTGTAGCGAACAGAGTAATGTTCAGATCCAGCTCTTCGCTCTTACGGTCGCAGTATTCACGCATGTGGCGGACGATGGCCAGCGCTTTGGCGTGAACCTCCATGTCCTCGCCGTGGTGCTTGCCGTACATTGCCTTCATGCATTCTGCCATCCCGATGAAGCCGAGGGAGAGGCTGCCGTGCTTGAGCAGATCGCCTACGATATCCTCGGGAGCGAGCGCCTCGCCGCCTTCCCATACGCCCTCACGCATCATAAAGTCAGAGGCCTTGGCCTTCTGGGCTGCCTGGATACGGAAACGGTGCAGCAGGCCTTCCAGCGCAATATCCATATAGTGGTTAAGGTCATCATAAAAGCCTTCTTCATCAGCCGCCAGCCGGCGTCCTGTAATAGTGCCGTGGGCAAGCCCGAGGCGGACCAGGTTCAGTGTGTTAAAGGACAGGTTGCCCTTGCCGGAGCAGTGATTGCGTCCAAAACGGTCACCGAGCACCCGCGTGCGGCAGCCCATTGTTGCGAATTCCGTATCCGGATCAGCCGGATCATAGTACTGCAGATTGAGCGGCGCATCCAGGTTGGCAAAGTTCGGATACAGTCTGCGCGCCGAGCATTCAGCCGCCTTCAGGAACAGCTCATAGTTCGGGTCGCCCTGCTGCTGGTTGACACCCTGCTTGCATTTGAAAATCTGAATCGGGAACACCGGCGTCTCACCGCTGCCAAGGCCGTTCATCGTTGCGGTCAGCAGGGAGCTGATAACCAGCTGTCCTTCCGGAGTTGTGCAGGTACCATAGTTAATGCTTGTAAAAGGAATCTGTCCGCCCGAACGGCTGGACATCGTATTCAGGTTGTGAATCATGCTCTCTGCTGCCTGCAGGGTTTCGCTCTCTGTTTCTTTCTGGGCGAAACGGAAGGAGCGCGGATACTGCTCAGCCAGATCACTGCGGCTCATAGTGATTTCGCCGGTAATTTCACCGGCTTCACCCTCCTCGAAGTAGCTGAGTCCTTTGCGGAACAGCTTGGCGAAGGATTTGGTCACATAAGGGGCGAGGTCAAAATCAAGCTTGTTGGCCGAAACGCCGCCATACTGGGCATTCTGCTGGGACTGGAAAATAATCGCCACCAGCGACATTGCCGTCATAATCGAGTTCGGCGGGCGGACACTGCCGTTACCGGTATTGAAGCCTTCGCGGAGCAGCTTTTCGAAGGGAATGAAGATACAGTTGGTTGTTCCGATAGCGTATTGGTCCAGATCGTGCACATATACCACATTATCGAGCGTTGCCTGTACGAGCTGCGGCGGCATGGTGAAATTGCGGGCATACCATTTGGAATACTCACTGCCGAATTTACTCATTTTACCGGAAAAGCTTTCTCCGTTCAGGTTGGCGTTCTCACGCAGCAGATCCAGATCGGCGCTGTCAATAATATCCCGGCCTAAATGTATTAATTCATTCAGAAGAACCTCCTGTGCAGCTTGTCCGCTATTGTGCCGTTTCTCCAGCAGCGTCATATGTAACTCTCTCCTCTCGGTATGGTTGTCCGTCAATCTATTTAATCCATAATATGTTGTCTGTCTGCGCCCAGTAAAAAGGCACCTCCCGCCTTAGAGGCGGAAAATGCCCGGATGCGTACGAAATATCCGTATAGGCGGATATTTGCCAGTGGTCTGGGTGTGAAGAAAAGGGCGTTACGCCTCTCGTCTTATGCAGAGCCGATACCTGAAGGCAATAGGGACTATCGTCCTCAGGTATCGGCAGCCTGATGCCCCTGTTATCCGGGAAGGCTGATTCTGCTGCTGCAGGCCGCATTCGGACACCTCTCCTGTTCCTCGCAGGGGTATATAACGGTGCCCGGAAACAGGCAGGTCTCCTGGCTCCCGGTTCATCCGGCGGCTCCTTCCCGGGGGCTTGTCCGCCCTCCAGTGGTCTATGCCGTGGATGTGCCTGACAGGGAGCATTCTCCCGTCCGGCATTCCGGTTACAGTGGCGGGACCGCTGCGGATTTGCACCGCGCTTCCCTATTAAGCTTCTACTCTCTTAACAAGAGTAAAGCACCTGCTTCCACTATATTTGGTTGATGTTATTAAAAATACCCCAATATATTGTGTTTGTAAACCATTTTTTGCAAAGCCGCGCGGGGAGCGGCTTCAGCCTGCTTACTCACAGCTGATCCACAACTAGTCCACAGGTAATCCACAGCTTAAGCCGGAAATAAGGCAGACAGGATTCATAAATTGTCCGAAAAGCCGCCACAAAGAATCCATAAATCTAGTGATTCTGACACTAGATTTATAGGAGGGAGCTTATAGCCGTTATAGGGCTTATATAGAAGGAAAATGATGAATTTTTTGTGGCGAAAATTTGTGGGGGAGCAGTGAAGTTGCTACAATGAAGTTGGTTAAAGGAATTTATGTCAGGAGGAATCGAACGATGGCAATCGGCGAAGTTACAGTCATTCCAATCGGTACAGGCAGCACCAGTCTCAGCAGCTATGTGGCCGATATGCAGCGTGTGCTGCAGACAGTGGAGGGGATCACCTTTGAGCTGACCTCCATGGGGACGATTATCGAGGGCCCGGTATCCAGGATTTTGGCCGCTGTAGAGGCGCTGCATGAGTCTCCGTTCAATGCCGGGGCACAGCGCGTGTCCACCTCACTTAAGATCGACGACCGCCGTGACAAGCCATCCACGAGCCGCAGCAAGCTGCAATCGGTAGTCAACAAGCTGCAGGAAGAATAGAGCCCCGGGACAGTATAAAAGGGTATTGGCGATTTTCACCAAAAGTTGTATAATGTTTTTGTTTATGACGGGTATCCCAAGCTTCAGGCTGGTGTAGCTCAGGGGTAGAGCAACGCACTCGTAATGCGTAGGCCGGGGGTTCAATTCCCTTCACCAGCATGTTTACAAAGTCGATAGTGGCGCGGTTTCCGGGGTTCCGGGGGCCGCGCTTTTTATTCCAGTAAAGGGTGTGCCGAAGCCTTAACCTTCAAGCCCTTGCCCGCCGCGCTATTCTCCGCCAAGAAAACGATGAATTCGTGCTGCCAGCTTTTGGCCGGTGTTGGCTTCCGTAAGCGTGAGATCCCAGAGTACCGCATTGGTTCGGGAGTCGGCGGCATCGTTGAAAACGGCAATCGTGAGCTCCTGCTTGCCTTCAAGCGGCACTCTGAAGGATTCCGGCTGATTTCCGCCCGTGCCGATATTGATATCTATGGAGTAAATCACTTCTCCGTCGGCGCTAATAATGACGCGGCTGCTGCCGCTGCCCATCGCATTTATCGCGTCGTCAGGGACGGCAATATTACCGGAAAATTCTTTATACTGTCCATCTAGGTGCAGTGAGAACTCGTGATTTCTCGGATTATCGCGGCTGTATAGATTGAACGCCGGTTCGATCCGCTCCTGCCCTGCAGTGAAACCGTTGAAGCGTGCTTCCCACCGCACTTCGCCATGCTCAAGGGGGAGCTGGTCCAGCGCCTTAATCTCACCGTGGCCATGATCCAGATAATAATTGATACCACTCACGGCGGAGTAGACGATCGACGTCAAAACCACTCCGGAGAACAGGAGCTTGAGTAAACCTTTTTGCGTTGTACGATCGCGGCGGATCAGCCGCTGGGCGCTATAGCCTACAATCGCACCCAGCGTATTAATGACGATATCATTGATATCAAAAGAGCCCAAATGGGTCACCATCTGGATCAGCTCAACCCCGGTAATGGCTGCTAAAAAGATCAAGAGGAACGGCAGGAACCGGCAGCGGATCAGCAGCGGAATCACTAGCCCGAATGGTACGAATGCCAGATAGTTACCGAGGTTGAAGACCCAAAGGCTCAAATATCCACCGCCCGGAAACCGCAGCGGAATCCCGTCAAATACCAATTGATACCGCAAGCCCGTCTCTGGCAGAGTCGATGAGCGGTTAAAGCCAACGAATAAGAAAAATAGAGTAAGAGCTGTGTATAGCCCAAACCCGATCCAGGCGACAGTTCTCATTTTTCCTTGAAACATGATGCACGATCTCTCCTTATAACTCCATTTAGTGTCCTTGCAGGGACCATGTATTTACACAGAAATTGTAACATGCGCGGATCCCAGCCTCGAAATCTGTGAGAATAAAACCGTCATCTCTGCTGGAGATAAATCGAAATCCCGTTGAATCCAGAATTGCATCGTCCCCACATAGGCTGAAGCAAGATAGGCAAATAAGTACTGTTGCTTTACAGGGATATCTGCGGACTTAACCTGTTGATGATTTACGCGATAGGCATTAATAAACTGTTGATTGATCAGCTCGGTCATTTGAAGGGGGAGATTGGTGTCGCCTCCGAAGCCGAGGAATATTTTAAAATAATGCCTTTGCTCAAGGACATACTCGAATGGGCGTACATAGCCTGAGGGCGGGTCGATAAAAGGTTCCTTGCTTTCACGGGTGTGGCCAAGCTTCTTTATAATGCTGCCGAATTGCTCCAGCACCTCATTTTTATACTGCTCATAAAAATCATGAATGTCCTGATAGTGCAGATAAAAGGTCCCTCTGTTTAATCCGGCTGTTTCCGTCAGTTCTTTAACAGTGATGGTTTCAAGTGGCTTTTCTGACGCCAGATCAAGCAAAACCTTTCGTAAAAGAGTCCGGGTCCTTAGAATCCGGCGGTCTGTTTTTTCGTTCACTGCGATATCCTCTCCTACATAAAATAGTAGCTTTACTAATCATTCTGCCGCTTGCCGTTGATTAATGAACATAGCGATGATCTGTGATCATCGATTGTTTGGTTGTTCTGATTATAATCAGCAGGTAAAAGATAATCAACACGATGTTTAGTAAAAGGAGAGCTGATATGAATAGTCAGTACAATCAAAACAAGCTGTCTCAACGGAGGCCGTTCCTGCTTACGCTTATGGCTATTATTCCCGGAATGATGATGGTGATGATAGACAGCACTGCCATGAATGTAGCCATCCCCAGCCTGGCTAAGGATTTTGGGGTTTCCTTTGATGCCTTGCAATGGGTAATTACGGGTTATATGTTAGCCATGTCGGTTACTATTCCGCTGGCTGGCTGGTTCTCGGACAGGTTCGGTTCAGCAAAAGCTTATATCATAACCATTATCTTGTTTGTTGTCGGATCCTTGCTATGTGCGCTGGCCCAGAATTCCTTGCAGTTAACGGTCTGCCGGATCCTTCAAGGGCTTGGTGGGGGAATGGTTCAGCCGATAGGAATGGCTATGATATTCCGCCTTGCACCGGAGAATAAGAAAGGGCAGGTCATGGGGATGCTGGGTGTCCCGATGCTGCTGGCACCGGCCTCCGGACCGGTTCTATCCGGCTGGCTGTTAGAATCAACAGGCTGGCAGTGGATTTTTCTCATCAATCTTCCTTTAGGAGCACTTACTGTTTATTTAGGGATACGTTATTTGCTAAAGGCGAATGCACTACGGCCGGCCCAACCCGCTTATGATAAGCAAGCGTTAGATATAGCCGGCTTTTTTCTGGCTCCTGTAGCCTTTGTTTTACTCGCTTTAAGCATGAATGTGGATGGCTCCCAATGGTTTCTTTGGTTATTGAGGGCAGTGAGTGTCCTATTGCTGATCTGGCTGTGGTTTCATGAGACAAGGCATCCGCAGCCCATTCTGGCTCTGAAGGCATTCAGAGAAGTTAGCTTTCGGAGAGGGATGCTTGTAAGCTGGATTCAATATGCAGCTCTAAACGGATCTCTGGTATTTATCCCGCAGTACCTTCAGCATTTTAAAGGATATAGCCCGTTTCAGGCAGGTCTGGTCATGAGTATGCTGGCTATCACGTCTGGGCTGCTTATGCCGGTTGGCGGGAGGCTTTTTGATAAGGTGGGTATACGCCCGCTTGCCGGCTTGGGTTTAGGGACGATATCCCTGGCGTTATTACTGCTTTCACAGTTAGGCCAGAACGTAGGAGGAGGGCTGATTGGGGGAATGGTGGGGCTGCTCGGAATTGGAATGGGGCTATGTATGATGTCTCTGAATACCTATATCCTGCAATCCGCTCCTTCGGAGCTAATCAGCCGTGTTACACCCCTGACCTCAGCAAGCTCCAACCTGGTAATCCCTATTGCTATTGCTGGTCTGAGCAACTTCCTGGCACTCCGGGCGAACGCGCAGATAACGGTGGCAGGCGGTAGTGCAGCATTGGCAGAAATGAGAGGATACTCTGATACTTTCTTGTTAGCCGCTTGCATTGCTTTGGCAGGAGCATTGTTCAGTCTGCTGCTGGGGTCAAAACGTCATTCGTAGTATCCAGTAAAATTTTTCAGTCGGTACCCAATGATGATCATTGTATAGTTGCAGTTGTACAAAGGGCATCCAAGCTAGGAGGTGCGGTGCCAACGGGCATTAGCTTATACAAAAAAAACCGCCGGGAACCCCCGGCGGCATTAAAAGGGGCGGTAACGCCCCTTTTTGCTATGCTTAAAAATTTAGAAACTAAAGTCCTCGTCACGCAGCGGCTCCACGTTCAGCGCGCGGACATAGCCGTTGCCTTTTTTGGAGAAAAAGTCATGCTGCTTGGTGTGGGTGCTGATCCCGTTCTGGACGATCGGGTTGATCTCTTCCTCGCCAAAAAGCGGGTCGTGACCCAGGTTCATCATCGCCTTGTTGGCATTGTAGCGCAGGAAGGTCTTCACTTCCTCTACAAGTCCGATTGGCGCGTAGATCTGCTCGGTATATTGCTCCTCGTTCGCATGCAGCAGGCGCAGCAGCCCAACGAGTGTCTGGTAGACGTCACGCTGGTCGTCCTCGGACAGGTCCTCAAAAATCTCCTGGGCCAGCACGCCGACATAAACGCCGTGGATGCTCTCGTCGCGCAGGATCAGGTCGATGATTTCGCCGCTGCAGGTCATTTTGCCCTGGCCGGCCAGGTAGAGCGGGTAGAAGAATCCGCTGTAGAACAGGTAGCTCTCCAGCAGGACGGAAGCCGCCATCGCCAGATAGAGATCCTTAGGTGTTTCAATTTTTTTGTAATACTCGGAAATGGTCTGGGCTTTGAACTGCAGGAACGTGTTGTCCTCCACCCAGCGGAAGATGCCGTCGATCTCCTCAGTCGAAGCCAGCGTCGTAAAGATACTGCTGTAGGACTTCGCATGAATCTGCTCCATCATCCCCATGAAGCCGAGCACCGCCTTGCGCTGCAAGCCGTCTACATGCTCCATGATCTGCGGCATCCCTACGCCGCCTTGAATGGTGTCGAGCAGGGTGAGCCCGCCCAGCACCTTCATATAAGAGTCCTTTTCGGTGTCGCTCAGCGTCAGCCAGGACATTTTGTCATCGGATAATGGAATTTCGTCGTCGGTCCAGAACTGCATAATATTCTGGTTCCAGAACATCAGCGAGAAGTCGTCGTCGGGACGGTTCCAGTTCACGGCTTGAATTGCGCTCATAATGGTCTAATCTCCCTTTCTGTAGCCGTACGGCCCTTTAAATCGAGCAGGTCAGGCATTCCTCGACGGACAGCTTTTTGGTGCGTGTGTAATACAGCGACTTCAGGCCCTTGTGTGCCGCATACAGGTAGCAGCGGGCCAGCTCACGGGTCGTTACATCACTGTTCACGTGCAGGACGGTCGAGATACCCTGGTCGATATGGGGCTGGATTTCCGCAATCAGATCAATCACCTTGAACTGGTCCATCTGATAAGCGGATTTATAATAGAATACATTGTCCGGCTGCAGATAAGGCATCGGATAATAGGTAGTCGAGTTGGCATAGGTACGGGTCTCGATCTGCTCCACAATCGGCATTACGCTGGATGTGGCATTCTGGATATATGAGATGCTTGCAGTTGGAGCGATCGCCAGGCGGTAGGCATGGTACAGGCCGTTTTTCTTAACAGCCTCACGCAGCTGCTTCCAGTCTTCCTGGGTAGGAATGTAGATGCCTGCGAACAGCTCCTGTACTCTTGCCGTAACCGGCTGGTAATTAGTAGACACGTAGCGGTCAAAATAAACACCCGTCGCATAATCAGACTCCGCATATCCGTAGAAGGTTTCGCCGGTTTCAGCGGCAATTTCCATACTCTTTTCAATCGAGTGGTAGTTCATTGTCATGAAGAACGTGCGGGCAAAGTCGCGGGCCTGCTCACTTTCATAAGCGATCTTGTTCTTGGCAAGGTAACCGTGCAGGTTCATGACACCAAGGCCGACGGAGTGCATCTCCTTGTTTGCTTTGGCTACACCCGGAGCATTGGAAATGGTGGTCATGTCGCTGACCGCGGTCAGGGCGAGCATGCCCTCGTGGACGGATTCACGGATTTTGCCGTGCTGCATCACATTCACGATGTTCAGGGAAGCCAGATTGCAGCTGATATCACGGCGGATCGCATCTTCCTGGCCGTAGTCGTTGATTTCGGAAGTCTCCTGCAGCTGGAAAATCTCGGTGCACAGGTTGGACATTTTGACCTGGCCGACATTTTTCAGGGCGTGAGCGTTATTGGCATTGCTCTTGTTCATCATATATGGATAGCCCGATTCGAGCTGGATCATGGCAATTTTGGTCAGCATGTCGCGTGCGCTCATGGCAACCTTTTTCTTCACGCGCGGATCAGTGAGCAGGGTGTCGTACATCTCGTCGAGATCCATATCGTCCAGATGAGTGCCGTAGGCCTGGAAAACAGTATAAGGCGCAAACACGTACAGCGGCTGATTATCCTGCGCCAGCTTGTAGAAGCGGTTCGGCACGATCAGACCGATGGACAACGTCTTCAGGCGTGTCCGCTCGTCGGCATTGATCTTTTTGCTGTCGAGGAATTCGAGCACGTCCCAGCCGAAAATATTGTAGTATGCCGCACCGGAGCCCTTGCGCTGGCCCATCTGATCAGCATAGGAGAAGCCGTCTTCCATCAGCTTCAGGACAGGCATGATGCCTTTGGCTGCATCCTCAACGCCTTTGATGGTCTCGCCGCGCGAGCGCAGCTTGGACAGATTCACAGCAACACCGCCGCCGATTTTGGACAGCTGCATGCAGGTGTTAAGCACATAGTTAATGGAATTGAGTGAGTCATCCATTTCCAGCAGGAAGCAGGAAACCATCTCGCCGCGGCGGCTTTTGCCGGCATTGAGGAAGGTCGGGGTGGCCGGCTGCAGGCGCTGCTCCATCATGGAGCGGGCCAGGGTGCGGGCCGTTTCGACATTTCCGCGTCCCAGGTGCAGGGCTACAACCGCTACACGGTCCGGATAATGCTCGAGGTACTGCTTGCGGTCATTGGTTTTGACGGCGTAGTCTGTATAGAACTTGGAAGCCGCCATATAGGAAGGAAAACGGAAATCGTACTCGTGGGCGATCCGGTAGACATCCTCCATCTCAGCTGCGCTGTAACGGTCATACAGGTCCTCGTAATAGTCATTGGCGATCATATAGTCAATCTTGGCTTTGGTGCTTGTAAAGGTTAAGCTGCGGCGCTCCACATCACGCATGAACTCCGCTACAGCCTCCTGGTCTTTATCGAGCTGGAAAAATCCGGTCTCGTCTCTCTTCATCAACATGTTATTCAATTCAATATGCCGCAACCCGGTTCACCTCCTGTTTTATTCGCTCCACATCGCCAAATGTTCCTGACAGCTCGAACTTGCCGACTACCGGCACATTATACCGCTCTGCAATCAGGTCTGCGCTGTGTGCGTACAGCTCACCCCAGTTTTTGTTGCCGCTCGCGGCAATGCCCTTCAGCCTGGAATGGTTCTTCTCCAAAAAAGAAGACACCTTCTCGGGGATCTGCCCAAATCCGGTGGTGTATGTAACAAGCACATAAGGCTCGTCGATCATCATATGCTCTTCAATTTGTACAGCAGGCAGCTTCAGCTTGTTGATAAACCGTCTGACATTGCCGGTTTTGGAATCGTAAGCAATCAGCATAGTCGCTCTAACCTCCTATAACAATGGTTCTATTTATACTTTAGTAATCGTACTCTGGTATTCCGCTAGGTATATGAGTTTAACTACTATATACACTACATTTAGGGGACTTCAATCATTTTACTACCATATGTTGAAAAGTCAAGCGAACAAAAGGCCGTCTCCGCCCTCCTGAAAGCCCTTCAGAAACGGTAAGGCCAGGCCCCGTCTGCAATCTGATCTCTAAAATTTTATTCTATTATTTTTAATAGAGTCTGAGGAGGCGGCAAAAAATGCCTTCACGCATCCGGTCCCCAAAAATCCATGCCCGATCCGGTCTCCGTCTATGGTGCAAATCCCTAAAAGCTTTCATAATAACGAAAGAAACAACCGGCAGAGATGAAGGATGAAAGGATGAAGGCCTGATGTTTGAAGTGCAGGAGCTGGACTGGCAGGGGCGCCGCTTGACGGTATTCCTGCCACCTTCCTATAAGCTGTCCCAAAAACGTTATCCTGCAGTATACCTGCATGACGGCGCAACCCTGATGATGAATAACCTGAATTATATGTACAGGCTGTTCCGTGAAGGGCTGCTTGCTGAGCTGATCGTTATCGGAATCAGCAGCTCTTCCCGAAATGATGATTATACACCCTGGCCGGAGTCTGCTGCAACAGAGGGAAAAGCGGATTTTGGCGGAGGAGGGCCCGCCTATCTCAATGAAATCGCTGACAGTATTAAGCCTTACATTGATTCAGTCCTGCGGACAGACCCGGAACCGGAATCAACCGGAATGCTCGGATATTCACTGGGCGGGCTGGTTACCCTGCTGGCGGCTTACTGGCGTCCCGATGCCTTCGGGCGGTTCGGCATGCTGTCTCCCTCCATCTGGTATGAAGGAGTATTAGCCTTCACTGAAGCTAACCTGCTGCCGGACGGCGGACAGAAGCTGTATTTCTCTGTGGGTAACCGCGAGGGTGTGTACAAGCAGAATATCCAGCGGCAGGCGGTGCCCAGCACGCTGCAGCTGTACCGCAGCCTGCGCGGCCAGCTGGCTGATGAGCAGCGGCTGCGGCTGTCTCTAGCCGACGGGGCGGCCCATGACCTTGCCTCTATGTCTGCACGGTTTCCTGAAGCGCTGCAGTGGCTGTACGGGGCAGCTGATGAACAGCAGGCAGGTGCGGCGGCGCGGCGGCTTGGTGCGGAAGCCGAGCTGATGTCACCGGTCAGCGCCTGCATGCTGCCGGGAACCGAGGTGTGGGATATGACCTCGCTCTACAACGGATTGACTTACCGGATCTTTGTCCATCTTCCGCTGAAGCCAGCCCCGCCGGAGGGATACCCGGTGCTGTACACTGTTGACGGCAACGCCTACTTTGCTTCGCTGAATGATGCGATGCGGCTCCAGACCCGCCATCCGCGGGGGCTTCCGTCCGGTATGGTTGTCTCCATCGGTTATCCGGCAGACGGGCCGTTTGTGGCCGAGCGGCGCTTCAGGGACCTCACTGTGCCGGATACGCAGCAGGGACTGCGTCCCGACGGCTCGCCCTGGCCGGTGAACGGCGGGGCCGATGCTTTTCTCGATTTCATCGGACTCGAGCTGATGCCGCTGATCAGCCGAAGATACAGCGTGGATCACACCCGGGCGGCGCTGTTCGGTCATTCGCTGGGCGGCTTCTTCACCCTATATACGATGATCTGCCGCAGCGGGCTGTTCAGTACCTATATCGCCGGCAGTCCGTCCCTCTGGTGGAAGAACCGGGTGCTGTTCGATATGCTGCCTGAGCTGGAGGAGAAGCTGCGCAGCGGAGAGCTTACCTGTTCCCTGATGATCGGCCTCGGCTCGGAGGAGGGAGGCATGCTGGAGAACGCCAGGGCATTTTATGAGCGCCTGGTCCCTTATACCGGCGGCGGGCTCAGCCGGCTGGCCTATAATGAATTTCAGGGAGAGGGGCATATGTCCGTGCTGCAGCCCCTGTTCAGCCCGATGCTGCGCTTTGTTTTTGCGGCGGAGGGCGCAGAGCTTTGTATCTGACGGCCTACATTGGCCGTACCGATTTGACAAATCACCAGTATGCTTTATATTAGTAAGGGAGCAAGAGACCGTACTCATGCAGGCACAGGCTGGAATGACAACTATTGATGCAGCGCGGTGTTCCGGATATTACCGGAGCCTGCGCTTTTCTTCTATATATAGGAGAAAAAATTTTACCGGTTAAAATGGTATGTATGAGGTACCGCACGGGTATCTTCTTAATATAGATTAGAGGTCAGGAAGGAGCGTATGCATAGGAAATGGGCAGTCTCCTTATTGCGTGGCTTTGTATGCTTTGTCTGTTTTTTACCTTTAGAGATAAGGTGAGCCGGAAAATTCTTTATCCTGTAGCGCTGGTGGTGGTAATCAGCACCTTGGGCTGCTGGACGATTTTAATGTAATTTTTAGCTTCCTATCAGCTTATTTTCAGGTAGATCCTTTATATTGAATAGACCAGACACCCCCCCAGTGTATATGGTACCCTTCAGGTCTTGCCAACTCCCATGGCAAGGCCTTTTATTTATTTTTATAAACGCAGAATAATGTGACATATTTCACAATAAAGTTTCCGGAATTGTTTTATATTAAATTTGTAATACTAAAGTTAAAAATAATTTTCGCCGAAAAGAGGAGCTTGAGGATGAATCATGAAGGAAGTCTCCGCCGCGGTCTGGTGTTTGGCCTGTTTTTAAGTATTCCGCTTTGGATGTCGATGTTCGGCTGGCTGCAGCTTTTTATATAATAGAAATAAGTGTGGGATGAACTGTCTGCGGGTAACCGTCAGGCAGTTTTTTTTCGTCTGAGTGAAGATAGTATGCCTTTTATGAAACTGACAAGCATAGAATGGGATATAAAAAAGAATAATGAAGCGGCGGAGCATTTCTTTAAAAATAAAATAGTTCAAATATACTATATTACAACGTTTGAATAGTTTGATTTTTAAGTATTGAAATACGAGTATTCAGGAGTATAAGAGAGGATTGGCTGGACAATTAATAGAATTATAGGGATCAACAGCTGAAAAAAAGCTCTGAAGGCCTGTCTTTTCAGAAAAATCGATTTTTATGGAAAAATATTATAAGGAATAGATTGACAAAAATACGAGTCAGGGAATACACTAAGTTTAGTGCTAAAGTAACAAATGTCATAGACTACTTACTCTATTTCAATTACATACTTTCTCATGTATAATCGCAAACCGCCCGAAAGTGCGGGACGCAAAGCCAGGAGTCTACAGTCCTTGAGAGAGGGCTATGATCGTCCGGCCGCCATGGAGCTCGACTTCCTGGCGGCTTTTTTTGTTCGTTTGTTGATGTAGGTGCTGCTATAACTGGAATTTATACGCATCTTACGGGGGGAATTAATAATGAAACGTAAATCCGTATTCAAATTATCTTTTGCTCTGACTATGGCTGCAGTTCTGCTGATCAGCGGCTGGCTGGCTTCGGCCGGCCAGGGTAAGATAAGGGCTGACAGCAATCCCCTCCCGGGTATTGCGGGTAAGTACAATGTATTTATTCTCGGTGATCTTAAAGGCTACCACAGTGATTCTGAAGGCAGAATGGCTGCCGGAGGCAACATTACCCTTACCCAGGGATATTCTGTAGGCCCTAGCCTGAGTGCAGCAGAAATTGCAGAGATGGATTCACTTGTGGCCGGCGGCAATCTCACCTATGAGAATGGAGAAGTTAACGGTAGTGCCGTGTACGGCGGCACTTATTCAGGCTCCGGCAAACCGCGGGGCGGAACGGGGACGCTGCGGCAGGAGGCGAATGTAATTCATTTTGCTTCAGAGTTTGCCCTGCTCCGCACCAAGTCTCTGCAGCTTGCAGCTCTGACAGTGAACGGCAAGACGGAAGACAACTATGGAAACATTAAACTGACGGGTACCGATCCGGTATTAAATGTATTCTCGGTTTCAGGAACCACGCTTACGGGTGCCAATGAGCTGCGGATTAATGCACCGGCGGGCTCTACTGTTATCGTTAATATAGACGGAGCTTCAGTCACGTTCAAGAACGGAAACGGGCTGGAGGGTGTAAGCCAGAATAAAGTGCTCTATAACTTCCCGCAGGCGACAGCCCTGCGGATGGAGAGCATCGGTATCATGGGGACTGTACTGGCACCGAATGCAGCAATTACTTTTAACAACGGGCAGATTAACGGAAGCATGATCGGAGCCTCCCTGGAAGGAAGCGGAGAGTTCCACCATAAGCCTTACACTGGCCGCGACAACGGAACAACGCCTACAGCGACTCCGTCGCCGACACCAGTGCCGACAGCAACGCCGACACCAGTGCCGACAGCAACGCCAACACCAGTACCGACGGCAACGCCAACACCAGTACCGACGGCAACGCCAACACCAGTACCGACAGTAACGCCGACACCAGTACCGACAGTAACGCCGACACCAGTACCGACGGCAACGCCAACACCAGTACCGACGGCAACGCCAACACCAGTACCGACGGCAACGCCAACACCAGTACCGACGGCAACGCCAACACCAGTACCGACAGTAACGCCGACACCAGTACCGACAGTAACGCCGACACCAGTGCCGACGACGGCACCAACGCCAACGCCGACAGCGGCGCCAACGCCAACACCGACAGCGGCACCAACGCCAACGCCGACAGCAGCACCGACGCCAACGCCGACAGCGGCCCCAACGCCAACACCGACAGCAGCACCGACGCCAACGCCGACAGCGGCACCGACGCCAACACCGACAGCGGCACCGACGCCAACACCGACAGCGGCACCAACGCCAACACCGACAGCAGCACCGACGCCAACGCCGACAGCAGCACCAACGCCAACGCCGACAGCAGCACCGACGCCAACGCCGACAGCGGCACCGACGGCAACGCCGACAGCGGCACCGACGCCAACGCCGACGGCAACGCCGACAACGGCACCGACAACGGCACCAACAACAGCACCAACAACAGTGCCAACAACGGCACCAACAACAGCGCCAACAACGGCACCAACAACAGCACCAACAACGGCACCAACAACAGCGCCAACAGCAGTACCAACAGCAGCACCAACAGCAGCACCAACAAGCGCTGTAACGCCTGGTCCTACAGTGCCGGCAACGGCATCGCCCACGAGTGTAATTGCTATTCCGGGCGGAACCCCTCCGACTCCGGCCGGTCCGACAGTCATCGGAACGATTGTGACAGATGAGGAGCTGGAGATCGACGATAATCCCGTACCGCTTGGACCTGTCGCAAGTGCGACTGCAGCCGTAGGAGGAGTAACATCACCTCAGGCAACACCGAAGCCGAGTCCGACAGCCGGACCGGGTCCGGATGATGAAATCATCCTTGATGATGAAATACCGCTGGGCGGTGTTACCGATCCGGGTGCCACAGCAGCGGCTACATTGCCGCAAACCGGAGAAGCGAGTCCGGCTCCATATTATATTACAGGTCTGACCCTGGCTGTCCTGGGCCTGCTGCTAAGCAGAACCAGAACCAGCAAACGTAAAAGCTAAAACGGTAAGACCGCGGCGGATGAAAGGGTGATTCCGCCGGGTTATCTTAAAGGCTGCTGCCGGAAGATAGACTCCGGGCAGCCTTTTTTCTGCGGCTGTGCGGAAAGGCTTATAATAGGGAGACGGATGACTGAATATAAAGGAGATTGTGGTATGTGGTTAATTGTAATAGCGGCAGTGCTGATCATAGCCGCTGCTGCGCTGAGCTATGCGGGATTTTTTTTCTACGGTGTGGCAATCAAGCGCGCACCAAAGGAGTTTTTGGCCAGCAGCCCGGATCTGAAGCTTGACCCGCCTGTTGCCGGTGCCTCCTGGGGAGAAGGAGCTGAGTGGGTTGCGCGCCAGCATTTCCGGGAGGTTCAGCTGCGCTCAGGAGATGGTCTGGAGCTAAAGGGTTATTTTCTGGCGTCTGAGCAGGCTGCAGGCCGTACTGCCATTATTGCCCACGGCTATTCCGGAAAGGGAAAGGACATGGGAGCAATAGCGAAATTGTATTATGAGCGGCTGGGCTATAATGTGCTGCTTCCGGATGCGAGAGGGCATGGGCAAAGTACGGGGAATTATATCGGTTTCGGCTGGCCTGAGCGTCATGATGTTGTGAAATGGATTGAATGGGTACTGGAAGAGACAGGTGCAGAGGGACAAATTGTCCTGCACGGGGTCTCCATGGGCGGGGCAACCGTGCTGATGACTGCGGGGGAACCGCTTCCGGTGCAGGTCAAAGCTGTCATAGAGGACTGCGGCTACAGTTCGGTCAAAGCACAGCTGTCCTATCAGCTCCGGCGGATGTACCGTTTACCGGGCTTTCCGTTTGTGCAGTGTGCCAGTCTGGTTACAAGGATCAAGGCGGGGTACTCCTTCGGAGAAGCCTCGGCGCTCAAGCAGGTCAGAAAAGCCAGGGTCCCGATTCTGTTCATTCACGGGGATGCTGACAAGTTCGTGCCCTTCTTCATGATGGAGGAGCTGTATCAGGCCTGCAGTGCACCAAAAGAGAAGCTGGTCGTGCACGGGGCAGGACATGGTCTGGCCTATGACACAGATAAGACGGGGTATATTGCCAAGGTAAGCAGTTTTGTCGGGCGGTATGTACAGTGACACCGGAATAAGTCCCGGAAAAGTAGACGTGCCCGGCACCCGCAAGCTGCGGTTACCGGGCACTAATATGTTCCACACACGGCTGTGCTTATCTGCAACGGATAAGCAGCAAGTCCATGTCTTATAGGTATATTTCATCCCCCGCCGTCCGTGAGTGTGACGGGTGTCGTAATTCCTTGTTATTTCCAGCAGCCGTATGGCGAGATAATCCTTCCAAAACGACAAGAGCCCTACCTCTCTCTTGTCCTTGCGGCTCCGAGGCCGCGCCAGTGTGAGTCGGAATGCTATATTCGAATTTAATCTCATAAAAAGGAAGAGTCATGCAAGAAAACGTAAGATTTTGTGTCCAAATTGCCGATAAAAGAAAGAAGTAAAGCTATCGGCCTGACATCTTCTTGATGGGGATACATATACACCTAAACAAATATTCCTATATTATAGCGCGATATATAAAAAAAAGCAAATGTAAAATAGGGGCTGGGTAAGACCGGGGATGGGAGTGCTAATGAATATATACGGGGCATTTTTAAGAAAGCAGATTGGCAATTACTTATTTGGCTCCGTTGTTGCGGTCTTGGCGGTAGGAAGCCTGATACTGCTCTCTTCTCTGGAGATCAGCATGGAGGAGTACGGCCGGCTGTTAATTGTATTGCTGCTCTCATTCACAATTATGGCTATTACGGAGATCAGTGTGTTTGTCAGGCATATCAGGCCGATCCGTGCGGCTCTGCTGGAGCCGCAGCCTGAGCTGGCAGTGCTGGAGAAGGCTTATCTGCAGACGCATCAGCTGCCCAGGCATGCCGTTATGCGGATTCTCGGGCCGCATCTTATGGGGCTTTCTCTGCCTGCGTCCCTGATGACGATCTGGATGATTCATGCCGGTCTGCTTACCATTCCTTATTTTTATCTGGTGATGGCAGTGGTCGGAGCCATTCTGGTTGCGAGCATGCATGCGCTGATTGAATTTTACCTTACCTGCTCAGCTATCATTCCTTTAATTAAGGAATTCAGAAACCGGGCAATGGAGCTGCACAATATTGATTTTTCGCTGGAGGGGCATGTCTTTGTGCCAATCCGCCCGAAATTTCTGATCAGCTGTATGCTGATCGGTACATTTCCGCTGTTCTTGTTTATAATGGCTACCCATATCCGCATGAACAATACGGGAACAGGCATGCTTGTCGGTTTCCAGAACTACTGGACCTGGGCAGGAATGGTGCTGCTGATCGGTACCTTCTTCTCCTCGGTTGCAGCCCTGCTTCTTACCAACAGCGTACAGCATCCGATTAACGAGCTGTATAAGGCTATGAATAATATCAAAGAGGGACGGCTTCTGCAGGTACAGGATGAATATTCCGATGAGTTTTCTAAGCTCGTTGCCGGCTTCAATATGATGGTGCGCGGGCTTCAGGACCGTGAGCAGCAGAGCAGGCAGCTGCTGGACAGTTATTTTACAACTCTTGCCGTCGCGCTGGATGCCCGGGATTCCTATACGGCCGGACATTCGCTGAGGGTGGCTGAATACTCCGTTATTATCGGACAACTGGCCGGCCTGACCGGGCAAAGCTTGGACGATCTCCGCAAATCAGCGCTGCTGCATGATATCGGCAAAATCGGCGTGCCGGACAATGTCCTGTTCAAAGAGGGTAACCTGACGGATGAGGAGTTTGACCGGATCAAAAGCCATCCGGTGCTCGGCGAAAATATCCTGCGCCAGATTGAGCCGGTGGAGAAGATGGCCCCTTACCTGGAAGGAGTGCGCTCCCACCATGAACGCTATGACGGCCAAGGCTATCCCGACGGCCTGGCGGGAACCGCCATACCGCTGCACGGGCGGATCATTGCGGTAGCTGACGCCTACGATGCGATGACCTCGGATCGGCCGTACCGCAAGGGGATGGATCATGAGCAGGCGCTGGCTATCCTGGAGAAGGGCCGGGGCAGCCAGTGGGATCCGCAGTTCGCCGGGTTATTTCTGGCATACTTCGGGAAAAATGTAAATGTAGACAAGAGGGAGTATCCGGGCCGGACCGGATAGCAGAAGGGCGGCAGCAGCAGCCTCTGCCGTGCCTTCGGAGCGTAAGCGGATACTATCCAGATTATGGGGGTATCCGCTTCTGCTTTGCGTGCCTATTTTGTGAACGTAAGCTTAAAACCGACAATTAACGACTACATTCATTGAAGGTTTTAAGGGAGACCGTTATAATTATTAAGTCTGGTTTTTAATTAAAAAATAAGGAGAATTCTATGAAACGCGCAGATGTGCTGCTTATTTCAATCGTGCTGATTGCTGCGCTTGCTTTTCTCGTGCCAAGATGGGTAGGCGGCGATAAGGGCGGGCCGGGCAAGAATCTCGTGGCCAATATAACAGTGGACGGCAAGCTGTTTAAAAGCGTGCAGCTTACGGAGGAAGAACAGAGTATTGAGATCCGTACCGAGCGGGGGTATAACCTGCTCAAGGTGCATGATTACGGTATTGAAATGTATGAAGCGGATTGCCCCGATCAGGTGTGTCTCGGCTTCGGCCGGATCACCCAGCCCAAACAGACCATAGTCTGTCTGCCGCACCGGGTGCTGGTAGAGATTGCAGGGACCTCGGGAGGAGATGAAATCGATGGCTATGTCCAGTAGGGAATCGGCGACAGCCCTGAAAAGAACAGTAATCATTGCCATCTTTGCGGCTGTTGCTGTAGTGCTCAGTATAGTTGAGGCCCAGATTCCGCTGGCCGCAATGGGAATGATGCCCGGCGCCAAGCTGGGCTTTGCCAACATTATGATCCTGACTTGTATCTACTTTTTACGCGGCCGTGATGCCTTTATGCTCGTCATTCTGAAGACGCTGCTTACCTCGTTTCTGCTCGGTACGTTCTCAAGTCTGCTCTTCAGCCTGTTTGGCTCGCTGCTCAGCTTTGTGGTGATGTTCCTGCTGATCCGCTTCACCGGCAAACGGTTGAGTGTAATCGGAGTCAGCATCGCCGGAGGGCTTGCCCATAATACCGGACAGCTGGTTGCTGCATCCATGGTGTTCAATTCTACGACGATCCTTTATTACTTGCCGATCCTGCTGATTACGGGGATTGTGACCGGGATTCTTGTAGGCTTTGCAGTGCGTTATCTGATGGCTTCGCTGTCCAGGATTTCGCTGTTTGAAGAGTTTTTGGACGGACGGAGCTATTAGCAGCGGAAGGATGACAATATGAGAGAAACATACACTAACAATAAATTTGTTGATCAGGCAGCGGTCATCTCTTTGGAAGGGGTTGCGTTCGGATATGATCCGGAGCACCCTATTCTGCATGATATTACGCTGTCAGTACCCCGGGGGCAGTGGGTAAGCATCGTCGGCCCGAACGGCTGCGGCAAATCAACGCTCGTTAAGCTGCTAAACGCCCTGCTTCCCAAGAGCGCCGGGGAGATTGTTGTCAGCGGTCATCGCCTGGAAGAGGAAACAATCGGTTCTATCCGCAACAGCATCGGCATGGTCTTTCAGAATCCCGATAACCAGTTCATCGGGGCTACAGTCGAAGAGGATATTCTGTTCGGCCTGGAAGGGCTGTGCTTATCCTATGAAGAGATGGATGAACGGCTGAAAATGTATACAGAGAAGCTGGGGATCAGCCACCTGCTGTCCAAGCATCCGGGTGAACTGTCCGGCGGACAGAAGCAGCGGGTAGCAATCGCCTCCATTCTTGCCATGAAGCCCGGCATCGTCATCTTTGACGAGGCTTCTTCCATGTTGGATGAGGGCAGCCGCAATGAGCTGCTGAATGTTCTGCAGGGGATGCGCAAGGAAGGCTTCACGATCCTGATGATCACACATGATGCCGACGAGATTCTGGCGTCTGACCGGGTGCTGGCCCTACACGGGGGCAGTGTGGCGGCGGACCTGACGCCGGAGGAGCTGTTCCGGAATGAGGAGCTGCTTGCCGTATGTCATCTGCGCGAGCCTTATCCCTGGCAGCTTGCCCGTGCATTGCAGCGCTTGGGCATCAAAACGGATGTTCCCGCCAGTGAAAAGGAGCTTATAGATACATTATGGCCATACAACTACAGCAAGTAAGCTATACCTACGCTGACCGGAGCCTGTGGAGGCAGACGGCGCTGCATGATATTAATCTTAGTGTTCCTAAAGGCACGATGCTGGGTATCGCCGGAGCAACCGGGTCCGGCAAGTCTACCCTGCTGCAGCTGTTCAATGGAATTCTGAAGCCATCCCAGGGAACAGTCAGGGTGCTGGATGTTACCATTCAGGCTGGGGAGAAGGCCCCCCGGCTGCTGCCGCTGCGCCGCAGGGTAGGTTTGGTCTTTCAGTTTCCGGAGCAGCAGATGTTCGAAGAAACGGTCGAGAAGGACCTGATCTTTGGGCCGCTTAATTTCGGAATGAGTCCGGAGGAGGCTAAAGCGCGCGCGCGTCAGGCTATGACCGATATGGGGCTGGAGCTTGAGCTGCTGGAGCGCAATCCGTTCCGTCTAAGCGGGGGACAGATGCGCAAAGCAGCAATCGCTTCAGTGCTGGCGATGGATCCGGAGATTATTGTACTGGATGAACCGACAGCAACGCTTGACCCGCTTAGCCGGGCTGAGCTGATCGGACTGCTGGACCGGCTTTGCCGCGAGCAGGGACGGACCATTATTATCGTAACCCACCGGATGGACGAGCTGCTGCCCTACGCCGATCACTGGGCGCTGCTGAAAGAAGGCAGCCTGGTCTTTCAGGGAAGCGGGCAGGAGCTGGCGGCAGACCCGGACATATTGGAGAGCTGCGGTCTGAGTGTTCCGCATTCGCTCCGGTATTGGCAGGCGGTTGCCAGGCGGTTCGGCCTGGAGGGCGAGAAGCCCTGCCTGACTGCAGAAAGCCTGGCTGCACGGATTGCTTTACTGCAGGCTGAAGGAATGAGGGATAGCCATGAATGAACGACTGCTGCTCGGACGCAGCATTGAGACCGGCTCCTGGGTACATAAGCTGGATGCCCGCTCCAAAATAACCGGAATGCTGCTGTATCTCGCTATTATTCTGCTCTCTCATTCCTGGGCGGCAATGGGGCTGCTGGCAGTATTCTCGGTAGCAGTGATGCTGTCAACGCGCATCCCGCTTAAATATTTCATTAAATCGGCGAAGCCGTTACGCTTTTTGATGCTGTTTATTTTTATTGTACAGGTGTTTTCGGTAAAAGAAGGCGAAGCCTGGCTGACTTTAGGTTCCTTTTCGCTGCATGAGGGCGGTCTGCGGCTGGGTGCCTTTTCCGTCATCCGGATGCTGTTCCTGGTTACCTTCACCTCGCTGCTTACGTTTACGACGACTCCAGGTAAGCTGAACCAGGGGCTTGAGGGCATTCTGTCCCCGTTCAAGAAGCTGGGGCTGAAGCCGGACCGGCTCACGATGATGATCGGACTTGCGCTGCGCTTTATTCCCACGATCCTTGATGAATCGCAGATTATCCTGAAGGCACAGGCCTCCCGCGGGGCGGATCTGAAGGAGCTTCCGCTGAAGGAAAAGGGACGGATGCTGGTAGCACTGCTTGTACCTGTAATCACAAGCGCCTTCCGGCGGGCGCAGGATCTGGTCTATTCCATGGAAGCGAGAGGCTTCCGCATGGATGCCCCGCGTACCCGGTATCACCGCCTGAGGTGGGGCGCAGCGGATACTTTATTCATTATTATGTTCATCATCATGGGAGTTGCAGTAGCAGTACTGTAATATTTAGGGGGAAACAAGCATGGCACGTTTTTTTAATGGCAGGGAAATTGAACTGCTGGCACCGGCAGGAACGTTTGAAATCTTTAAGGAGGTTGTTCAGTCAGCCTGTGACGCGGTTTATTTTGGCGGACCGGTCCTTAATATGCGGATGATGCGCAAGGGCTACAACCTGTCGCATGAGGAGATTGCCCAGGCGCTGGTAATGGCCCACAATCTTGATAAGAAGGTCTATGTTACCGTTAATAATCTGTTCAGCGAAGAAGATGTGGAGGAAGCCAGAGAGTATCTGCGGTTCCTGGATGAGGTTCAGCCGGATGCGCTGATTGTGCAGGATATGGCCGTGCTGGAGCTGATCCGCGAGATGGGGCTGACCGTTCCGGTCCATGCTTCCGTTATGATGAATGTTCACAATCTGGAGATGATCTACGCGCTGCGTGATCTCGGAGTAAGCCGGGTGGTCACTTCCCGTGAGATGGACCTCCAGACAGCGAAGCTGCTAGGGCAGAGAAGCGGAATGGAGCTGGAGTATTTTATACATGGTGATATGTGCTCGGTGCACGGGGCCAACTGCTATTTCAGCTCCCAGGTGTTCGGGATGAGCAGCAACCGGGGCAAATGCATGAAGCCATGCCGCTGGGATTACCGGATCAAGAAGGACGGCTATGTGTTCCCGGCTGAATATCCGCTGGCGGTCAAGGATATGTTCATGTATGAGCATCTTCCGGAGCTGATTGAATCGGGTATTACCTCCTTCAAAATTGAAGGCCGGATGCGGGATAAAGAATTCATGGTGATGCTGGCGAACAGCTATGGCGAGGCGCTTGACCGCTATATCGATGATCCGCTGGGTTTTGACCGGACGGTAGATTCCAAAATGCTGTATAACAACCGCAAGCGTGATTTTTCAACCGCATATGCTTTTGGTAAGCCGGGATTATCTAATATTAACCGCCGTTATGAGGGGACAGGCAAATTCTACAGTACAGGCAAGGTGTTCAGTACGCCTACTGCTGAGCGGGAATTGTCTGAGAGCCGGGTGGTTCAGCTGCGTGAGCGGCTGGCGGAAAGCAAAAAAGAGCAGGCGTCCAAGCCTGAGCTGGCAGTGCGCGTTAATAATATGGAACAGGCCAGACTGGCGCTGGAGCTGGGCGTAGAGCATCTGTATCTGCCGGGCGATGTGTTTGAGCCGGATCTGCCGCTAACCAAGCAGGATATCAAGGAATTGGGTGCGCTAAAAGGTCAGACCAAGCTATACCTGGGTATGCCGCGGATGATGACAGAGCTGCATTTTGACCAGTTGAGCCAGCTTCTGAGCGGCGAACGGCTGCCGGTGGACGGCTTGCTGGTTACAAACCTGGGGGCAATCCGCCGCTTCAAGGATATGGGCTATCCGATGGTCGGGGATGTGAACCTGAACGTATACAATCATCTGGCCGCAGAGCTGTATACCGGACTTGGACTGCAAAGGCTGACGGTTTCACCGGAGATGACGTTAGAGCATTTTGCCGCCTTCACCTCCCGGAGTGATCTGCCGCTTGAGGTTGTTGTGCACGGTACACCGGCACTGATGTATATGGAGCATGACCTGTTCGAAAATACAGAGGTTATGGAACCGATCGGCGAAGAGGATAATCAGTTTGTCGGCAATAATGTGTTGGTGCTCAAGACGGATAAGGGTGAAAATCCGGTCTACCGCGACCAATACGGCCGCTGCCACCTGCTGTTCGCTAAAGAGCTGTGCTACCTGCCGATGCTGGATGAGATGAACGGGCTGGGGATCTCGACCTTCCGGATTGAAGGCGCTACTTATAGTATTACTGAATTGCGTACTATTATTACAGCTTATCAGGCTGCTATCGGCGGTAAGGGTGATAAGGCGGATATACTGGGCGGACTTAAGCCGGTGTATGCCGGATATACTCTGGGCTCGCTGCAGTTTAATTAATATTTCAAATTTAAAATCATAGGTACATCCTGTTTATTTTGCCAGAGTATAGACTCTCAAGTGACATTTTTCACAAGTTAGATTAATAGGAAAGTGAATTGGAAGATTAGCCATCTTTTATCCCATAAGTCTGGCGGCAGACGATATAATAGTTAGTAGAGCAAGTATAACCGGCTGCGCCGTCCTGAACTGGACGGTTGCCGGTTCTGTATGAATTCATCAAGCGAAAGCGAGGGCATCTTCATGGAATCAACATCATTTATCGGCAGAGAGGCTGTCGCCGCCAAGCGTAAGCAGTATTTCTATCCTTGTACCGCGCATTTTTACCGGAATGCCCCGCAAATCGTACGCGGGAGCATGCAGTATGTTTATGATGAGAACGGCAAGGAATACACGGATTTCTTCGCCGGTGTCTCTGTGGTGGCCTGCGGCCACTGCAATCCGGCAATTACAGACCGCACAATTGCCCAGCTTCAGCAGCTCCAGCATACATCGACGGTATATTTGACCCAGCCGAACGTTGATCTCGCTGAGCGGCTTGCGGCGGTGCTTCCGGGGAACCTGCGGCGCAGCTTTTTCGTGAACAGCGGCTCGGAGGCGAATGAGGGTGCGCTACTGCTGGCCAGAATGCATACCGGACGCAAAGGCTTTATTGCGCTGGAGAGCGGCCTGCACGGACGCACCAATCTGACGATGAGTGTAACCGGGCTGCAGATGTGGCGGACGGATAACTATCTGGACGAGGATGTCACCTTTATTGAGCGGCCGTATCATCCTGAGCTGACTCTGGAAAAGGCTGCTGAACGGTCGGTTGAGAGCCTTAAGCGTGTGCTGGAAGCAAAGGGTGATACAATAGCCGCAATGATTGTGGAGCCAATTCAGGGCAACGGCGGCATGATTATGCCTGCGCCTTCCTATTTCCGCAAAGTGAAGGCGCTGCTTGAGCAATACGGTGTGCTGCTGATTGACGACGAAATTCAGACCGGCTACGGCCGTACCGGTGCTATGTTTGCAATCGAGCATTTCGGAGTTGTTCCTGACATCATCAGTATGGCAAAAGCGCTCGGCAACGGCGTACCGGTGGCAGCCTTTGCCACAACCGACGAAATCGCTGCTTCGCTGAACCGTCCGTCAGCCTCTACGTTCGGCGGGAACCCTGTGTCGGCAGCTACGGCGCTGGCCGTGCTCGATTATATTGAGGCCGGGCAGCTTCCGGCACGTGCCGCAGAGCTTGGCGGCCGTCTGAAGGCCGGGCTGGAGCAGCTGCGTGAAAGCTTCCCTGCGCTGATCACTGACGTGCGGGGCACGGGCTTCATGCTTGGTGCCGAGCTGGCGGGCAATGCTGCAGTCAGCGCCGCCGAGCTGACTGATGATGTGCTGGAGGAGCTGAAGGACCGCGGCTACCTGATCGGCAAAAATGGTATCGGCCGCAATGTCCTGGCCTTCCAGCCGCCGCTTATTGTTACGGCGGAGAATATTGACGGATTGCTTAACGTGCTGGGTGAGGCACTGCTGGTGGCCTCGCAACGCCTGTCTGCCGCTACGCAGGCTTAAGCGGACAGCAGGCACAGGAATGAAAGGTAAGGGACGAAGACTATGGTTATTATGAATGCTTTTAAAACAGCTGCCCTTAAGCTGAAAATGTTCAGTGAGCTGGTTATGTTCTCGCACACCCTGTTCTCACTGCCGTTTGCCGTCATCTCGATGGTCTGGGCCGCCGGAGGATGGCCTTCCGGGCATATGATGCTATGGGGGCTGATTGCCCTGATCGGTGCGCGCAACGGCGCCAATGCCTTCAACCGGCTGGTTGACCGTACCTTTGACAAGCAGAATCCGCGTACAGCGCACCGGCATCTGCCGCAGCAGCTGCTGGCGGAGAAGGAAGTTATCCTGTTTATTATTATCAACTATGCATTGTTTATCGTGGCTTCAGGCATGCTGAACCTGCTCTGCCTGATTCTGTCACCTGTGGCGATTGTCCTGATCTCCAGTTACTCTTATACTAAGCGCTTTACCTTCTTAAGCCATCTGTATCTGGGGTTTGTCATTGCTTCTGCCCCAATCGGCGCATGGTTTGCCGTTACCGGGAACATAGCCTTTACACCTTTTGTAATCGGAACGGTTGTAATGCTCTGGATAGCCGGGTTTGATATCATCTACGGCACCCAGGACATCGAGTTTGACCGGCGGCATGGCCTCTGGTCAATTCCGAGCTTCTTCGGGCTGAAGAATGCGCTGCTTATTTCTAAGGGCCTGCACTTCATCATGGTTATGCTGCTGCTCTTCCTGTACCTCTGGCGCGATCTGGGCTGGATGTACCTGGTCGGCATCGGCATAGCGACCCTGCTTCTGATGACGGAGCATCAGATCATCAAGCCGTCGAACCGGAAGCTGATGAAGGTGGCTTCTTATAATTTGAATCAGGTGATCAGTATGGTGATAGTACTGTGCACGTTGATTGATTATTTTTATGTTAGCTAGGGGCACGCTGTCGCTCGGTAGAAATCCAAACATAGCATATGCTTCCGATGCGAGCTTTCCTTTGGAAAGCTTTCAGGCGGACGCTACCGCTCCTACAGTTCCAAAATTCCTCTCCGCTCGCTCTAACCTCACTAGGCTAACAACAAAAGACAACAAGCCCGCCCAGTAGGGGCGGGCAGCAAGGGCGCGTAAAGGCTGGCTACGCGGCCTTTTTGCTGTGTAACAACTACTAAGATCCAAAGCTAAAGGCAAGAGCACCCCCAACCCCCCCCTTGCTAAACAACGCTCACAAGCGCCTCGCTGCGTTCGCTGGTTTAGTGAAAACCACATTTAGTTTGATTTTGGTCACCTAAATCTCTCATTTCTCGATAATGGTAACTGTTAGGTGGAAAAAAGACATCTAATTTAACCAAAAGGGCCTGTTAAGCGCCTGAAAGGTGATATTAGGTGAACTTTTTCCCGCTAATCATCTCTATGTGGCAGTTTGCTGTGAATTAGTTAGCCAATTTCCACTTAAATTGTTTGTAGAATCCCAAATCCCCTAAAGCAATAGAACGCAAAAAAAGAGCCCGAAGGCTCTTTGAGAAATAGTTAAAATTTAACACGTTTAAGATACGGCTTAATGTGTTTATACATACCTTGATATCTCAGTAGTCACGGCCGGCAAAGTACTGCAGCAGGGTCTGCAGATCCGCATGAGCCGGATAACTGGAGAGCTCCTGTACAATCGCTGCAGCCTGGTCCAGATAGCTCTGGCTAACCTCCGCAGTACGGGCGAGGGCATCGCTGCCGGTGACGAGATTGAGTACATAAGCAACCTCTTCTTCAGAGGAATCAGGGCCAATCCTGCGGATCGCGGGAGCGAGCGCAGGGTCCTGAAGGGCGAACAGCACAGGAAGCGTCACCTGGCCATGCCGCAGGTCACTGCCGGCAGGCTTGCCCAGCTTCTCGGCAGACTGGGTGAAGTCGAGCAGATCATCCTGGATCTGAAACGACATGCCCAGCGCCTCGCCGAAGCGGTACAGGAGCTGCGCGACTTCGTCAGGACTCTCTGTAGAGAGTGCGCCGACCCGCAGGCAGGTAGCCATCAGCATCGCTGTTTTGTTAAGTGATTTCTCCAGGTACTGCTCGAGCGTCAGATCATAATCGAAGGCATGCTCCATCTGCTGGTATTCCCCAAGGCAGAGCTGGGCGGTAGCTACGGATGACAGGTCATGGACGTAGCGGTCTTTGTCTCCGGTATATTTGCTGAGCAGCTCGATAACTCTGGCTGACATGTAATTGCCGATATGAACAGCGGACAGGACGCCTGTCTTTACATGCAGGGCGGCTCCGCCGCGCCGCAGCTCGGCATCGTCGATAATATCGTCATGGATTAAAGAGGCGGCGTGAATAAATTCAGCTGCGGCAGCAAGCTGCAGTGTTCTGCGTCCGTCAGGCTTACGGCCGAACCGGCCGCCGACAATAACCATCAGCGGGCGGAGACGCTTACCTCCGGAGCCGACTAGCTCCAGGATACTCTGGGCGAGCTGCGACTTTTTGGGTACATCCTTATCACGGGCCACTAAGTTTTCGATTTCACGGTTAATTTGGTTCAGGTCTATGTTTAATGCTTCATGCAGCTTCATCTATCGGATTCCCACCTGTCAAATGGCTTTGCTTGTGCGGCTTCGCTGCCTGCTCTCCTGGAGAAGGAACTCATCAATTCCAGCCGCCGGATTATACGCTGCGAAGTCCCCATTTGAACGTCTGATCTGCATTTTCTTAATGGATGGAGCCAGAAAAGCTACCAGGTCCAGCTCACGGCAATGCACGGCGAACTGCAGATAGAAGCTGTATAAATAATCTCCGTCCAAAATGTTGCGGGTAAGGCCGGGGTGATTCGGGATACAATCCATATGGCGCTGTTCGGCCATGGTGAGGATGATATAAACACCGAGCAAACGGATTTTGCGGTCATATTCCAGATCATGGCGTTCCAGTACCGCGAGCATCCGCTCACATTCCGCCGGAGAGAGATCCAATTGAATACCGGCGACCGGGGACATTTCAGTCTGCAATTGCCGGAAGGTATCTTCAATGAGTTGTCTGTTCACTTAGCTTCTCTCCTTAATGCCGGTTTTGACGGAAGCATCCGTTACCCTGAATATCCCTACAAAACCAGTCTTTAAAACCTTGTTAAACAAGGAGAGTAATGTGTCGCAGGGACACATTACTCCTTGGAATATCTTATTAAACTGTAGCACAAATGCGCTATAAATTGTTAAGAAGAGATTAATTTACATCAGTCCGTGTACACATACCAGCGTCGTACGAGCGGAATTCTCTTCCACTGCTTCTTGAGCCAAGGAAGAACGTAGTAGTCAAGACCGAAGACGCTGCCGGATCCGCCGATAGTCGCGATTGCTGCTGCGATGTACCAGAGCATTTCCGTCGATGCCATCTGGCTGGACCAGATCATGGCTGCCATAGCTATCGTTCCTAATGAAGCGAGAGCTGTGAACAGACCAACAATAAGCATAATACCGAAGACGATCTCGGCGCAAACCATGCCGATTTGGAACCATTTTGCCAGGAACGTGTAAGTGCCGTCATTGTTGTAGAACATCAGATCCATGAACCAGTTCGTTGTATTGTGTACGAAGTCTGGAACCCAGAGAGCTTCCACAGCTTCTTTTGCAGTAGATACTGCGGAAGCAGCTGATTGGGCGTCTACAGTTTCTTTAACCGCATCTACAGCCACACTGGCTGATGATGCTGCGTCAGTAGCGAAAGGTGCAGCCGGAATCAGGAATATCTTATCCGGATCTTCCCAGATCTTCTTGATCTTATCGATACCTTCATACAGCCACATGCCTCCGAGGAGGACGCGCAGCGGAACGAGCCAGAAGTTAGGCGAACGCTTGGAGAAGTGGCCGCCTACAAAGCTCTTGCGGTTTTCAACATGGAAGAATTCGTGCATCATGTAGGTCCAAACCTTATTGAAGCCTACAACCTGGGACAGGTAGAACATATTGATAAAGTGTTTGGACAGCATAGCCATAAAGCCGGTGAGCATGAACAGCTTGCCTGGAAGACCAACGTTCGCTACACCATAGCGGCTGCCGATGGATACCATCGTACCGTGGAAAGCCGGCTTGTAGGCTTTTTTAGCGGTGCCTTTGATATCAGCTGTAATGTTTGTGGCTACGAGCGGAGCTGCCTGTTCAGCATTCTCAACCATTTGCGGTACCGGACGGGATTCACCTTCAGGAATGAAGAAGATGTTATCACCGACAACATACACGTTCTTGTGGTCTACACTTTCCAGGTGCTCATTGGTAACGATACGCTTGCGGCCTTCCTGCTTAACTTCAAGATTGCCTACAATTTCAGAGCCTTCAACGCCGGCAGTCCAGACAATAGTCTGAGATTCGACAACATTCTTTTCGCCGAGGGCAACACTGCCTTTGCCAACTTCGGTGATTTTAGCGCCGGTTACGATTTCTACGTTCAGCTTCCGCAGGCGCGCTTCAGCCTTTTGAATCAGCTTATCAGGCAGAATTGGCAGAACCTTAGGAGCCATATCGGCAACAACCAGACGTACTTCAGAAGGGTCGATATAGAACTCTCTGCACAATTCATCGCGCTGCTCAGCCATTTCACCAACGAGCTCGACGCCGGTGAAGCCGGCACCGATGATGACGAAAGTCAGCATTGCACGGCGTACAGCCGGATTTTTTTCCTTGGCCGCTTTGGTGTACATATCGCGGATTTGACGTTTCAGCGCTACCGCGTCGTCATAGGACCAGAAGGAGAAGGTATTCTCTTCAGCTCCAGGAATTCCGAAGAAGGTCGGTTTGCTTCCTGTGCCGATAACCAGGTAATCATAAGCATAAGTAGCTTTATCTGATTTAAGCTTCTTGTTCTTGAAATCAATGTTGCTGATTTCATCAAGAACAACATCAACTTTAAGACCTGCAAAGATTTTCTTCAAATCGATCTTAATTGAATCCTCAGGCGCGCGGTTCGCTGAAACCTCATGCAGCTCAGTCAAAAGAGTGTGATAGGGATTCCGGTCGATAAGTTTAATTTCTACATCTTTGTCGTTCTTAAATTTCTTTGCCAGTTTCTTAGCCGTGAGTACGCCGCCGTAGCCGCCGCCCAAAATGACTATTTTCTTCAAGAGAAATTCACCTCATTCGTCTGATTAGCTGCAAGAGGAGAGCGAATTACTTATTTCGCGCCTTCGAGTGCTTTTTCTGCAAGTGTAAAGTATTCGCCTACGTGGATGGATACACCGGAAATAGCGTCGGTTTTGCCTTCAGCATCCAGGGTAGGGGCTGCACCTTTGTTCTCAAGGAAATACTTTTCAGCCTGTGCAATCTGCTCATGCCATTCGGATTGGGCACCGCCGGCTTTCATGCCGTATTTGCCGTCAACGGAAAATTGCTTCTTGTCGTCGCCAGCAGCATTCAGGCCGCTGAATTTAACAGCTACAACATTACCGTTAGCAACAGTCAGGGCAACAGTGGATTTCCAGCCGGAAGTAGCATCCATTTCGCCTTCAGCAGTGTAGCCGCCGTCTTTGTAAGGACCAGCTTCTGCAGGACCGGCAGCAAGAGCAGCCTGTGCAGCAGCAGTAAAGTCGTTAACGTGTACGGATACGCCGGAAATAGCATCAGTATGTCCTTCAGCATCAGTAGTAATTGCAGCAGGATCTTGTTTTTCGATCAGGTATGCTTCAGCTTTAGCAGCTTGTTCATGCCATTCTGCCTGGGCGCCGCCTTTAGCAACCAGACCGTAGTTACCGTCTTCGGATACTTTCTTCTTCAGGTCGCCGGCATTTTTAACGTTGAATGCGTTCCAGTCAGCCTTAGTGATTTTTCCGCCTTCAACTGTCAAAAGCGCATAAGTCTGCCAGCCGGTTTCTGCATCGGCTTCGATTGTACCGAAGTAAGTGCCGTCCTGATATTGTCCTGCTTCAGCGGGTGCGTTGGTTGCTGCATCAGTTGCTGCTGGTGCAGCTGTTTCTGCAGGAGCGTTGGTAGCAGCAGTGTTAGCGGCGTTGTTGTCGTTTCCGCAGCCTGCAAGCAGGGTGCCAAGAACCAGGGCGCTTGACAAAATTACAGAAGCTTTTTTCATTTGTGATGACCTCCAAATTAGTTTAAAATATATATATTAAAATGTAAAACATTTTAATAGACTTGGAAGTGATATTTATCACGTTATAAATGACAAATGTCACTCTTATTATCGGTATTAGATCGGTTTTGTTGCAGTACTTTGACACTTATCAGTAAACAATGTGTAAAATTTAAAACATCTTCTTTCTGCTCCGAAGGCATTTTAGCATAATAAAACGGCTATACATGTGAAAATAATCACTTAAACCTAAATTAATTTATCTGCATCTAATTTATCTATATTCGGATTATATCAAATTTTAAAAGATTTGAATACCTTAATTAATAGACTATTATGTGACAAAATCCGACGTTGTAATGCTCCGTTTCAGATTCACCTGATGCCGTGCCGGGTAATATATTGCTAGCACGTGAAACTCTGAAAATACCTAACCAACTACAGGGAACTAAGGAGATGAACATGTATGGACAGCAATGTATTTAAAGGGAAATGGCTTCAGATCAAAGGTGAGGCCAAGAAGCAATGGGGCCAGCTTACCGATGATGACCTTGACGTTATTGATGGTGAAAAAGATAAATTGATCGGCAAGCTGCAGGAGCGCTATGGCCATACCAAAGATCAGGCCGAGGAAGAATACCGCAACTGGGGGCAGTCCGTCCGCAATTAACGGGTTAATGCCCGGGAGAATACGCTAGTCACATTCGCAAGAAGAGGCGGTGTCCTATGTACAAATCGACCGTCGTTGCCGGCAGGATTATCGAAGTACAGGCTGATAAGGTGCTTACGCAGCAAGGAGAGATGTTGTGTACCTATAATCCCCGGTATTATAAGCTTCCTGATGCAGAGCTATGGACACAGGCTGAATGTGAGCCGGATAAAGTGCAGGAACCTGAACGTGACAGAAGCAGCCGGCAGCTGATGCCGGGCAGGCGCTGGAACAGGGTGCTGCCTTTATTTTCGCCTCAGAAGAAGAGCGCAAATCGTATATGATTTGTGCTCTTCTTCTTTGTTTGTGCACTTATTATTACTATACATATGTACAGCGGGGTAGAACTGTGGTTTTATGAATTCAAGACTAGTATGATAGTATGGATAGCAGGGTTTCTTTACTTGAAGTGCGGGAGTGTGGCTATGGAATATATTAAAATCTTTTTTGTTAATACAGCGCTGCTGATAACATTGGCTTATCTGGGCAATTTGATATATAAGCATACCATTACATATGCTCCTGAGCGGGTAAAAAAGATATGCTGGGTGCTGGTAGCTATTTTTGCCGGCTGGATCAGCTCCTTTTTCGGGTACAGGCTGGATGAGAATGTCATCTTTGATTTGCGCATTGTACCGCTGATTATCTCAACGCTGGCTTACCCTCACCCGTTCATCCTTATAATAATCGGTGTAGGCACCGCAATTACCCGGCTGACCTTCGGCATTAATGAAGCGGCGATGGCCGGTGTGATCAATCTGTCCATTCTGGGCTTTGTCTGCGCAGGCCTCAGCCTGTGGGTGAGCCGTTCTACGGCTACACTGCGCTTCAAAAGGCTGGCGGTGATCCTCATCGTCAATCTGGTCAATACGGTTAATATCCTTATATTCGGTGTTATACCCGATAAGATCTATCTCACCGAGATTATGCCGGTAACCTTGACTGGAGGACTGGTCCTCAGCCTGCTGTTTGCCCTGATTATCCGTGACTTTCAGCTGGAGCTGCTGCGCAACGGCCAGATTATCCGGGCGAATGAGCTTCTGTCCGCCCAGACCGAGGAGCTGCACAAGAACAAGATTGCCCTGGAGGAGCGGGCCAAGCAGCTGATGCTGGCTTCCCAGTACAAGTCTGAGTTTCTGGCAACGATGTCGCATGAGCTGCGCACACCGCTGAACAGCATTATCAACCTGTCACAATTAATAGAAGAAAGCAGTGACTCCCTGAGCGCCGAGGAGACCCGAGAATATGCCGGGATCATCCAACGGTCGGGTGCGGATCTGCTTATGCTTATTAATGATATTCTCGATTTGTCCAAGGTTGAAGCCGGCAAGCTGGATATCAGCAAAGAGGATTTGAGTGTCAGCGAGATTCCGGAGCTGCTGGCCTTGCAGTTCAGTGTGGCTGCCAAGCTGAAGGGGCTGGACTTCAAGGTCCGGCAGGATGCGGAGGTTCCGGAAATCATTCACTCGGATCCCCAGCGGGTGCAGCAGATTCTCCGTAATCTGCTCGCCAATGCAGTCAAGTTCACAGCGGAAGGGGGCATCACCCTTCATATCCGCACAGCGGAGCAGAAGGAGGGTGCATTGCTGCGGCGCTGGATCGTATTTGATGTGCAGGATACCGGCATCGGAATTGCCGCTGAGAAGCATGACGTCATCTTTGAGGCTTTTCAGCAGGCGGACGCAACGATCGGCCGCAAATACGGAGGGACCGGGCTTGGCCTGTCCATCAGCAATGACCTGGCAAGACTTCTGGGCGGATTCATCACACTGCACAGTGAAGAGCAGCAGGGCAGTCGCTTTTCTCTTTATTTACCCTTGTAACCGGGGGCTGGAGCGCCAGCCTCCAACTTTCTTTGTGACTTTGCTGTATTGACTTGGAATTGATGCCGAGTAGAATGAAGCAAATGCCGCATCGAAGGAGTGTTACCACCCCATGAACATCATGAGAAACAGGCTGCCCGGTACCCGTCCCAAACGCATCCGCAAAGCTTCCGTTCACCGCAACAATCTGAAAATTGCTACAATTGAAGGAATTCCCTCGACGATCTTCCAGGTACTGCTGCAAGGGCAGTTTCTGACGGGGTTTCTGCTGTACTTAGGAGCGAGCTCAAGTCAGATCGGATTTGTGCTAGCGCTTACCACTCTGGTCAATGTCGCACAGCTTGGTGTTGCTTTCCTGATTCAGAAGCTGCCAAGCCGCAAGTGGGCCATGGTGATTTTTACAGGCCTGCACAGGCTGCTGTGGGGGGCGACCGGACTTGTGCCCTTCCTGTTTCCGAAGGAGCACTGGGTTACTGCCTTTATTATTTTATATACAACCGCTTTTATTTCCAGTACAGCAGGCGGAATGCTGTGGAACTCTGTAATCAGCGACCTTGTTCCTGCACGGGTGAGAGGACGTTATTTCGGGATCCGCAATACCTTTTTAAATGCGCTGGGCAGCCTGGTGATGTACGGCGGAGGCGTTATGCTGGACCGTTATCCCGGAAGCCAGGGCTTCCTCATTATTTATATTGTGGTGTGGGTCTGTGCCATCGCCAACATTATCGTCTTCTGCTTTTATCCGGATGTTCCGTTCGAGAAATCAGAAGAAAAGTCCTTTCTGCCGATGTTCCGCAAACCGCTTCACGATAAGCTGTTTATGAAATCGACGCTTTTTCTTGCCGCCTGGCTGCTGCTGCAGAACCTGACGGTGCCGCTCTATTCATACGTTATGCTGCAGCTGCTAAATATAAACTACGAGACGCTTTCGCTGCTCAATGTGTCGCAGACTGTGTTCATGATGGCCAGCTTCTATGTCTGGGGCAATCTGAATGCCAAATACAGCAACAAGCGGCTGCTGCTCTGGACATTGCCGATCATTGCGTTGTCCTCCCTGATGTGGGGAATGCTGTCCGTGCTGCCGATGCTGCCGGTTCTGTTTGCGGCACATATTATTTTTGGTATGGGCGTCGGGGGCTTTAACCAGCTGGCCTTTAACTTTATTATCGGAGATACCCCGAAGAAGGAACGGCCGATGTACATGGCGATGTATGCTGCACTTACCGGGCTGGCGGCTTTTTTTGGACCGCTGCTCGGGGGCCGGATATACGAATGGATTGTTAACTGGCCGGAGTGGACGCAGATCTACGGAATGCAGATTATTGCCGGGGTGCTGATGCTGACCCTTGCTCTGCTGCTTGGCCGGCGGATACTCCGGGACGAATAACCGGGAAGGTGAGGGATCTGAATGACAAGGATAGCGCTAGTACTGGGAGCTACAGGTCTGGTCGGCGAGGCAGTAACGCGTGAGCTGCTTGCCGGTGATTGGGATGAGGTGCGTGTACTGGTACGCCGCCCGCTGGCGCTGAAGGATTCCAGGCTGAAGCAGATTGTAGTGGACTGGGAGCAGCTTGGGCAGCATAAGGAGCAATTCGCCAGAGTATATGCGGTCTTCTGCTGCCTTGGCACGACCATTAAGAAGGCGGGCTCCAGGGAGAAGTTCGAACGGGTGGACCTGCAATATCCGCTGGAGGCTGCCGCGCTCGCCAAATCAAGCGGAGTGAAGCAGTTTCTGGTGGTGTCCTCCATGGGGGCAAACGCCAAATCGGGCAATTTCTATATCCGGACCAAAGGCCGGGCTGAAGACGGACTGGCTGCTGCAGGCTTCCGCGGCCTGCATATTTTCCGGCCTTCACTGCTGCTGGGGGAACGGGCCGAATTCAGGCTGGGCGAACGCGCGGCGGCTGTGCTTATGAAGGTTTTTGATTTTGCGATGACCGGCAAGCTGGCCCGCTACCGGGCTATCCCCGGAGCAAAGGTCGCCAAGGCCATGGTAAATATTGCGCTTGCCGATACAGGAGGAACGCATATTTACACCAACGAGGTTATTCATGTAATCGGCGGCCGCTAAAAGCTGCGAAAGTTTGCAATAAGCCGAGCTGAGGACGTACAATGGGACATAATCATTTGTACATAATGACAGGAGGAATACAGGATGAGTAAAAAACAGATCGCGACAACAGCGGCACCCGGTGCAATCGGACCGTACAGCCAGGCAATTGCCGCGGGCAATTGGGTGTATACGTCCGGACAGCTTGGCCTGAACCCGGAGACGGGGGAGCTTGCTGAGGGTGTACAGGAGCAGGCCCGCCAGTCGCTTAATAATGTGAAGGCGATTCTTGAGGAAGCCGGCGCTTCGATGGAGCATATTGTGAAGACGACCGTTTATCTGAAGGACATGAACGATTTTGCAGCTGTTAATGAGGTGTACAGCTCCTTCTTTACCGAGCCTTATCCGGCCCGCAGCGCGGTTGAAGTGGCACGTCTGCCTAAGGACGGTCTGGTTGAGATTGAAGCGGTAGCACGCAAGAAATAGGAATACAGACAAGCCCGCTGAGCCTGTGAAACCAGGCCAGCGGGCTTTTTGTGCTGATTAGCTATCTTTCAGACCGATGTCTTAAGCTCTTTTGCGCCGCGGCGTAAGCGCAAGCCACAGGCTGTACAGCAGGAGGAGGCCGGCAGCAATCGAAGCGGTGAGGAAGACATTCTCTGTATCCCGCTGCTCCAAGGCGATGGCAATGAAGGCCCATACAAACACCAGCGGGAAGATGCTGTCACGGTACGGGTAGCTGACCAGTACAGCAAGCAGAGTGGCAACAATAAGCATGATAACCGCCCACACCGTGCCGTCCAGGCCGAAGCCGCCCCAGTCATTCTTTGTTAGCACGATAGAAACATTAACAATGGTGGCGACACAAATCCAGCCGAGATAAATGCTGAACGGCAGCCGGATCAGCCAGCGTTCGCCAGAAGTCGGACGGTCGATCATTCTGGTTTTGCGGTAAATGACGATCAGGGAGACCAGCAGCAGGATCATGGCGGCAAGTGACAGCTCGATGTATAAATAATGCCACAGAATCAGCCAGCTCATATTAAAGATACAGGTGAGGATGAACCAGATGCCGATGGACTGAACCGAATCTCTGGAGCCCGTGCCGGAGCGGAACTGGTAAATGACAAACCCGGCCAGCAGCACATAAATGAGTGACCAGATGGAAAAAGCGTAGCCGGCCGGAGTAAGGTAGGTATGATACTTGTCGGAAATTTCACCGGTGCTGTTGCCGCCCAGCGGCAGCGCTACAGACAGGGTGTTAACCAGGATAACCCCGAGGTAGAACAGCAGGTTCCACCACTTGTACGGATTGTTACGCGTCATAATGAATTCACTCCCTAAGCTTTGTATTTTAGACTGTTAGGTCTTGGCCTACATAGAATATACCCGCTTTGTCTGCAATTCAGACTAGCTTCAGCAAAATAATGACCAACAGGTCATAAAATTGGCGGATAGCACGCAGCCAAGTCGGGGTAATATGTATTTATTACAAAGGTGCACGCAAGGAGGGGGAAAGCGAAGATGGAGAGCAGTGAGGCAATACGTCCTGAAAAAATGGGCCCGATCGTCATGACCGAAACCTGGAATACCCCGGGGAGTGTGGAGTCCTGGGAACGCTCAGAGAGCATTTATATTGTCCGGGGCGAGCGGGCGGGCATCGCGTTTGTCTTTTTAAACGACGAGATCTTCCGGATGAAGCTGTTCCGCGGCAAGGCTCCTGATCTGACTACATCGCCGGCTGTGCTGGCAGAGAGCTGCATACCGCATCTATTCCCGGTGGAGGAGACGGAGGAGCAGCTGGTTTTTACGACTAGCAGCATACGTCTGATTATAGAAAAGGCCTCCTTTCTGATCCGGGTGGAGAATAGGGCAGGCCAAGTTATAATGCAGCAGAACCTGGCGAGCTGGAATCCGCGCGGGGCAAGCCATGCCGAGTATGATATGCAGCCGGATTCGCATTTTTACGGACTGGGTGAGAAGTCGAGCTTCCTGGATAAGCGCGGCGAGCGCTACACGAACTGGAATACCGATGTATTCGCTCCCCATCTCCCGGAGATTGAGGCGCTGTATGAGTCAATCCCCCTGCTGATCCATATGCACGGCGAACTGACCTATGGCTTGTTCCTCGACAATACGGGCCGGAGTGACTTTGATATGCGCTCGCACGGAGTGGCGTTCACGATCGGCTGCTCGACTGGCGAATTCGATATTTATTTTATTAACGGGCCCGAAATGAAGGATGTCGTCAAAAAATACACAGCACTCACCGGACGGATTCCGCTTCCGCCCAAATGGTCGATCGGCTACCACCAGTCACGCTACAGCTATATGAATCAGCAGGAGGTGCTGCAGCTGGCCCGGACCTTCCGCGATAAAAACATCCCCTGCGACGTAATTTATCTGGATATTCATTATATGGACGAGTACCGGGTGTTTACGTTCGATCCGGTTAATTTTCCCGAGCCGCAGAAGATGATCGCCGAGCTGGGTGAGCTGGGTGTGCGTATTGTGCCGATTGTTGATCCGGGCGTCAAAAAAGACCCGAAATATGAGGTGTATAAGGAAGGGGTGCTGAACAAGCATTTCTGCCGCAGGCTGGAAGGGGATATTTTCTTCGGCGAGGTGTGGCCGGGTATCAGTGCCTTTCCTGATTTCAGTGACAGCCGGACATCCGAGTGGTGGGGCGACCTGCACAAATATTACACGGACCTCGGCATCCAGGGCATCTGGAATGATATGAACGAGCCGGCGGTTTTTAACGAATCCAAAACGATGGACCTCGATGTCATGCATTTCAATGACGGGCGTCCGGTTACCCATGAGGAATACCACAACCTGTACGGGATGATGATGTCAAAAGCGACCTATGAGGGGCTGGCGGAGCATATGGCGGGTGAGCGGCCTTTTGTGCTGACCAGAGCCGGGTATGCAGGCATCCAGCGGTATGCTGCTGTGTGGACCGGGGACAACCGCAGCTTCTGGGAGCATATGGCGATGGCGATTCCGATGGTGCTTAACATGGGGCTGTCGGGGCTTGCCTTTGCCGGTCCGGATATCGGCGGCTTTGCCCATCACACCTCAGCGCAGCTGCTTGTACGCTGGACACAAATGGGTGTGTTCTTCCCTTACTGCCGCAACCACTCCTCTATCGGAACGCTGCGCCAGGAGCCCTGGTCGTTCGGTGAGGAGGTCGAGGGCATTCTGCGTGAATTCATCGGCCTGCGCTACCGCTGGATGCCGCATATTTATAACCTGTTTCATGAAGCGGAGGATTGCGGGCTGCCGGTCATCCGTCCGCTGATCCTGGAATATCCTCGTGATCCGCATGTGACCAATCTGTGCGACCAGTTCCTGCTGGGTGAGAATGTGCTGATCGCCCCGGTCTACCGGCCGGATACGGATCACCGTTCAGTATATCTGCCGGAGGGCTGCTGGATGGATTACTGGGACGGTGAGGTGCACGAGGGCGGAAAGCATATCCTTGCGGCTGCACCGCTGCATATTATGCCGATGTATGTGAAGGCAGGGACCTTTACGGCAGAGGGGCCGCTTAAGCAATATGCCCAGGAGGAGGTTCCGGAGACGGTAATTTTCCACTTGTACGGCGCTAAGGCGGAGGAGGATTTCACCGCTTCGTTTACACTGTATGAGGATGACGGGCATAGCTTTGCTTACCGGAAGGGGGCTTACTCACAGATTGCTGTGGAGGCTAAAGGCACCGGGGACGGGCTGCTGCTGACCTGGTCCTATAAAGCTGATGCCTACCGGTCCCCGCGGGAGATGCTGCGCTTCGCGCTCTGCTATCCGTTTTTTGCCGCAGATGATGTGGACGGGCTGCCGGAGATCAGTCTGGAGGAGCTGAAGGAAGGGCGCCGGGGCTGGGCCCGTAACGGAAAAAGCGGCGCCATTATCATTCAGGTTCCGGATGAGCGGAGCGGCGGGGAGCTGCGGATTAGCGCCGGTAAATAAGCTGGTTGAACGGATGAAGACCAGGGCTGCCTTTTAAAGGCAGTCCTTTCTGCGCATCAGCGGGAAGTGGTGCAGGTGCAAGCACTGGTGCGGGCTAGCGCTGGAATTGGAGCGGCGGTACAGACACAGGCAAAGGCAAAGGCAAAGGCAAAGACACAGACACAGACACAGACACAGACACAGACACAGACACTAAAGCTGGCTTCTACGCTAACGGACCTGAGAGTCCTTATTCCTCCTGCAAAGGGCATTTCGCCAGTCTAACGGACCCTAGTGCTCTTACTTACTCCCAAATATACAGATTTTTGGCGAATAGCTGCATATAAGATCGTTGGAGTCCGTTAGCATGCACAAAAGCCGGATGTACCGGGAATAACGCCGCTGGAGTCGGTTAACCGGCATTCTTGCTCTTGGCTTGAGCCTGAAGCTGAATCTGGAGCTGTTCACGGGAGTCCACCCAGAGTCAATGGACTCCTTTTAATTCCAAATCCTCCAATCATGACTTGGCCGGGTCCCGATTAGACACGCTATGTTTCAATTTCTATATAAAATTGCAGAAAATATGCAGAAACGTTTTTAAATATTGCCCTTTTCGTATAAGATGAAGGGATGAAGAAAAAGTAGACAGGAGATCACCAATGATTAAGCATCTGTATGCAATATGGCTAGGGGACGTTTTATTTTGCTTCTCCGGTGAAACCTCGGAGCCCAAGGTCGACGCGTGGACGCGCGTGGTCAAGAAGCTGGAATTCCGGGGCGGGGGGCGTCCTTTTGCGGGTGCTGCACTGCGGCTGGCAGAAGTAAAATATCCGGTGACGGCTGCGGCGGAAGGGAGAACAGGGCGGCGCGGGCTGCCGGGGCGTACGCTCGAAGGGCTGGCGCTGGGGCCGAAGGAGGCCTTCGACCTGCTGCTTGCCTGGGACGACGAGCTGTGCCGGGCCCAGGGGGTCGAAGCCGGCGGCGAAATGCGCTACTGGGCGGCTGCCGCACGGTTCGCACTGGAGCTGATGGCGACAGGAGGGATTGTGCCGGGGGCAATGCCGCCGCGGCCGATCGGCTCACGCCGCCGCGGCGGGGAGCAGGCGGCTTCCGCCTGCTGGTCTCCGGCTTTCCGCCAGGAGGCGGATACGGAATTCTTCCTGCAGCTGGCAGCGTCAATGCCGGTGCTGGCACTCGGGGCCCATGTTGCCGGGGAGAGTGAACTGTCGTCACGCGAGGACGCGGGCGGGTATGTGCTGTACTCCTTCCTGCAGGCAGTGATGACGGCAGAGATCAAAAAAATAATAGCCGGTGCGGAAAGTGAGCTTAGCCCGTATAAGGCGAACTACCGCCGCGGCTATTCCCCGATTACAGAGCTATGGTGGAACAGCCTGCTCACCGGCAGCCGGGAGCTTCCGGTTCAGGGGACGCCTGCCGAAGTGTCAGAGCTGCTGGCTGAGGTGAATGCTGCAGCGGCAGGCGGAATGCCGCGGGCCGCCGCAGAGGAAGAGCAGACAGGCCAGCTGAGTCTGGGCCTGCGGCTGGAGCCGCCGGCAGACGAGAGTGAGCTGTGGCAGCTGACCTTCTGGGCGGAGAGTAGGGAGGAGGGGGAATTCTGGCTGCCGGCTGCAGCCATCTGGAGCAGCACGGAGCGCGAGTTCACCCTCTGGGGCAAGCGGTACCGCAATATCCAGCAGCAGCTGCTGAATGCACTGGGCCGGGCGGCGGGAATATCTCCAGACATCCGGAGGGCGCTGGACGTTCCTGCACCGACGGGGGCTGAGCTGGAGCCGGAGCGGCTCTACTTCTTCTTGAAGGAGAGCGTGCAGCAGCTGCGTGAACGGGGAATTACAGTGCAGATGCCGTCGCGCTGGAGCCGTGAAGGACGGCGCCGGATCGGAATGCGAATGAAGATGCAGCCGCCGCAGGGCGGGATCGACGGACCTGTACAGCCCTCACTGGGGATGGAGGAGCTGATCTCCTTCCGGATCGAGGCTTCGCTTAGCGATAATCCGATCAGTGAAGAGGAGCTGAATGCCCTGGTGGAGGCAGGAGTGCCCTTTGTACGCTTCCGGGGCGAATGGATTGAGGTTGATCCCAAGGAAATCCGTCAGGTGCTGCGATATATGAAGCGCCATGAGGGCGGGGAAATGTCAGCGGCAGACTGGATGCGGCTGGAGGCCGAGGACGGGGAGGAGCGCCTCTGGAAGGGGATGTCGGTTACAGGCATGGAAACCTCCGGGCTGCTGGCCTCGCTCATGCACGGTGACCTTCTGCGGAATCTTCCGGCACGAACCGTACCGGAGGGCCTGCATGGAACACTGCGGCCCTATCAGGAACGCGGCTATCAATGGCTGGCGGCGCTCAGCGGCCTGGGCTTTGGGGTCTGCCTGGCAGATGATATGGGGCTGGGCAAGACCATCCAGGTCATTGCCTGCCTGATGGAACGGGCATTGACGGTACCGGCTGGAGCGAAGCATCAGCCGGCGCTGATTCTCTGCCCGACCTCCCTGCTGGGCAACTGGCAGCGTGAGCTGCAGCGCTTTGCCCCGTCGCTGAGCGTGCATATTCACCACGGGGGCAGACGGATACGCGGAGCTGGGTTCGCCGAGCTGGCAGCCAGCCATGAAATTGTATTAACCACCTATCATCTGGCCGGCCGGGACAGCGAGGATCTGGCAGCAGTGCAATGGTCTACTGTTGTGCTGGACGAAGCGCAATATATCAAGAACCACCGGACGAAGCAGGCCCAGAGCGTAATGAAGCTGTCGGCCCCGCACCGGATTGCCATGACGGGCACACCGGTCGAGAACCGGCTCGGTGAGCTCTGGTCGATTTTTCACTTTTTGAATCCGGGGTACCTCGGGTCGTACCACTCCTTCCGCCAGCGTTATGTATCAGGGGAAGGCGGGGAGCGGCTGCAGGAGCTGCACCGGCTCGTCTCGCCGTTTCTCTTGCGCAGGCTCAAGAGTGACCCGGATATTTCCAAGGATCTGCCGGAGAAGCTGGAGCTGAAATCCTATTGTCCGCTGACGGAGACACAGGCGGCGCTGTATCAGGGGGTAGTGGACGAGATGCTCGGCGTTATCGGCGAGCGCTCCGGTATGGCCCGCCGCGGGCTGGTCCTCTCCTCGCTGACCAAGCTGAAGCAGATCTGCGATCATCCGCAGCTGTTCCGCAAGGAAGAGGGGCGCAGCGGACGCAGCGAGCAGTCAGGCAAGATGGAAGTCATGTTCGAGGTGCTGGACAGCATTGCCGAGCTTGGTGAATCCGCGCTGATCTTTACCCAGTATGTGGCAATGGGAGAGCTGCTCGTCAGCCGGCTGGCCAAACGATACGGTGAGACGCCGCTGTTCCTGCACGGAGGAGTTCCCAAGCGGGAGCGTGATGAAATGGTGCATGCGTTTCAGGAGGGCGAAGGCCCGGCTTTCTTCGTGCTCTCGCTCAAAGCAGGCGGGGTTGGACTCAACCTCACAAGGGCCAATCATGTCGTGCATTATGACCGCTGGTGGAATCCGGCTGTAGAGAATCAGGCAACGGACCGGGCCTTCCGGATCGGCCAGCACAAAAATGTACAGGTGCATAAGCTGATCTGCCAGGGCACGCTGGAGGAACGGATTGATGAGCTTATTGAGCGTAAAAAAAATCTCTCCGAGCAAGTGGTAGGTTCCGGGGAGAATTGGCTTACAGAAATGTCCAACCGTGAGCTGCAGGAGCTGATTGAGCTGCAGAATCAGGACTGGATGTAGTGAACGGTAAGGAAAGGGGATTTAACAATGGGCAAGCTGCCGGAACTAAGGCTGATAATTGAACCGGGAATGCTAAAAGCGGTGCCCGGGCAGGAACCGGGGCAGGAGGACAGTGCCGGCACAAGCAGAAGCGGTGTTGTGACAGAGGCTGCCCTCTCCTGGGCGGTTCCGACATGGTCGGCGGCACAGAAGGAAAACGTGCTGCGGCAGCTTGCCGGGCAGCCTGGAGAGCTGTACAGCTTGCTGCAGGGAAAAAGAACCGGCAGCATGGCGGAGCTTCAGCTTATTCCTCCGCAGCTGGAGCAGGCTGCTTCCGGCTCCGGCACAGGAGCCGGGCTGCCGGAATGGATCAAACAGCAGCTGCAGGAGGAGCCGCTGCTGGCCTTCAGGCTGCGCGGAATGAGCAAGGAGGAGCTGCTGGGCGGAGTGTTCGCCCTATGGGCCGGGGAGGAATATCCGCCGCAGGAGGAGGGCGGTGCAGCGCCTGCCGGCATGCTGGCGGCGGAGCTGGCCAAGCTGGAACGCAAGGGGCCGGCGGTAACGACCGGCGAATGGCTGGCAGAGGCGGCAGCCGAGGGCTCGCTGCACCAGCCGGGACCCTTATTCCATGAGCTGGCCGCAAGGCCGTTTCCGGCTTTTCCGGCAGTAGCTCCGCCTGCAGAAAACTGGCGGGAGCTGCTGCCGAACACGCCCAGGTCAAGCGAAGGCCTGGCTCTCATAATGCGCAAGGCAGCCGAATCGGCTCTCCGCCGCGCATCGGAGCTTGGCAGGCTGTAGCGCAGTATAAACAAAAGCAGAGCAGCGCTTATCCCTGTAACAGGGGGCGCTGCTCTGCTTTTGTTATTCTTCAGCCTGCTTATCTGCAGCACGGCCTCCCTCGGACAGCTCAAGAATTTCGCGGCGCAGCCGGAGCATCCTTTGATCCAGCTCATCGGCGGCGCGCGCGGCCTCCTTCAGCTCCTCGGCCACATGCGGCGGCAGCTGCTTGTCGAATTTATAATAGAGAATATGCTCCATGCTGGCCCAGAAATCCATCGCCAGTGTCCGCAGCTGAATCTCTGCCTTGACCCAGCGGGTCCCTTCCAGCAGGACGAGCGGGATAGCGACAATCACATGCAGGCTCTGATATCCGTTCGGCTTCGGCTGGGCAATATAATCCTTAATCTCCAGCACCCTGAGATCCTCGCGGACACACAGGTGATCGACCAGCCGGTAGATGTCCTTCACAAAGGCACAGACGATCCGCATGCCTGCGATATCATGAATGTGCTGCTCCATATTTTCCAGAGAGAAGTTATGCCCTTTGCGTTCCATCTTGCGCAGGATACTCTTAGGTTCCTTTATCCGTGATTTAACATGCTCAATCGGGCTGTAGCCGTCGCGCGCCTGCCATTCGGTCTTCACTACATCAATTTTATTCTCAAGCTCGTTCAAGGCATGGCGGTAAAGCGCAGGCAGTGTCTTGAAATCTTCCAGCCTTTTGGCGAAATCCTCACTGTTCTGCCACTGCTGCATATCCTTCACATGCACCTGCAGCTGATTCAGTGTTACTTGCGTACTGTCATCTTCTTTCACTGAGACTCTCCCGGGTTTCATTATTTGTGACTGTTTTATTTTAACCGATTTTATGCCGCGGAAGCAAAAATAAAGCCTGTTCCCCGTCCGGACGCTATCAGGAATGAGGCGCAGGCTGCAAGGCCCCGCGTGTGAAAAAAGGAACATTTTCGCTTTAGCAGCGTATTAGCACATAACAAGTATGCAGGCGGCTGCTGCTTATTCAGGCAATAAATGACAGATGTGAATTAACTTTTCCGGGGTTCGTCCGGCAAGTTCATTCCCTTCCTCGACAAATAATGAATCTATTCGAGACATTTGGTATGATAGAAGCACGTTTTAAGGTTATAACGCTTAACACAGGCTTAATATGAATGTATATGTGAACCATTACATTACGGCTATTAATCAGCCCTATTCTCATCTGGAGAAGGAGGAACTAACGATGAATTTTCTGCAGCGTATCAAAGACAGTGCCAGCCGGGTGAGTGAAAAAGCGCAAAGCTCGGTGGAGGTCAGCAAGCTAAACGGGCATATTTCCGATATTGAACGCGAGATGGAACTCGAATTTATGAAAATGGGCCAGCTGTTCTATGAGGGCTACCGTTCGCGGGATATGTCCGTGGCAGAGGGCAAAATGGTGGAGCTCGCCAAGGGCTGCCTGAAGCATCAGGAGCAGATTGATGAGCTGCGCCACAGAATTGCCGAGCTCAAAAATGAACGGCTCTGCGTATGCGGCAATGTGGTTGCGCTGGATGCCAATTTCTGTCCGAAATGCGGACATAAGCTGGAGGAGCAGCCCAAGAAAGAGGCCCCGTCTGTAACCATCCGTACCATTCACGAGGAAGAGGAGGATGAGTTCTACGGCGAAGAGGAATTGACCGAGGAGGAGAAGGAGCTGGCGCTCCGCTCAGAGCCGCGTACGGTATACACTGAAGTGCTCTATGATTCCAAAGAATCCGGGCCCCAGGAGCCTGAGCAGCAGGAGTATGCAGGCCATATTCATGTCAACGGGCGTGAACGCCGCGAAGCCGATGAGCTGGAGCGGGAGCGTGAACGGCAGCTTGAGCTGGACCGCCGTATCCGCGACTGGAAATCGGCCGAACCTGCAGAGGAGGAAGCGGCAGCTTACAGCGAAGAAGGCGTGCGGGATATGATCAAATGCCAGATTTGCCGGGCTGATCTGCCGAAGGGCTCAATGTGGTGTCCGCGCTGCGGCTCAGAACAGATCTGATCCAGCCTGGCGGCGGACTAACGTGCAACGCCGAACCGCAGATTCACAGAATAAGTTTATTGGCATACTAGGAGGACAACATAGATGGAACAGTTGCTGCTGCATCTGCGCAATTTGGGGTTCACTGAGATGGAATCCAAAATTATGGTCGAGCTGGCTACCAAAGGCGAGGCTTCGGGCTACGAAGTGGCAAAGCAGCTGGGGGTATCCAGATCAAATGTGTATGCGGCGCTTCAGCGCCTGACACAGAGTGGATATGTACGATGCGGGGAAGGGGAGCCTGCCCGCTACAGCGTGCTTGATCCCGAGGAGCTGGCGACGATTATTTCCGGGCGGATTCAGAACTCACTGGCCTTTGTGGAAAGTGAAATGCCGCGCGGCGGCCCGGTCAGCCCGTCATTTTACAATATTGAAGGGGACCGGAATATGCTGGGGGCGCTGATCCGCCAGCTGAATCTGGCCGAGAGGGAAATCGTGGTCGACGTATGGCGGGAGGAGGCCTCACTGCTGCGCAATGAGCTGGAGCAGGCGGAGCTGCGAGGGGTGAAGCTGCTGTGGGCCTTTGACGGCGGCAATGAGACGGCTGCACCTTACCCGGTGTGGCCGCCGCTGGGCGGTAAGCCGCGCCGCAGCGGCGGCAGGAAATTTTCCTTTGTCATCGACCGCAGCTGGTGCATGCTGGGCATGCGGTATGAGGACGGCACCGCCCAGGCGGTGGTTACGGAGCATGAGGTGCTGGTCGGCCTGCTGCTGAATCATTTTTCGCAGGAGATGGTGCTCTTCGAGCTCGAGGAGGATATGGGGGCTGAATTGAACAGACGCTACGGTGAGCGGTACAGCCGTATTTACAGCAAATATGTGATGCATGATAAGGAGGCGGACGCGGAAGAACCCGAAGAACCCGGCGAGGTCCGGGAGGAGCAGCGGGTTCAGGCGGAGCTAGACTAAGCCGGGGAGGTGAAAAGAATGGAATGTATCGTTCATTTTGATGTGCAGCATCCTGAAGGACCCAAGCCGCTACGGGGGCTGCTGTTCCTGGATGAGGGCAAGGTGCCGGGGGAAAATGAGCTGGTGGAGATGTTCAGGGACATGAAGTTTAATGTGCGGCTGGCTGACCGGGAGAAGCTGATTTTCAAGCCGGTGAACGCCGGTGAGAAATATTCGGAGATCCGGATTACCAGCTATGACGGAGGCAAGTCGGCCAGCAAGGAGGATCATGACCTGAAATCGATTGTCGGCAATTTGCTGCCGCAGAAGCCGTCAGGTCTGTAGTGTGAAGAACGGGAAGGCAGGGTCCAAGGGAATCTGAGGAGAAAAGAGGGAGCACAGATGGAGTTATTGAGACGCAAGGTTTTGGATGAAGGAATCGTTCTCGGTCAGGGCGTGCTCAAGGTGGATTCTTTTCTGAATCACCAGATGGACCCTTTTCTGATGCGGGAGGTTGGCCGCGAGTTTACCCGCCGGTTTGCCGGGGAGGAGATCACCAAGGTGCTGACGATCGAATCCTCGGGGATTGCTCCGGGTATCATGACCGCGCTGACGCTTGAGGTACCGCTGATTTTTGCCCGCAAGCAGAAATCGCTGACCCTGACGGAGGACATTTATGTGGAGACCGTCTATTCCTTTACCAAAAAAGAAAGCAATGACATTACCGTGTCCAAAAAATTCATCGCTCCGGGTGAGCGTGTGCTGATCGTTGACGATTTTTTGGCCAACGGTGAGGCGGCCTTCGGGCTGGCCCGGATTGTCGAGCAGGCTGGCGGCACTGTCGCCGGGATCGGCATCCTGATCGAAAAAGCCTTCCAGCCGGGTAACCGTCTGCTGAAGGAAGCGGGCTACCGCGTAGAATCACTGGTGCGCATTGCTTCGCTGGACGATGGGCATATCACGTTTGTCCAGGAAGAGGACGGACAGCCGGGTCAGATCACATAAGCTGCATTGTAGAACACATACTTAGTCTTTAAAGCCCAAAGCAGGGACTCCGGCTGGATGCCGGGGTCCCTGCTTTGGGCTTTTCGCTATATACCTGCCGGTAGCCGGGTGGGCCGGTGCTTCGTCATATGGGAGAGGTGGCCGTGCGCCGTGGGGCGACCATTTAGGTGGATTTTTTACAACTAATTGTTCACCGGCGTTGGATTCAGGGAGATTAGTGGTGAAAAGGTCACTTAATTTAAGCTGCTATCTCCAAAAAGGGCCGATCGGCTTGATATAGGTGACCTTTTTCCAACTAAATGCTGAAATTGAGCCTTAGAGACTGAAATAGGTGTCGAAAATCCAACTAAATTCCGGGTGGACGGGCTAGCATGCCCGGTTGTACTGGCCGTTGGCGAGCCGTCTATCGCCGCTGTAGGGGCGAAGTCTATACTGGTTGCCGCTGGCGAGCTGTCTATCGCTGGTGGAGAGGCGAGGCGCTATGGACTGTACTGGCATAACGATCAAACCAGCAAGCTGGCTGCAACAATGCAGGCAGCCTGCTGTGGCAGCCCGTGCCTGTCCCGTAGCTGTGTGCCCGCCGCCCACGTCAGCCGTCTGCCGCACGGATCAGCCGTTCGCCGGGGCACGTGCTCGCCCGCCGCACGGGTCAGCCGCTCGCCTGGCAGGAGCCGGCGGCGCCGGACCCGCCGTGCGCCGCAGCGGCCAGCGGCGTCAGCACGCGCAGCGCGCCCGGCTCGCAGCGCACCGCCAGCGGCGCTGTGCCCAGCGGCTCGCCGTCGCCGATGGCGTGCCGCGGCTGCGCGAAGCGGACCGCTACGCTGCGTCCGCGCAGCATTGTCACGAAGGGCAGCGCCACATGCGTGCCCTTCAGCAGCGTCGGGAACAGCCGCAGCACCTGCGCGCGGCTGCACCCGTGCACGACGCAGACGTCGAGCCGGCCGTCGCCCGTCTCTGCCTGCGGGCAGATCAGCAGCCCGCCGCCATAGCTTGGCAGGTTGCAGACCGAGACGAGCCAGGCCTGGTCAAAGGCCTGCTCCTTGCCGTCGAGGGTCACGCTCACGCGGCAGGGCTTAAAGGTAATCAGCGTATGCAGAATGCCGATGATATAAGCCAGCTGACCGGCGCCGACGGCATTGCACAGCCGCTTGTACCGGCTGTTGTTCACGTTCACGGCCACCTGGGCATCGAAGCCGCTGGCGACGGCCGTCAGCGTCAGGCCGCCGGTGCCGGCGAGCAGATCCGCCTCCAGGCAGCGGTCCTGCAGCGCAGCATCCAGTGCTGCCTCCGTTGCCAGCGGGATGCCGAACCCGCGCGCCGTATCATTGCCTGAACCGGCGGGAATCACGGCCAGCGGAACGCCCCGCCGCCGCAGCGCGCCAAGCACGCTGTGGATCGTGCCGTCGCCGCCGATAAGGATGGCGGCGCGCCAGTCCTCGCGGCGGGCGAGGGCATGCAGCACCTGCTCCTCTGCTTCTGCGGCGCTTTGGGTAAACAGCGGTTCATATGCGATACCGCGCGCCTTCAGCATGCCTTCGACGCTCTGCCAGGTGCGCTGCCCGGCACCGCCGCCGGAACGCGGATTTATAATCAGTAAATACATGGATGCTCCTCCAGCCTGTAAAGTCCTTGAGTGTACTGATTTCATTGTAAGGAGTAGACAGGCAAAAGGGAATCACAATTACATGGCAGCGGCGGTGCACACCCATTTACAGCTGGCGGAGCTGACTTTCCGCGAGATCGCCTGCCAAGGGCAGCTTATACCACCTGCCGCCCAGGGAATGAAAGAGCATCAGCAGCCAGACGGAGAAGGCGAGCAGCGAGAGAATAGCACCGACAAAACCGCCGATCAGCGGAATGAAGCCGCTGATGACATGGGCAACCATCAGCACGCCGAAGGCAATCAGGGACTGCAGGGCATGGAAAAGCACGAAGCGGCTGCGCTTCTCCAGCGCCAGGAACACGACAGGTCCGACAAAAGGAAGGAAGTAACAGACAGCGGCAGCGATATTCTCGGGCAGTCCGGTGGACGATTTGAACGGGGACATAGTGCTCACTCTCCTTGTACTTGGAGAAGAAGGCGGGAATCTGGCGCCCGGCACACAGGCGGGGCCACGTTCCCTGCTCCTTCCTTACTAGGAGCCTATGATTTGCAGATACAAAGTATGTGAAGCAGGCTTCAGGGATTCATTGCCGGAATAATATGCTGTTCAAGCAGCCTGCGCGGATTCCTCCAGCGGCTTACTGCGCTTTCGGCGGTAAAAACAACTGCAGAATCCAGCTCAGGCAGCAGCCAGAGCTGCTGGCCCCCGTGGCCGTGGGCGAGTACGTAAGGCTGCCCGCTTATGCGGCCGTTCCAGAACTGGTAGCCGTAATCCCCGTAGGCAGGATAGCCGTCTGTCTGCTTGCTGAAGGCCTCTTCCAGCCAGCTTTGCGGAATCACCTGCCGTCCCTCATAAAGGCCTCCTCCGAGCAGGCAGATGCCGAGCTTGGCTATATCCCTCGAGGTCAGGGAGAGCCCGATGTGCCCCATACTGTGTCCCTCCGGGCTGGGCAGCCAGGCGGTGTGTTTGATGCCAAGGGGGCCGAACAGATGCTGCCGGGCATAGCTGAATGCATCCTGTCCTGTGCCTTCGCTCAGAATGACAGAGAGCAGATGCGAATCGCTGCTGCGGTACTGGAAGCAGCCTATATTTTCTGCATCCAGCGGTAAATTAAGAATGAACTGCACCCACCGGCGGCTGCGCTGCAGATTGCGGACAAGCGGCTCGCCAAGTTTGCTGCCGGTGATCCAGCGGAACCCCGAGGTCATAGACAGCAGATGGCGGAGTGTAAGCTGCATTAGCAGCGGATCAGATGGTGCGGGAAGATAGCTGCGGAGCGCATCCGGTACGGTGAGATGCGTTCCGGACAGCTCGCCTCTGCCGATGGCGATGCCTGTAAGCAGCGACACAACGCTTTTGGTAGCAGACCGCAGATCATTCAGGCTGCCGGCATGATAATCCGCGTAATACTGTTCATATACCAGTTTCCCGCTGCGCACGACAAGCATACTATGCATTTTAGGGTACTCTTTGAGTATCGTTTCATGAGCCTGCTCCAGCTGGCTGCTGCCCGTTCCTGTCTCCTCCGGTCTGGCCTGCGCCATCGCAGGCGCTGTATTATAAGGCGAGCTTAGCAAAGAAATCCGGTTGTCCATAGTGTCTCCCTTCGGTATAGCTGCAGGCACGGATGCACTCCGGGTCAGGAGGATGCAGCCGTTCAGCTTGGGTGCGGATAGTGTATTTTAACCAAATACCCGCAATCTCACCTGCTGTGGGAGACATAAATTTTCACAAAATTCCATACGCATATTTTACAAGGAAAGGTGGAACTTGGCCTTGAATATGATACAATAAGACGATAAGGCCCGAAAGGAGTGATTCAGCAAGTGGCTCTTCGGGTAAGTAAAGTGTCAAGATGTCTATACCTTAAGGCGTCTTACTCTCAGCCCAATTCACGACGAACCTGCTTCACCGGCAAGGCGGACCTCCAGAACTCTGGTACGGCAGTCTAGGCGGATAAATGCAAGCTACGTATGTGTTACGGTTCTTATCTTGCATTTCGAGGTTACGGCGGACTTTTCATCATGCATTCTCAACGGAGCATTCATTTTCAATGTTTTGGGAGGGAACTGATCATGGCAAGTAAAGGTCATAACGAAGTCAAGGAAAGTCTTAGGGAAATGACACGCATTTTCCGGCCCAAAGATCCCAAGAAATTTGTAAAGGAGTACGTCCGGAAATATCGGATCACAGGAGGCTATGAAGAAGAGCTGACTATGGTCGTGGAACATGAGATGGGCAGGATTAACTCATCTGTCTCCTGATCTGCACAGGATAGTGTTCTTAATTGATGACATGTAATCTGCAACCACATCCATGAGGATTCTCATAAACCGTGCCCGGCTGAACGATGCTGCTGGATACGGTTTTTTTTGCTTACTTTTGCCGGAAATATTGTACATAATCTTGCCGGATAGTCAAGTGGCGTAGTTTAGCCTGTCGCAATATGTATGCGCTTACCAAGTAGTATACTCTATTTCTGCAAAATTTGTAAGCGCTATTAAAGCTGATAATGACAAGCTTTTTTGCTATAAAAAAAGTATTTGTGAACTTGCTGTGAACGATTGACAAAACACCCCCTCAAACTTATATTAATAGTGATTGTTATAATTGACAGGAAAATCCTCTGATCTACGAAAACAGGAGAAGCGGGGTTGATCAATGATGAAAACGTGGCAGGCCGGAAAGCGGCTTCTTCCTATGACTGCAGCGCTTGGACTCATTCTGGCCGGCTGCGGACGGGAGGACCTGTCGGTGCTCAGACCGCAGGGACCTGCAGCCGAAAGCTCATTTGATCTGATGAAGCTGGCGATTACGATTATGGTTGCCGTACTGCTGGTCGTTTTTACGATTGCCGCCTATGTGCTTATCCGTTTCCGCCGGAAGCCCGGGCAGCGTGAAGTGCCTGAGCAGGTGGAGGGTAACTTCAAGCTCGAGGTCATCTGGACGGTCATCCCCCTGATTCTGGTGGTCATTCTTGCTGTGCCTACCGTCAAGGCGGTGTTTGCCGCTGGCAATGATCATGCGGACGATCCGGATGCCGTCAAAGTAAAGGTTACCGGCCACCAGTACTGGTGGGAATTCGAGTATACCGATTACGGCGTGAAGACGGCGCAGGATCTGGTAATCCCCGCGGGCAAGGACATTGCCTTTGAACTGAGGACAGCGGATGTGCTGCATTCCTTCTGGGTTCCTTCCTTATCCGGCAAAATAGACACCAACCCTGACGGTACAGTGAACCGCTTCAGCTTCAGTGCGCCAAATGAAGGCGTTTACCGGGGCAAATGTGCCGAGCTGTGCGGGCCTTCCCACGGCTTCATGGAATTCAAGGTGAAATCGGTTAGTGAGGCGGAATTTGAGCAGTGGCTTGCTTCGATGAAGGCTCCTGCTGTGCTGCCGGAGGATCCGCAGCTTGCCGAGACCTTCCGGTCGGCCTGCCTGCGCTGCCATGCCGTCGGCGACCAGGGGCTCGCGGTCGGACCCGATCTGACGGGATTCGGCTCCCGGGAATCGGTCGCAGGCATTCTGCTGAACGATGATACAGGTGCAGACGGGGCTCCTATTCTCGAGAATCTGCAGACCTGGCTGCATGACCCGGAAAGCGTCAAGCCGGGCAATACCATGCCTGATCCCAAGGCGGACCTGGGCTTAACGGATGAAGAGATCGACGGCATCGCTGAATATCTGTCCGGCTTAACACTGGAATAGAGCGGGAAAGTGAATAGAGGAAGCAGCACATTGAAAAGGGGGTACGAACCTTGGCTCAAACCGCGCAATCCCTGAATCCCGCCCGGCCGCCGCAGGCTGGTCACAGTGTCAGACGCCATACCGGGCTGATGGACTGGATTACCACCGTCGATCACAAAAAAATAGCCATCCTCTACCTGTGGGCCGGAGGCTTCTTTTTCGGCATCGGCGGGCTTGAGGCCATTCTGATCCGCATTCAGCTGATCAAGCCGATGAACACGTTTCTGGACGCCCAGACGTTTAATGAACTGATTACGATGCATGGGACCACCATGATTTTTCTCGGAGTCATGCCGGTTATTTTTGCACTGATGAATGCCATCATTCCGCTGCAGATCGGCGCGCGCGACGTGGCGTTTCCTTTTCTCAATGCGCTCGGCTTCTGGACCTTTCTGTTCGGCGGCCTCCTGCTCAACCTCAGCTGGGTTATGGGCGGTGCACCCGATGCCGGCTGGACAGCCTACACACCGCTATCCAGTACAACCTACAGCGCTACCCACGGAGTAGACTTCTATACCATAGGCCTGCAGATTGCCGGACTCGGCACGCTGATCGGGGGAATCAATTTTCTGGCGACGATCATTACGATGCGTGCACCCGGGATGTCTTACATGCGCATGCCGATGTTCGCCTGGGCCACCTTTATCACCTCCGCAATTATTCTGTTCGCTTTTCCCGCTATTACTGTAGGGCTTGTTCTTCTCACCTTTGACCGGATTCTCGGAGCAAACTTCTTCAATCCTGAGACGGGCGGCAATCCGGTGCTCTGGCAGCATATTTTCTGGATTTTCGGCCATCCCGAGGTGTATATTCTCATTCTGCCGGCCTTCGGCATCATTTCCGAGGTCATTCCAACCTTTTCACGCAAAAGATTATTCGGCTACAGCTCGATGGTGTTCGCCACGCTGCTCATTGCCTTTCTCGGCTTCATGGTCTGGGCGCATCACATGTTCACAACGGGCCTCGGTCCGGTAGCGAATGCGCTGTTCTCTGTGTCCACGATGCTGATTGCCGTTCCGACCGGGATCAAAATCTTCAACTGGCTGTTTACGATGTGGGGCGGACAAGTGCGCTTTACTACGCCTAACCTTTTCGCTGTGGGCTTTATTCCAACCTTCACGATGGGCGGGGTGACCGGGGTTATGCTCGCTTCGGCTCCGGCAGACTTCCAGTTTCATGACACCTATTTTGTCGTAGCCCATTTCCATTATGTTATCGTTGGCGGTCTGGTGCTGGGATTGTTTGCCGGCCTGCATTACTGGTGGCCCAAAATGTTCGGGCGGATGCTAAGTGAAACACTGGGCAAATGGACCTTCTGGACCTTTATTATCGGCTTCCATCTGACCTTTTTCGTCCAGCATTTCCTTGGGTTAATGGGGATGCAGCGCCGTGTGTTTACGTACCTGCCGAACCAGCAGTTTGATACGCTGAACCTGGTCAGTACGGTCGGGGCCGGGCTGATGGGGGTGGGGATGCTGATTTTCCTGTGGAATATTTACATCACCTCCCGTAAGCCTGCTGATGCCGCAGATGATCCTTGGGAGGACGGGCGGACGCTGGAGTGGACCATTTCTTCGCCGCCGCCGGAATACAACTTCAAGCAGACGCCGCTGGTACGCGGAATAGATGCCTTCTGGAAGGAAAAGCTTGCCGGACACCAAGCCATGACCCCGTCCGAGCCGGTCGGCTCCATCCATATGCCTTCTGCGACCCTTCTGCCGTTCCTGATGTCGGTGGGTATTTTTATCGCCGGGCTTGGCTTCATGTTCAGCCGCGATACGTTCGGAAGTGACGTGCTGGGCTTCCTGTTCAACAACTATATCGTGACCGGGCTCGGGCTGGTTATTACCTTCGGATCGATGCTGCTGCGATCGCTGTTTGACGACCACGGCTGGCATATTGAGCCTGAAGAGCTGGAAGGAAGGTGAGCAGGGATGACGACCGTACATGCTGAAGCCGGAAAAAGCGCCCTCCCGCACGAGCCGGAAAAAGCGACGCTGGAGGGGAGGAACAAGGTGCTGGCCTTCTGGCTGTTCCTCGGCGGTGAGGCTGTGCTCTTCGGAACACTGTTCGCCACCTTTCTGGCGCTGCGCAACTCGACGAACGACGGCCCGTCTGCGGCTGAGCTGTTCCACCTGCCGCTGGTGGCGGCAGCGACGTTTCTGCTGCTGGCCAGCAGTCTGACCAGCGTGTTCGCCATCCAGGCGATGCACCGGAACAAGCCGGCAGAGCTGCGTAACTGGCTGATTATTACCGTGGTGCTTGGTGCAGCTTTCCTTGGACTGGAGATCTACGAGTTCAGTGTTTATGTAAGGCATGAGGAGTTCGGGATGACTACGAGCGCCTTCAGCTCGGCTTTTTACACATTGGTCGGCTTCCACGGGGCACACGTTGCGTTCGGAATTGTGTGGATTGCCATACTGATCGGGCAGCTCGCCCGCAAGGGTCTGACTGTAGTCACAGCACCCAAAATTTACGTATCGGCCATGTACTGGCATTTCATCGATGTCGTGTGGGTGTTCATTTTCACTGTTGTATACCTGCTTGGAAAGGTGGGCTGAGCCATGGCGACGGAACAGCATCCGCAGGAGAGCGGCAGCGTGAAGCGCCGTCACCGGCCTGAGGGGCCGCAGCGGCATATTGTGGTGTTTATCTTCTCGGTGGCGCTGACGCTGATTGCCTTCGCGGCTGTGGCTGCCGGAGGAGTTAACGCCACCTTTGCTGTTATTCTGCTGCTGGTAATGGCTGTGCTGCAGGTGGTGCTGCAGATGGGCTTCTGGATGCATCTGAAGGACAAAGGGCATCTGCTGCCGGTTGTGTTCATGCTGGGCGGTTTTTTTATCGCCGGCACCTGCATTGTTATGGCGCTTTACTGGGTGTGGTGGGAATGATGTGAAGGAGCGGAGGCGGGCGGAAGCTGCTGCCTCTTTTTGCTGTGGTAAATCATACCGTATTCAGTTACTCACTGCCTGCCATTTTTAACCTAGCCGTCACTACGAGGCTCTATTTCAAATTCTAGTTCTAGTCCTGCCGGAGGGGGAGTGACTTATGCTTGGCTTGCAATATTTCAGCTTCGCCGACCTGTGGAGCCCTCTGCTGCTAGCGGCTGTTCTGCTGCTGGCTGCAGGTTATCTGGTGCTGGCCGGTCCGCTGACGCAGCGGTTTCCCGGCTCGGCGGAGGTCCCGCTCAGACAGAGAGTGCTGTTTCTTAGCGGATTGCTGGTGCTCTATCTGGCCCAGGGCGGCCCGGTCAGCCTGCTGGGGCATATCCTGTTCTCTTTTCACATGGTCAGTATGGCCCTCTCCTATCTGATCGCGGTGCCGCTGATGATGCTGGGCATTCCGGAGTGGTGCTGGCGCGCCCTGGTGAGGGTCAATCCGCTGCGGAGGTTATCCTTTCTGGCCCATCCGGTAGTAGCTGCACTGCTGTTCAACGGGCTGTTCTCGCTATATCACCTCCCGGTGATTCATGATTATGTGATGCTGCATTTTACAGTGCACCGGTTGTATTATGCCGCGCTCTTTGTGACGGCTGCGCTGATGTGGTGGACGCTGATTAATCCGCTGCCGGAGAGCCGGCGGGCCGGAGGACCCGTCAAAATCGGCTTCATTTTTCTCAATATGGTGCTGCTGACACCAGCCTGCGGGCTGATTATTTTTGCGGCTGAGCCGCTTTATGCGACTTACAGTGATCCGGCTGTATGGGCCCGGGCGATGGGCTATTGTGTATCCGGTGATCCGGCTGCACTGCTGCAGGCTTTTGGCGGCCCGGCTTTCTTTGGAGGGCTGTCGCCCAAGGCGGATCAGCAGGTCGGCGGGATCGTCATGAAGTTTATCCAGGAATTTATTTTTGCCTCGATGCTTGCTTATGTGTTCTATCATTGGTATAAAAAAGAGAACGGGCAAGACGATCCGGAACTTTCCGGACCATCCGGCGAGCTGGGGGATGGTGCGTTAACCCGGGTATAGCTGGTAAGCGCCGAGGAGGACAATCATGGATATCTTTACAGTGTTTCCAACGATCAGCACATCGTTCATCGTAATCAGTGCGGTGCTGGTGGCGATCGGCTGGAGACAGATCATCGTGGGCAAACGCGAAGCGCATAAGAAAACAATGTTCGCCGCCGCTGTAGCGGCTACCCTGTTTTTCATTGTGTACATGTCTAGAACAATATTTGTAGGTAATACATCCTGGGGCGGGCCGGATCACCTGTCGACGCTGTATCACGTCTTTCTGATCTTCCATATCGTGCTTGCTACGGTAGCCGCGGTGTTCGGAATTACCACACTGGTGTGGGGCTATCAGGCTAAATACGCGAAGCACCGCAAGCTGGGCAGAATCACGGCAGTCACCTGGTTCGTTACAGCTATCACAGGAGTTGCGGTATATGTGCTGCTGTACATATTTTATCCGGGCGGCCATACCAAGCCGGTCTGGGATGCCATCTGGGGCTTCTAATTGTATATTTGCGGCGGCGAATCGGCCTGCACACAGTTACTTCCTTAGGGAGCTGGCTGCTGTGCGGGCTCTTTTTGTGCAAGGCGGCTGGAGAACGCGGGGGATGGGCTTGAACAAATTAGAGGGAAAAATCCCTTTGATGGTGCCCGCAGGAGGGTGGATTGGCTGAAATAGAGGGAAAAATCCCCCTGATGGTGCTCGCAAGAGGGTGGCTTGGGCGAAATAGAGGGAAAAATCCCTTTGATGGTGCCCGCAGGAGGGTGAATGGGGCGAAATAGAGGGAAAAATCCCTTTGATGGTGCCCGCAGGAGGGTGGATTGGGCGAAATAGAGGGAAAAATCCCTTTGATGGCTCTCGCAGGAGGGTAGATTGGGCGAAATAGAGGGAAAAATCCCTTTGATGGTGCCCGCAGGAAGGTGAGTTGGGGTAAATAGAGGGAAAAATCCCTTTGATGGTGCCCGCAAGAGGGTGGCTTGGGCGAAATAGAGGGAAAAATCCCTTTGATGGTGCCCGCAGGAGGGTGGATTGGCCAAAATAGAGGGAGAAATCCTTTTAGTGGTCCTCTCTAAATTCAGCTTTAACAGCCACGTCTGCCAACCAAGCATTCAAACCGCCCGTTCCCTTGTAACCTGACTTTAAGTAGGGCATGCTCCAATTCTCAGTCCGACCAACCAGCATTCGCTAACCCCAGACACTATCGATGAAGTTCGCCAACCTAGCATTCGAACCGCCCGTTCCCTTGTAACCTGACTTTAAGTAGGGCATGCTCCAATCCTCAGTCCGATCAACCAGCATTCGCTAACCCCAGACACTATCGATTAAGTCCGCCAACCCTACGCCTCTATTAGCCGCGTCCGCCAACACAGCCTGCGAATCGCCGCCATCCATCTAACTTTGTCTTTAAGTAGCGTATCCGCTACCCTTTGGTCCGAGCGACCAGCCCCTTCACCAACTCCCCCTGCCTTTATCCACCACGTCCGCCAACACAGAATCCCAGTTGCCTGTCCCCGTGTAACCTGTCTTTAAGCAGCGCATCCGCCAATCCTCAGTCCGACCAACCAGCACCCGCTAATCCCGCTAATCGCAGTTAAGCCCTTCTAGTCTCCGCCCGCCACCTCGCCTCTGCCAGCCACCCCCGCCCCCATGCTCTACCGCCCGCCATCCTCCTCGCAGCCCTCCTGCCATTCCGCCTAGAACCGCACACTAAACCCGTTAAAATAGTGTGTACCTGTGCCAAACGATACCAGGTTGTTCTCCCGTAGCGTCATAACCGCCCGCTCCACGTCAGCCATAATGCCGGGGTCCAGGCCCAGTGTGTTATGTGATCCGTAGATTCTGCTTACACCGGGTATCCCTGCAATCCGTTCCCACGAACGTACCAGCTCCGAAGGGCTTGTCGATGGATAGAATGCATATACTGGCGTTTCATCGTACAGCAGGTCCCCTGTAAACAAATAGCCGGAAGTCGCCTCAAAAAAGCATAAATGTCCCGGTGAATGCCCCGGCGTATGTATAACCTCCACACTTCTCCCGCCCAGATCAATGATCTGGCCATCACTCAGCAGCCCGGCCGGCTTACCGCGATAAGGGGTATAGGCCGCAGCATCAAAGCCCGCAGGCAGCGGCAGGCTCAAATCCCGTACGAGATCTGCTCTAATCTGTTCGATAGATAAGCCCTGTATGCCATGCTCCAGCCAGCTGCAGTCCTCCTCATGTACATATATTTCACTGAACAGCCCATGGCCCCCGATATGATCGGTGTGGACGTGGGTGGTGAGGACAGAGACCGGAAGTGTGGTCAGCCGGCGGGTTAGCTCCCGGATATTGCTGATGCCGAGTCCCGTGTCGATCAGGGCAGCCTTTTGCTGCCCGAGCAGCAGGAAGGAATGGACCTTCTCCCAGTGTCCGTATTCGCTGATGGCAAAGGTCCGTGCATCGATGGGCGTCACCGTAAACCATGGATGATTAAGCATATAGGTCCCCCTTAAAATAAGCTTGTTCCAAGCCGCATCTTCACATTAGCATAATCCAATCAGAAAATAATCCCAATTTTTTCTCAGAAAACTATTGACGATGGAAATAACAGGACATATACTGTGTATATAGATATATACAGTAAGCACACAGTGATCACAGTAATCACACCGAGCTTCTATATCTGCTGAATTAAAGCGAGGTTAAAGGAAAATGACAAATTTAAAACAGGCGTTGATCATTGTAAGAAGTGACTTCAACGGCGACAGGCTGAAGTTATTATGGATGCTGCTGTGGGCGCTGCTGTTCATGGGTTACATGGGCGGGCTATCCAGTATGATCATCCAGGATACGCTGGATAACGGTGACGGGAAGATTCTTGCCGACATCATGTTCATGACAGTCATTCCGATGCTGGGGTTCACCTTTTCCAAGCGGACGATGAAGTATCTGACGGAAGATTCTTACACCCGGATGCTGGCCTACATGCGCACCTTGCCTATTCCAACTGCTGTGATTCTCTGCAAAAGAAAGCTGCACGCAGTCAGCTCTATCGGGCTGAACGGATTGGTATTTTTCGGCCTCATCTATGCCATCAGCAGTAATATGCGTCAGGAGCTTCCGTTTATAAATTACCTGGCTTTTACGCTAACCTGGATCGGGCTGGGGCTGATTGTTGCAGGGCTGTACATTTTTATCGAGCTGCTGGCAAGCGGAAAAGCTTATTTTATCTACGTGATGCTCTTTACCTTCATTTACATCGGAGCGGCGGTGCTGACCTGGCTGGCAGGCGGAAATCTTATTTTGTACACAGTCAGCTATTCCAAGGAGTGGGGGCTGCTCTCCCCGCTGATGTGGGGAACGCTGGTGCTTGGTACCTTATCGGTCCAGCTATTCTCCGCATGGACGATACACCGGCTTAAGAGCCGCGATCTCGTATGAGAGGGCGGGGGTAAGGATGTGGATACCTATTCAGATCAACGAAAACAGTGCCGAGCCGCTGTACCATCAGATTGAGACGCAGCTGCGCTCACTGATTATCAGCGGAAATATTACAGAAGGGACACTGCTTCCCTCAATCCGCGAATTTGCCGGAGAGCTGAAATGCAGTGTTATCACAGTCCGCCGGGTCTATCAGGATCTGGAGAATGAAGGGCTGCTGCGGACCAGACAGGGAACAGGTACATTTGTCTCCCATGTCGGAGCAGGAGCGATGGAGGAGTACAAACGGGATGCGATCCGCAAAGCGCTGGAGGGTGCAGTCGATGTTGGATTGTCCGTACAGTGCAGCGCAGAGGAGCTGACCCGGATGTTTACAGACATTGTAACGAGCAAATATAACACAAAGTCATGAAGGGTGGGGGCGTTTCATGGTACAGCAGGCCATAGAGCTGCGGGATGTAAGCAAGAAGCGGCACAAGCGGACGATCGGGCCGCTTAATCTTAGCCTTCCGCAAGGCTACATTACCGCACTGGTGGGTCAGAACGGCTCCGGCAAAAGCACGCTGCTGCATATGCTGCTGCAGCTGAGCTTCCCGGAGGAAGGCGAGATCCGCTGGTTCGAACAGAAGCATCCCGGGGGGCTGCCGCTGGAGATCCGCCAGCGTATGGCCTATGTGCCGGAAACCTCACAGGCTGAGGAGAATTTCTGGACGGCAGCAGAGGCAGCGGACTTCCGCAGGCAGTGGTATCCTTCCTGGGACCAGGAGTATTTTGAGGAGCTGACCCGGAAATTTGAGATTCCGCAGGATGCCCGGCTGGGCAAAATGTCCAAGGGGGAACGGCGCAAATTCGAAATAGCCGCGGCCCTGGCCACCCGGCCCCGCCTGCTGCTGCTGGATGAGCCTTCTTCCGGACTGGACCCGTTCGCCTGGAAGATCATGATTGAAACGCTGCGCAAGTTTATGGATGATACGGACGCCACTGTGCTGATCTGTACCCATATTGTAGAAGAAGTGAGGCGGCTCGCCGACTACATTGTGCTCATGCACCAGGGGCAGCTGCTCGGCATGGCCGAGAAAGACAGCCTGTTCGGCTTATGGAATGAGGTATGGGTGAATGCAGCGGATGAGGCGGAGCTGCAGGAGCTGGCGGCAGAGCTTCCGGAAGCCTTGCATTTCGGCTGGGAGCAGCCGGGAGTAGCCTCTTTTATAACCCGGGAATTTTCCCGGAATGAGAAACGCATCCTGGATCTGGGCGTAAAGGTACTGAAGAGCCGGGCACTGGAGCTGGATGAAATACTTAGCCTATGGACACAAGGACATCGTCCGGTCCTGTTAGACCAGAAGAGAGGGGATTAACCAATGGAAGCTTTGAAGCTGGAACAGGTAGTGAAGCAGTACGGTGATAAGACGGCGGTTAACGGTATCAATCTGAAGGTGGAGCAAGGGGAGATTTACGGGCTGCTCGGAGCAAACGGGGCAGGTAAAACGACTACAATGCGTATGGTGCTTGGCCTGATTTATCCGGATGAGGGTAAAATCCTTTACAACGGCAAGGAGTTCAGCAACGAGCTTCAGCATCTGATGGGGTATCTGCCCGAGGAGCGCGGCCTGTATCCAAAGGTGAAGGTAAGCGACCAGATTGTCTATCTTGCCCGGCTGCGCGGCATGGCTGCCAGCGACGCGGACAAGAGCCTGCGTTACTGGCTGGACCGCTTTGAGGTTCCTGAGTACTACAACAAAAAAATTGAAGAGCTGTCGAAGGGCAATCAGCAAAAAATGGGCTTCATTGCCGCCGTCGTCCACAAGCCGCAGATCCTCGTGCTTGATGAAGCATTCAGCGGACTGGACCCGGTCAATGTGGAGCTGCTCAAGGATACGGTCAAAGAGCTGCGTGACCAGGGCACAAGCATTCTGTTCTCCACCCACCGGATGGAGCATGTAGAGGAGCTGTGCAGGCACATTACGATTCTTGACCGCTCTAATACAGTAGTGCAGGGCGATATCCGTGATATCAAAAAGAGTTACCCGCGTGAAGAGGTTATTCTGCGCACAGCCGGCGAGGTTGCCGGACTGGAGGGGATTGCCGGGGTTACTGCAGTGAAACGGCAGGAACGCGGCTATGTATTATCAATCAGTGAGATTGGCGCAGCACAGCGCATTCTGCAGCAGGCTATTCTTGCCGGAGAGGTCGAGCATTTCGAGATCAAGGAACCGACGCTAAACCAAATCTTTATCAGAGCGGTGGGTGAATCAAATGAATAAGATGGGGACGATTATCGGATTTACTTTTAAGAATAAGGTAAAGACCAAGGCTTTTCTTATAACAACGCTGATTCTGGTGGTTCTGCTGAGTATCGGTATGAATATTCCCTACTTTATCAAAGTTTTTAAGGGAGAGGACACTGCGGAAGGCGGCGGCAACCGCAGCCAGATTGCAGTTATTGCGGAGTCCGGGAATCCGGCAGCCGAGCTGCTTCTGTCATCTTCGGCTCCCGCTAATCCCAACGATGATACGTTTGCAGTAACGTTCACATCATTTTCTTCGGCGGATGATGCCGCATTGAAGGAAGGTCTGGATAAAGGTGACATTGAAGGCTATCTCACCTTTGGAGAGGCAGCTGGCGAAGGGCTTCCGCCTGTAACCTACCACAACGAGGACGGTGAGCTTGGCGGAGAAGTGCAGACGTATCTGCAGAGCGCCCTGCAGGCGGTCAATACACAGCTGATCGTTGGTGACAAGCTGACAGACAGCCAGGTTGCTGCTATGTATGCCCCGGTAACAATTGCTACACAGGAGCTCAGCACCGATGGTACCCAGGCCGGGGAAGAGGCTGAACAGACTGCGGCAACGATCAACTACGTAGTTGTCTATGTCCTTCTGATCCTGTTCTTCATGTCCATTATGATGACTGGTAACATGATTTCGGCAGAGGTTACCTCAGAGAAAAGCTCGCGCATCATGGAGATTCTGATTACGAGCGCATCGCCGTTAACCCAGATGTTCGGCAAGGTCATCGGTATTTTCCTGGTCGGACTGATGCAAATCGCAATCATTGCAGTAAGTGTAACCGCGAATCTGATGTTGCCGCATAACTCGGGTATTCTGGCTGACTTCGAGCTGGATATGAGCCAGCTTAGCATCTCGCTTCTGGTCTACGGATTAATCCTGTATATCCTGGGCTACTTCCTGTATGCACTTATCTACGCGGCGGTCGGTTCCATTGTCAGCCGTACAGAGGATCTCGGCCAGGCTATCACACCGATTATGATGATCGGCTTCGTGAACTTCTATGTTCCGCTGTTCAGCATTTGGGCTCCGAATACCACGCTGGTCAAGGTAGCGAGCTACATTCCGTTCACCTCACCGCTGAGTATGCTGCTGCGTATCGGAGTCGGCCAGGTCGCCTTCTGGGAGATTATCGTCTCGCTGGTCATTCTGCTGGTAACAACCTTTGCATTCGGCTGGCTGGCAGCGAAGATCTACCGCACAGGCGTACTGATGTACGGCAAGCGCCCAAGCATTAAAGAGATCAGAAAAGCAATGAAGGCCTACAAAATCTAATACAAAAATAAAAATAAGAGGAGCAATTACAATGATGAGTAAAAAAAATCAAAACTTCCTGTTTCTTGCAGTATGCGCGTTGAACATGATTATGTTCGGTCTGGTAATAGATACGAACGGTTCCCCAGTACGTGACTTCATACAAGGACTAACCGTAGGATTAAGTGCTGCAGCAGTGTTTGCAATGCTGTGGGGAATGGCCAAAGAGCGCAGAAGCAGAGCGTAACGCATCCCTTGTATTTGAATAACAAACTTTGTCATCCCTGTGTCTACTATCCTATATTTGCTTAATTATATTATGTTGACTATATGAAGCTAAAGGAGACAAGGTACATGAGAAACTGGAAACAAATGCTATTATCTCTTACCCTATCGGCAGGATTGCTTACCGCAACAGCAGCTCCGGCCATGGCCGCCCCGCAGCAGCCGGCAATAAAAGTGAACAATCAGGTCGTGGAATACAAGGCAGGCGCACCGGTCAACAATCAGGGCACTACGCTTGTTCCGCTTAGAGCTACGCTTGAAGCGATGGATGCCCAGCTGCAGAATGCGGCGGGCGACACAATCTATGCCATTGTTGACGGTAAGTCCGTTACTCTGAAAAGTAAGCTTACCGTAATTAACGGCGTGACCTACGCACCTATCCGGGTTCTAGGTGATGCCGCGGGTTACGAGGTCAGCTGGGATACGCAGACCCGTACGGTTGTTCTGAAGACCAAGACTACAGGCAGCGGAAGCCAGAGTGCTGTAAGTACGCAAGGCGGACGCGGCTTCATGTGGGAAGTCGAAAGCAACGGCAACACGGTGTATCTGGTCGGCTCCATGCATATTGCCGATGACAGCTTCTATCCGCTGAGCAAGGAATTTGAAGAGGCTTTTGCCGAGTCTGATTATCTTGGTGTAGAAATTGATATCAGCAAGGCGGCTGATGAGGCATCGCAGAAGCTGGTTCTGGAAATGGGGACGTATCAGGACGGCACGACGCTGAAGGATCATATCTCCGGCGAGACATATGCCAAGCTGGGTGAGGTGCTTAAGGAAGCAGGTGTTCAGGCCAATGCGCTGGACCAGTTCAAGCCTTGGGTGGCAGAAACGACACTCAGCAGCCTGAAAGCAGCGACGGCCGGCTACGAGGCTTCAGCCGGAATTGACTTGTACTTCATTCAGAAGGCGATTGAGCGGAAAATTCCGGTTGTGGAGCTGGAATCCTATGAATCCCAGCTGGGTATGTTCAACAACTTCTCCAAAGAGCTGCAGGAGGCTAATCTTCTCGCAGCAATAGAGAATTATGATGTGATTGATCAGAGTGTAGATATGATGGCCGAGATCTGGAAATCAGGCAATGATGAGCAGCTGCTGCAGCTGACCAACAGCTTTGCCGGAGACGCGGAATACTACAAGGCGATGCTGGTTGACCGCAACATCGGTATGGCTGACAAAATTGACGATTACCTTAAGAACGGCAAGAATGAAGAGTATTTCATTGTAGTCGGTGCGGCGCATTACCTGGGTGAGCATGGCATTATCAAGCTGCTCCAGGATAAGGGTTATACTGTGGTCCGGAAATAACATATCAGCAGGAAAAAAGGTGCCCATCCGGAGAGGATCGGCATCTTTTTCTTGATTAGCGGCAGCAGGACTTGCGAGGGGCTGGTGATCCGGCCGCCGATAGTGTACCCTTAGTACTAAGGAGTGGTAGTCTTGAACCTGAATGTAAAAACCCCGGTATTAGTTACCGGTTCCGCCCTGCTGATCGTAGCCAGCAGTCTGCTTCAGCCGGATGGCAGCACCCTGCTGGGTGCGTTACAGACCCTGCTGCTGGGTCTGGGAATCCTGGGCTGCCTGATGGCTGTCCTGCGGTTCGTAAAGAGCAGCAAGAAGAGCAGCGGTAAAGGGAAAAAGAGATAAAAGATAACTACATATGAAATCCGCTTAATTTCCGTAACGGAAAGCGGGGGAACCAACAACCGGAGGCTGCGGGCAAGCAGGCGGGGCCGGTTATGGGGTGAATCCTTGAGTCTGTGAGAAGCGCTGAAGCTTCCTGCAGAGGACAGGTAGGGCGACTCTCAACGCCCGAATCCGGCAGCTAACCTCGTAAGCGTATTGCAGAGAGGATCAGTATATTGTGACCGTTAACCGGACCGCAAAGGGAATCCTTTGCGGTTTTTTGCTGTTTTCTTATAGAAAAATTTAGATAAAGAAGTAAGAGGGAAGGGGAGACGAAAATGGAGATGGCAATGGACGCTCAGGAAGATTATATCCTCATTTGTGCGCCTACGAAGGCGGGAGAGCATTTTATTAAGCTGCTGATTGCGAAGGGGGCAAGGTTTGCGGGGCTTGCCAACAATCCGGCTGAGAAGCAGCGGCTGGCGGAGCTGGGGGTAGAGGTGATTTTTGAGGTGGACACCCGGCATCTGCATACCTGGCTCAGACCGCCGTTTCCGGTAGGCCGGATCTATCTGTTTGAGAGCAGTGTCGCATTATGCTGCCGTTATGTGCAGATGTGCCGGACCTGGACGACCGGGCCGATTTCCGTGATTACGACCTCCATGCGGCCAAGGCTGGTCTATAAAGGGCTTGGAGCCGACAATGTCATCTATAGCCACAGCGGGCATGTCAGCCATCTGGCGGCAGAGTGTGAATAAGGGGGCACTGGATGTAGCGGGCCAACCGTGTGCAGATTCTGCTATATGGTTTAACCATAAAAAAAGTATTCCCCGGGCTTCGGACCAGGGAATACTTTTTTTATGACACTGGGTACTAAAGGCTGTTATCTGGCAGCGGCGATCAGTTCCTCAAGCTCAGGAAGGTTGAAGCCCTTGACGGCCCGGTCACCGGATACCGTTACAGGAATGCCCATAAAACCAAGCTTTTCAACTTCCTCCTGATAGACGGCGCTTGCCATAATATCGCGTACTTCAAAAGGAATTCCCTGATTGGTCAGCAGCTGCTTAACCTGATTGCAGTCACTGCAGCCTGCAGTGGAGTAGACGATTACAGGCTGGCTCATTTATCAACGGCCTCCTTGATGGCAGAGCGGGTGATTTTCCAGTGGGAGGTGTTCCAGCTCACATCGCTGCCTTCCAGCAGAAAAATCTGCGGGGATTCATGCTTGATGCCGAACTCCTCGGCAATCTGATTGGAGACCGGACGGTCTTCAATGACATGGACAATGGCCGCCGGTGTATCCGAGCTTTGTACATAAGCCTGGAATTCCTCATGCGCCTTAGCGCTGATCGGGCAGGTAGTGCTGTGCTTGAAAAGCAGCTTTTTGCCGGGCTGGCCGACATAATTATGCAGTTCATCAGAAGTATGCAGCTGTTGAATAGACATTGTATATCACCCTCCTGTAATAAGAAATGAAACCTGTAAGGATGATTGTAACATAGTTCAAAATTAAAGCAAAAGCCGTTTGTAAAAACATGGAGGAAGTGCTAAGGTGAATGGGACGTAACATGAAATGAAACAGTTTAATGGATGGAGAGGTGTCATTATTCATGTCTGAATTGAAAGCCCTTGCAATCGGCAGCTATACAGCGGTAAAGTACCACCCGTTTGCCGGAGTCGATCAGGAGCTTCAGCAGATCCTGTCGCCGGAATTTACAGTCGATGCATCTGAGGATTTCGGGCTGCTGAACCCGCAGAGTCTTAAAGATTATTCCCTGGTGGTCTCTTATACGGAGTTCTCCGATCATAAAATCGCGCCTGCCCACAGCGGGGCACTGCTGGCTTATGTTGCCGGAGGCGGCGGCCTGCTGGTGGTTCATAACGGGATATCCATGCAGCGCAATCCGGAGCTCGGTGCAATGCTGGGCGGGCATTTTACCCATCATCCGGACTATACAGCCCTCGGGCTCAATATACCGGCAGCCGTGCGGGAGCATCCGATTGTGCAGGGAATTGATGATTTTGTGATTGAGGACGAGCCTTATTATTTCGATATGCACCCTTATTTTGAGACAACGGTGCTCGCAGAATATCTGCACGGCGGAGCGATGCGGCAGGCGGCCTGGTGCCATGAGTTCGGACTTGGCCGGGCGGTCTATCTGATGCCGGGTCATCATCTGCCGTCCTTCTCGGTTCAGCCGTTCCGCAAGCTGATCTCAAGAAGCGCGATGTGGGCGGGCAGGCTGATCTGACCCTAAGACCGGAGGAGGCGCTGCTGAAGCAGAGCGCTTCTTAGGGGGGCAGAACAAAAAGGCGGGAAGTCGCATGCCGGCATGCGCTTCCCGCCTTCGTTATATTTTGATAGAGCAAGCTTACTGTTCACCCGGCACGGCACGGGGCTTCCCGGCTACCGGTACAACCTCGTTATGATATAGCGCTTCCAGCACCTCATTCTTAAGACTGTCTGTGAAGGCGCTCCAGGTCTTTTTGCCGACGCCCAGCTCATCACGCCCTATAGACTGTAAAGTGTCCAGCCAGACCCGCTTATCGTTAATGATGCCAAGCTGCTCCTGGATGCTCTTGTAATATTCCTCATGGGTATGAAATTTCTGATTAAGTGCAAAACCAGCGGCATTTGCCGTATAACGCAGCTCCTTGGCGGCAATTCTCAGGTCGTGCAGCGCTTCAAAAGCCTCGGCAGATTCCGCCTCTGGCCCCTTAAACAGCGCCTTGCAGGTTTTTTTCTGCTGATCGAAGGCAACCTCCAGCTCGCGCATCACCACATTAGCATCCTTTTTCAGGGTAAGGGACTCAAGCGGTCCGGCAAGAAAAGCCTCCCAGAGCTGGTCCAGCTCCTTCCCGGCAAGCTGCGGAAGCTCGGCCTCCAGCTTTTTGCGGTATTTTTTGCGCTGGTCCTTCTGATGCTTAATGACGGCTTTCAGCAGTGCGGCTGTCTTGTCGTCGCCGTCTTTTTTGGCTATTTGCCGCCGTTCCTTGAAGGATTCAATCAGTACATCGGCATCCCGGACCTTCCCGAGGCGCTTTTGGGCTTTTTTGAACCGGGTGTACAGCTCTCCGGCGGCAGAATGATCCGGATCCAGTATGGACAGCAGGGTAAGCAGCTTACGGCTGTTCACTCTCGACTGATGAATATTCTCCTCACCGAAGCCTTTCAGCGCATCCTTGCTGTAATCGCGGAAATTGACATAGAGCTTAATCATGGCCTGTTCCCATTGCCTTGTTTTGCTGATTTGCCTGTCCTTTGTCAGCTGTTCTGTGGTCATGCGGCATCACTCCTATACGTTGTGTACTGCTGTTGCATGAACGATTCTTCCCTAATCTAAGGATAACGGTTGCCGGAGCTGATTTCAAATGACTTTGCCTGTCTTTTTTAGGCATGGAGGAGGGGATGGGTTACAATAGAACGAAATCCGTTATAACCGAAAAAGGGCAGCAGGCCGCGGTACGTGCCGTTTATTACATAACATCCGGGGAAGAAGGGGATTATAAGTGGTTGACTATAAAGATTCGGGGTTGCTGGACAACCTGTTTGAAGGGCAGGAGCAGAAATCGGTAAGTGTGCTTCCTGCGAAAATGGTGCTGTTTGAGCACTTGGCTGAAGACCTGACGGCTGCGGAGGTGGAAGATATGCTGCTTCCGTTCGCGTTCGAGGAAGCGCTGTGCCGTGACATCGGCGCCGGGCTGGTCCCGCCGTGCCTCCACCTCTGGAGCCATCCCGGAGGCGTGGCGCTGGGACTGCGGGACAGCAGGCTGCCCCATGCCGCCGAGGGGATGGCCGGGCTGGAGCGGGCCGGCTACCGCGCGGCTGTCCGCCATTCCGGCGGGGCGGCCGTGCCGCTCGACACAGGCGTAGTCAATGTGTCGCTTATTCTTCCGAAAGCCCCGGGCAAGCTGGACTTTCACGATGATTTCCGGCTGCTGGCTTCGCTCATAGCCGAAGCCGCAGCTGCCAGCCATCCACAGGCGGCTGCACGGATCAGGGCAGGCGAAATCACCGGGTCGTACTGCCCCGGTGATTTCGACCTGGCCATCGGCGGCCGCAAGTTCTGCGGCATCGCCCAGCGCAGGCAGAGCGGCGCGTACTTCGTGCACGCGTTCGTGGTGGTCTCCGGCTCCGGGCGGGAGCGCGGAGAGCTGATCCGCGGATTCTACGAGACTGCGTCCGGAGGGGACGAGTCACTGGACTATCCGCGGGTCCGCCCGGAGACGATCGCCGCGCTCGGCGAGCTGGGCGGCCCGGCTGCGGCGGCGGTGTACGCCGCAGGCATCCGGCAGGCTGCAGCCCGCAGGGGTGTGCAGCTGACTCCTGCCGGCAGGCTGCGGCAGGAGACCGGCTATGATCTCCAGTACAGCGATCCGCGTGTGCTGGAGACAGCAGCGATGCTGCGGCAGCGCTATGCCCGCTGAGCAGGCGGGCTCTGCAGTACTTGACCGTTCGCCGGTTGCCGGCCGGTCCGGCTCCGGAGGAAGCTTCGCCATTTGAAGCAAGCACCTTCAAAAGCCGGGGAGGCCCAGAAAGCCCGGACAGTCCGGGAAATCCGGGGAGTGGAAGGTCTAGATAGTCCGGCGATGACTCTGGGATTGCACGGCTAATTGAGTTAATTAAAAAAACGACACCTAATTCACTGCTGAGCCCGGTAACCGGTAAGTTAATTGTAAAAAAGCCACCTAATTTCGCCAAAATGGCCTCCAAAGCGGGAATGGGCCGAAATAGGTGGCGTTTTTACAACTAATAGTCATATTCTTCGAGAAATACTGAAATTAGGTGGCGAAAATTCAACTAAATGCCGGCCGGGCGGCGGTCCGGATTTAATATCCCGGCTTGATGCAGCAAAGCCGCTGTTTAATATCCCGGCATTATGCAGCAAAGCCGGTATTCAATATCGCGGCATCATGCAGCCTCCGCAGATACTTGGTGCTAAGAATACAGCTCCGGCCGGCGGTCGGCGAAGATCGGAATCTGCTGACGTACCTCGCGGACCTTAAACAAATCGATTTCCCCCGTCAAAATCTCCTCTCCCTCTCCGGCTTCTCCTATTACATCACCCCAAGGATCAATAATCATTGAATGTCCGGCAAAGCTGTTCGCCGGATCAGCCCCGGCCCGGTTGCAGGCGGCAACATAGCACTGGTTCTCAATAGCCCGGCTGATCAGCAGGGCGCGCCAGTGGGCAAGGCGCGGCTTGGGCCATTCGGCGCTGATGAACAGGATTTCGGCTCCGCTGGCCGTGTGGGCGCGTACCCATTCCGGGAAGCGGATATCGTAGCAGATCAGCCCGGCGCACAGGGTATTGTCCAGGGTGAACAGACCCTTTGCTTCCCCGGGCTGCAGATAGAGATGCTCATCCATCAGCCGGAACAGATGGAGCTTGCTGTATTCTCCGGCCAGCCCGCCGCTGCGGTCAAAAATGTACATGCTGTTGGTAATCCCGGCCGGCTGTCTGCTGGCAACAGAGCCGGCGACAATATGGATGCCGAGCTCCCGCGCCAGGCCTGACATCATTGCTTTGACCCCCTGCCCCTCAGGATCTGCGATACCTTCAAGCCGGGTAAGATCATAGCCGGTGGTCCAGAGCTCCGGCAGAAGCACACAGCCGGTTCCGGCTGCTGCCGCTTCACGGATGCGGCGTTCTGCTGCTGCATAATTAGCTGGGGGATTGCCGAATGCTATATCAAGCTGGATGAGGGAAATTTTCATGTGTCAGCCTCCTGATTATAAAAGTTGAGCATAATAGTTAGAGATTAAAGCCGGCCGGCGAATAAATCAACCAGCCTTCTGGAGTTCAAAGCAAATTATAGCTTAATGGTTGACGGGTCAACTAAATAGGTGTAAACTAATTTTCATCAAGAAGATTTTGCGCAATCTATTTTAGGGGAGGCTGCCATTGACAGAACATCAGTCAGAGGAAGATCAGATTCTTGAACTGCTGCAGGCACTGAACAAGGGCATCAGCCCGAAATTCGAACGTTGCGCAGGTATCAGCCCCACGCGGCTCCGCCTGCTTCTGGAGCTGTATCAGGTGGAAGAGATCAGCCAGACTTCGCTGCAGCGGCATATTGATATAGACCCGGCTGCCATTACCCGGCATCTGAAGGGGATGGAGGAGAGCGGTACGATTACCCGCCGCAACAATCCTGCCGACAACAGGGTTACCCTTGTCTCGCTGACCCCGTATGGGCGCGAGCGGATGCACTGCTACAAGGAAGAGAAGAACCGTTTTATCAGCAGTCTGCTGGCCGGCTTCACTGAAGCCGAACGGAAGATGCTGGCGGATATGCTTATCCGGCTGCAGCATAACACCAATGCAATGTAGCCTTAAACTATACAATAACCAATAAAGGAGCCTATTTTACCATGACTACTGCAAAAACCAACGATTTCAACTCCATCATCAGCGGCCGCCGCTCAGTGCGCCAGTACGATACCAGCGTAAAGATCAGCAAAGAGGAAATGACAGAGATACTTACCGAAGCTACACTTGCTCCATCTTCTGTTAACATGCAGCCTTGGCGTTTCCTTGTCATTGAGAGCCCTGAGGCCAAATCCAAGCTGGCAACCATCGCCAAGTTCAATCAGGTGCAGGTAGAAACCTCCGCTGCCATGATTGCCGTCTTCGGGGATCTGAACAACTTCGATTATGCTGAAGAAATTTACGGTACTGCTGTAGAACGCGGTCTTATGCCGCAGGAAGTTAAGGAAGGCCAGCTGTCCCGTCTGGCTGTGCATTTTGCCAATCTTCCCGCTGATGTTAACCGGGAGACTGTAATGATTGACGCCGGTCTCGTATCGATGCAGCTGATGCTGGCTGCCCGTGCCCACGGCTATGACACCAATGCTATCGGCGGCTTCGAGAAAGACCAGATTGCCGAGCTGTTCGGCATGGACAAAGAGCGCTATATTCCGGTTATGCTGATTTCTATCGGTAAGGCTGCAGCAGAAGGCTACCAGTCGGTACGCCTGCCGGTCGATAAGATTGCCGAGTGGAAATAAATAATATAATTCATATCCCAGGAGGATGAACCATGATTATTATTCATGCTACACTGCAAGTTAATCCCGAGCGCGAAGAACAGTTCTTGGCTGAGGCTGAAGCATTGCTTGCGGCTACACACCAGGAGGAGGGCAATGTTTCCTACGAGCTGTACAGACATACCTCCCGCAGCAACGTATTCATTATGGTTGAGGAATGGCGTGATGCCGAGGCTGTAGCCGGCCATAACGCAAGCCCGCACTTTACCGGCTTTGCCGGCAAGGCTGGCGAATTCCTGACTGCACCGCTTGAGGTTAAGGTATACCAGGGCGAACCGCTGGGCAAATAACACGTTCAGCAGCAATCGGCCTGCATGAGAGCAAGGGTCATCCTGTACAGGGATGGCTCTTTTTTTGAAATATAAGAATTTATATGTTCTACGCTATTAATAATCCTTATATTTCTCGCAGAAACGGTTACCGCCTTCCCTGAAGGACGGCGAAACCGTTTCTACTTGTTTACAGGAGTTGCCGGACCACTATTGAACGGCTAGAATAAATGCAATATGCAATATAACAGAAGGATAAGCGGAGAGGATGAGCCGGGCAGTGACTATTTTTGAACCGTCGCAATTGTTGAATGCTTTGCCCAAGCAGTTTTTTGCTGCATTGGTTGCCAGGGCTGCACAGGCGGCAGCAGAGGGGCATGATGTTATAAATCTTGGACAAGGCAACCCGGATATGCCGACTCCGGCCCATATTGTGGAGGCGCTGCGTCATGCGGCATCCGATCCGCTGAATCATAAATACCCTCCGTTCCGCGGCTACGGTTATCTTAAGGAGGCAGCAGCAGCCTTTTACAGCAGAGAGTATGGGGTAGAGCTGGACCCGCAGCGCGAAATCGCCATTCTGCCCGGAGGCAAGACCGGACTGGTTGAGGTGGTGCAGTGCCTGCTGAATCCCGGTGATACCGCGCTTGTGCCGGACCCGGGCTATCCGGATTACTGGTCGGGAATCGAGCTGGCCCGGGCGGTTATGGAGCTGATGCCGCTCAGGGAAGCCCGCGGCTTTCTGCCGGACTATGGGGCTATAAGTTCGGACACTGCAGATAAGGCCAAGCTGATGTTCCTTAACTATCCTAACAATCCGACCGGGGCGGTCGCTGATGCAGCTTTCTTCTGCAAGACGGTTGAATTTGCTGCAGCGCACGGCATTTGTGTGGTGCATGATTTTGCCTATGCGGCGATCGGGTATGAGGGGCTGCGTCCGGTAAGTTATCTGCAGACACCAGGGGCCAAGGAGACCGGTATCGAGATCTACACCCTGTCAAAGACCTATAATATGGCCGGCTGGCGGGTAGCGTTTGCCGCTGGGAATGCCAGTGTAATCGAGAGCCTGAATCTGCTGCAGGATCATATGTATGTCAGCCTGTTCGGAGCTGTCCAGGAGGCGGCAGCGGCTGCCCTGACCGGTCCTCAGGATGCCGTCCGGGCGAATGTGGCGCGCTATGAAGCCCGGCGCAATACGCTAATCTCCGGGCTAAGGGAAATCGGCTGGCAGGCGGAGGCGCCCCGCGGCTCCTTTTTCGCCTGGCTGCCTGTACCTGCAGGGTTCACTTCACAGAGCTTTGCCGGTCTGCTGCTGGACGAGGCGCATGTGGTCGTCGCTCCGGGAACCGGCTTCGGCGTTTACGGTGAAGGCTATGTACGGGTCGGGCTTGTGAGCGACGAGGCGAGGCTGGCAGAAGCAGTCAGGCGGATTGCCCGACTGAAGCTGTTTAGCACTTAAAGTTAAGAGAATAGCGGGGATTAGAGATGAGGATAACGATTGTAAGGCAGGGCATCAGAACAAACGAGATATACTTTGCCGCCGGCTGCGGCGAGGGGAAGGGAATCTGGTGCGGCGGTACTCCGGCGCTGCCCGGAGAGGGGCATGAGGCGGAATTCGAGCTGCCTGCGCTGCTTATGCGCTGGGTGGATATTGTTCCGGCGGCCGGGGACAGCTGCGGAATCCGCATGGACGGGGAGCAGCTGGTCCTGACCGGTACACTGGAGAATATTGAAGAAGACGGAACAGCCTGTCTGCGGCTGGGGGCCGACCTGATCATGTTCGAATGCCTTGGTGAGCCGATGGCGCTTGGCGGGCTGGTAGAGCTGAGAACACGGGAGCTGATGATCTATCCTGTGAATCTTTAGGATTCATCTGCCGAAGGAGAAGGAACCGGGATATCCGTAGCCACTCCCGAACAATTAATGCTAAGATAAGGTTAGAATTGAAGTAAAGCTATAAGGAGCAGAAGTCCAATGAACAGCGATATTCAGCAATTCAAGACGGAGTTTTTCAAGGCGCTGGCTCATCCGATGCGGATCCGCATCCTGGAACTGCTGAGCGAAGGCGAGAAGAATGTGAACGAGCTTCAGGCCATTCTCGGGTCGGAAGGCTCTGCGGTCTCCCAGCAGCTCGCTGTCCTCCGCGCCAAAAATGTGGTTGCCAGCGTCAAAGAGGGCACCACTGTAATCTACTCTCTCCGCGATCCCCTGATCAAGGATCTTCTGGCAGTAGCCAGACAGATATTCGATAATCACCTTGTAAGTGCAATTTCCATTCTTGAAGGCATCCGCAGCGAATAAAATCCGCCCTCATCAGGGCGGATTACCCGTTGACAAGAGCAGCAGGCAGGAGTAATGTTTGTCATATATTCAAATAATCAGATATTCAAAGAAAAGAAGGTTATATGATGACAGGGTGGGGCCGTTTTCAAGGCTACAGCATTGCTTCGCTGCGTAAGGATATTATTTCAGGGACAATCGTCGGTGTGATTGCCATCCCGCTCGGGATGGCATTTGCTATTGCCTCCGGTGTGAAGCCGGAGTACGGGATTTATACAACTATTGTCGCGGGCATTCTCATTTCTCTGTTCGGCGGCTCCAAATTTCAGATCGGCGGGCCGACCGGCGCGTTCATTCCTATTCTGTTCGCCATTGCGATGGAGTACGGGTATGAGAATCTGCTGATTGCCGGAATGATGGCCGGAGTTATTCTGGTGGCTATGGGCCTGCTAAGGCTGGGAGTACTGATTAAATTTATTCCCAAGCCCGTAACCATCGGCTTCACCGCCGGCATAGCGGTTATCATCTTTACCGGGCAGATCGGGAATTTCCTCGGACTGCAGGGGGTTAAACGCCATGAGGCGTTCATCGACAATATGAGAGAGCTTGGCCTGCATCTCTCCACAGTGAACCTGTACAGTGTGCTGACGGCTGTTATCTGCCTGGCTGTCGTTATACTGGGCCTGCGGTTTGCTCCCAAGATTCCAGGTTCACTGATCGGACTGCTATGCGCCACACTGGCTGCGGCACTGTTCTTCAGCGGCAAGGTGACAACAATCGGCTCCGCATACGGCGACATACCGAACACGCTGCCCAGCTTTCACTTTCCGGTTATCACCTGGGAGCGGATCAGGCTGCTGCTGCGTCCGGCTTTTGTCATTGCCATGCTGGGGGCCATTGAGTCGCTCCTGTCGGCGGTTGTAGCGGACGGTATGTCCGGCAGCCGGCATAACAGCAACCGTGAGCTGGTCGGGCAGGGAATTGCCAATATTGCGGCCCCGCTGTTCGGGGGTATACCGGCTACGGGAGCCATTGCCAGAACGGCAACGAATATCCGCAGCGGCGCGGCTTCCCCGCTGTCAGGTGTCATTCACGGTGTCGTGGTATTCCTGATTCTGCTGCTCTTTGCCCCGTATGCTTCCAGCATTCCGCTTGCGGCCATGGCGCCGATCCTGATGGTTGTCGCCTGGAATATGAGTGAGCGCAAGCAGTTTCTGAAGCTGCTGAAGCTTAAAACGGGAGACTCCCTGGTCATGTTCATTACCTTCCTGTTGACCATCTTTGCTGATCTGACGGTTGCTGTGGAGGCCGGACTGGTGCTTGCTGTCATCCTGTTTGTCAAACGGATGGGCGAGACTCATCTGGTTGCCAAGGTACTGCCCGATCCGGAGTCTGTTAAGGTGGCCGCCCATATGGTTACAGACAGCCATGACTGCCCGCAGATCGGAATTTATAACGTGGAAGGCCCGCTCTTCTTCGGCGCCGCTTACCGGTTCGATAATACGATGCCTGAATCAGGGCCCGGCAAGCCTAAGCTGATTATTCTGCGGCTGGGCAAAGTGCCGTTCATCGATACGACCGGTGAGGAGAATCTTTCAGAGCTTGTGAAGCAGCTCCAGGCTGATGGGGGCCGGCTGCTGATATCCGGCATAGAGCCGCAGCCGCTGGAGCTGCTGAAACGAACAGGCCTGTACGGCACCATTGGAGCAGAGCATTTCTACGAGCACACGGGAGATGCAATAAATGCTGCACTCTCCATGATTCAGACCGGGCGCTGCGCAGGCTGTAAGCACGCTGCCTTCCGGGAATGCGCCGCATTGGCCGGACTCCAGGAAGCGCCGGGCAAAGCAGGCTTCAAGAGCCACAAGCCTGCTATTGCCGGCAAGCTCAGCAGCGGTATCTAACAGGGCTGCTCCTTAGCTCCGGCATCATAAATAAATATAACAGCCCGGGTGCATCCTGACGCCCGGGCTGTTATATTTATTTATGGTTGTTCAATTCTTAGGATAAGGAGAACATACCCTGATGAAGGAACTGAATTATACGAAAGTGTTTATACTGTTAGCCGGACTGTCACTGGCTACGCTTGGGGTGTACCATGTTGTTTCACTGCGGACCGATACATACTTTAAATTTCTGCTGTGGAATTTGTTTCTGGCCTGGGTTCCTTTTTTGATCTCAAGTATTGCCTGCATGCTGGATAAGCAGAAATACAGCAGTATGCTGCTGCTGCCGCTGGGCATCGCCTGGCTGCTGTTTTTTCCGAATGCGCCGTATCTGATGACCGATCTGCTGCATCTGACCGCACGCAAAAGCATCTATATCCTTAGCGGCGAGGTCCAGAGCCGGTTCTGGTATGATCTTGTTACGCTGCTGCTGTTCACCTGGAGCGGCTGGCTGACAGGCTTTTTCTCGCTGTACCAGTTCCAGAATGTCATCTCCCGCAAAAGCAATCTGTTCTTCTCCTGGATCTTCGTGCTCGCCGCCTGTGCACTGGGGGGCTACGGAGTGCTGCTGGGCCGGGTCTACCGGCTGAACAGCTGGGATGTGCTGACAGACTGGCATCAGCTGGTTCAGCTGGTTACTGACAGCCTGAACCAGCAGTCGCTGTTTTTCAGCCTGTTCGTAGCGGTTGTGCTGCTTGTGATCTATGCTACACTATACTTTTTGTTGAACGGGCTAATCAGCGGAGGCGGGAGAAGCTATTCCAGGGGAGGCAGGAAGTAGTCCTCCGGTTCCTGCTCCGGCTCCGGCATAAACTGGAACAGCTCAAGATTTACCGACCCGTCCGCTTCAAATGTTATCCCCTCACCGAGCAGGTACAGCTTCTGGACCGAGCCGGATTCGTCCTCCAGGGCGACCCTTCCTTTGGCGTTGATAACCCTGTGCCAGGGAAGCTTGTGCTTTTGGCTCATGGAATGCAGAATCCGCACAACCTGTCTGGCCGCCCTTGGGCTTCCGGCAGCCCGGGCCACGCCTCCATAGGTCATGACCCTTCCTTCAGGGATGGCTTGGATGACGGCAATAACCTTAGCAGTAAATGGTGTCATAGATTCTCCTTAGGATGTATTAGCCAAATTATAACAGAGGATGTGCTGTATTTGGGATCTCTTACTCCCGGAAAAAAAGGCATGAGGCTATCGCCGGATCACCCCAAAGGCCTGGGCGGCTGGCTGGTGCTTATCCAGATCGGACTGTATGTTACGCTGATCAGATCCTTTCTCATGGTCTATGATTTCTTCATCAATACCCGGGTTAGTGAAAGCTGGTATGCTCTAACTAACCCTGATTCAGCGGCTTACCATGCGCTATGGAAGCCTACATTGATTTTTGAAGTAAGCGCTAATGCGGTTGTAATCCTGCTTTCCGTGTATCTGCTCACACTGCTGTATAACAAACAGGCTGTTTTTCCGCGCTGGCTGATATTTTTCTATATCATTGGTTTGCTGCTGCAGGTTGTTCTGATTGCTCTGGTCTCCAATCTCCCGGATTCAGCGGAACTGGCTGACAACAGCGGCCTGCTGTCGAACCTTGCGCGAAGCCTGCTGACCAATCTTATCTGGACTGCCTACATTCTGCGCTCTAAGAGAGTGCGTAATACCTTTGTTAATTGAATCCGTATTAAAATGCAGAAAGCCGCAGCCGCGGCTTTTTTTGTTGACGAATAGGAGTGCAGGCGGCGGGGGATAATCAACTCAAAAGAAGAATAGACAGGAGTGACGGCTGTGACGAATGCGGGAATAACGGATAACAGCGAACATTCTGCCCTGAAAATAGATTCCTCCCGGCCCCTGAGCTGCTCTATGGATGACACGCTGGCGCTGTTCCGGCAAATTTTCAATAATGACGGCACACTTAGAATACGGGTGATAGAAAATGCCCATGACCGGCATATCCGCTGTGCAATGGTCTACGTTGACGGAATGATTGACCGGGAGCTGATTCAGACCGGTGTGATGAAGCCGTTCATGGAATATGAATTTACGGACGGGACGGCCGGGCACCCCGACAGACTGATGGAGCTGATCCGCACGAGAATTATTACGATCAGCGACGTGACCGTTTCGGAGCAGCTGGACGAGCTGATAAGTGCTGTTGTCGGCGGTAAAACCGTCTTTTTGCTGGATGGCTATGCCGGCTCCCTCAATATCAATGCCCAGAGCTGGGAGACGCGCTCGATAGAAGAGCCAATGACCGAGAAGGCAGTCCGCGGCCCGCGGGACGGCTTTAATGAATCCCTGCTGACCAATCTGACCCTGATCCGCCGCAGGGTGCAGAATTCTGACCTGAAATTTGTATTCACTGATATTGGTACCCGGACAAAAACCCAGACGTGTATCTGTTACATGGAAAGCCTCGCCTCACCGGATATTCTGAAGGAGCTGCAGGGCAGGCTGGACCGGGTCGAGATCGACCATCTGCTGGATACAGGCTACCTGGCGGAGCTGATCCGTGATGAACCGTATTCGCCCTTTGAAATGATCGGGAGCACGGAACGTCCGGATTCAGTAGTCGGCAAAATAATGGAGGGCCGCATTGCCGTCCTAATCGAAGGAAGCCCGTTTGCCCTGACTCTGCCTTATGTATTTGTGGAGAATTTTCAGGCCAGCGAGGATTACTACATCAATTACTATTATGCTACCTTTAACCGGCTGCTCAGAGTGCTGGGTGCTTTATTGTCTATCAGTATCCCCGCTGTCTATCTGGCGCTCGTTACTTACAGCCAGGAGATGGTGCCGACACTGCTGCTGCTCAGCATCGCGACCGCCCGGTTATCAGTGCCGTTCCCTACAGTGGTTGAGGCAGTGATCATGCTGACGATCTTTGAGATTCTGCGTGAAGCGGGAGCGAGAATTCCCAATTCTATCGGTCAGGCGGTCAGTATTGTGGGCGCACTGGTGCTGGGCCAGGCTGCGGTGGATGCCCGGATCGTCAGTGCTCCGATGGTAATTGTCGTAGGGCTGACGGGAATCACCACCCTGCTTAATCCCCGGCTCACCGGGCCTTTGATTATCGTTAGGATACTTCTGCTGCTGAGCGCCTTTGTCTTCGGCATTTTCGGGTATTTCTTCGGGCTGCTCGGACTGGTTATCCATCTGATGAGCCTGCGCTCCTTCGGCGTGCCCTATATGCTCGGTGTAGGCTCGATCCGGCCGCAGGATATTAAGGATACGGCGGTCCGTGCACCCTGGTGGGATATGTATCTCCGTCCGGCTGTAATCGGGGCACGCAATATGAGGCGGAAGGCCCCGCAGAAGCGGAGCAGACGATGAGAGGGGCAGCCTCCCGGCTGTTCTCTGTCCTGCTGGCTGGCTGTATGCTGGTCAGCCTTTCCGGCTGCTGGAACTATTCAGAGATTGATGACATGTCGATTGTGGCCGGTGTTGCTATTGATAAAAACAAAGCGGACAACAATATCCAGATGACTGTAGAGATGGTCGATACGCAGGGCGGGCTGCAGGACAATCAGACCGGCTTCAAGTTAATGAGCCTGACCGGAGATACCATTTTTAATATTGCCCGCAGCATGATTTCACTGACCGGGCGCAAGCTGTTCTGGAGCCATGCCAAGGTCATTATTATCAGCGAGGAGCTGGCCCGGGAGGGGCTGGTAAAGGTTATTGACTGGTACAGCAGGGATACGGAGACCCGGGCCGATGTATTCATCTTTATATCAGGCGAAAAAAATGCCCGTAATGTGCTTAACTTGAACAACACGACTAAGACGATCATGTCCTTTGAGCTGGCCCAGATGATGAAGGATGAGCCGTTTACGAGCACTGCACCGGTGGTGGAAATCTGGGATTTTATCGACAAGCTGGAGACTCCGGGGAAAAGTGCGATAGCACCGCTGATTAATATCAGCGAAGTGAACGGGCAGAAGAACGGGCGTGTTGCCGGGACAGCCGTTTTTGTTAAGGACCGGATGGTCGGCAAGCTGAACGGAGAGGAAACTAAATATGCTCTTTTTGCTAAAAATGACGTGAAGGGCGGGGTGCTGAATGTAGACAACGAGCGAGGAGTCCCTACCTATTCGCTGGAGATATTATCGAGCCGGACAAAGGTGAAAACTGCAAGGGTGGACGGCAAGCTGCAGATTCAGATTCATACCATCACCCATACAGGGCTTGATGAGGTAATGAGTACAGTGGAGCTTAGCGGCAAGGAAAGCATCCAGGCCATTGAGGACCGGGCAAGCGCGGACCTGCAGGCGCAGATTCTCGCCGTGATCCATAAGGTGCAGCGGGAGTATCAGGCGGATATATTTGGATTCGGCAAGGTAGTCCATGATGATATGCCGCAGATCTGGCACGGGCTGGAGCAGAAATGGCCGCAGGAATTCAAAAATCTGGAGGTGAAGGTCACCTCTAAGGTCATAATCCAGAGCACAGCCAAGTCCTCGAGAACGATCAAGTTAGGAGATTAAAGAACGTGCCCATTTACATTGTGCTGATTTATGCGTTTATCGTGTGGATGGATCCCTATGGCCTGCTGAAGCAGGGGAAGAAACGGGATTTCTATGTATGCTCGGCGCTATGCCTGATCTCCTTCTCTCTGGCCTTCAGCCTGGCGATGCACTGGGAAATTCCCAGTCCGTCCGTGCCGATCGTCTATTTCATTAAACAGCTGTTCTAAGTCTGTGCAGGAAAGGAGGGAGGTTATGGGCAAAGAGATTGTTCCGGCCGGCCAGTCGATCAGCATCATCATCCTGTTCATCATCGGCAGCTCGCTGTTCATGGGCACTGCAGGCGTATCAGGCAACAGCAGCTGGATTGCGCTTATTCTGGCCGTTCTGCTGACTATTCCGCTGATGCTGATTTACGCGCGGCTGCACACGCTTTTTCCGGGCAAAAATCTGTATGATATGCTCATTGCCGCATTTGGCGGCTTCGTCGGCCGTATCTTCTCGTGTCTTTATATCTGGTACACCCTCCATCTGGGCTCGCTGGTGCTGCGTAACTACGGGGAGTTTAGCAAGACGGTTGCCCTGACGTCTACGCCCATGCTTGCTCCGATGCTGATTGTCGGCCTGCTCTGCGTCTGGGTGGTCAATGCGGGGATGGAGGTGGTCGGGCGTAGTGCGAAATTTCTGATGCTTTTTACTTTTGCTGTAATCGTTGTGGTGCAGCTTCTGTCTATCCCCAAATTTGAATTTGAGCATATGAAGCCGCTGCTGGACAGCGGATGGGGACCTGTGTTTCAGGATGTGGCGGGCGCCTTTACGTTTCCTTTTGCCGAGATTGTAGTATTCCTGGGAGCCTTTTCTGTTCTTCCGCGAAAAGGGTCGGCGGCACGGGTGCTGATCAGCGGTGTAGTTATTGCCGGAATCATCATTATAGGCGTCTCTGTGCGGAATCTGCTTGTGCTGGGCCCGGAAATTCTCTCCTCTCTCTATTTTCCTTCCTATGTGGCGGTCAGCCGGATCAATATCGGTGATTTTCTGACCCGGATCGAGGGCTCGTCGGCGATTATTTTTATAGCCTCGCTGTTCATTAAGGTAAGTCTCTGCCTGTATGTAGCCTGTCAGGGCATTGCCACAGTGTTCAAGCTGCAGAGCTACCGCTCGGTGGTGCTGCAGACGGGGCTGATTATGGTCTGCATGGCGGATTTTATCTATAAGGATATTACGCAAATGCAGTATTTTGCCTACCATATTTACAAGATATACGCGCTTCCCTTTCAGATGTTTATTCCGCTGCTGCTCTGGATTACAGCCGAGATAATGGCACGTAGAGGCGGCGGCAGGGAGGAGCAGGTAGAGTGAGGGATTTGTACGAAAGGATGAATTCCCGTTCTTTAAAGACGGGAGTTTTTAGTTATTTCCAACTGTTAGAGAAGATCGTTATAATGAGAGTCATAGAAAACGCCCTCGCAGGCGGTAATTGAGAGGTATGTTAGAACAGGAGGAAGCTTATGAGCGTTACAAGTATCATGATGTCCTCCCATTGGGGCAGAGAGGTCAGACATAAGTATGCCGCGCAGGGCTCTAAGGCGCTGGCTGTTATTTTTCCCGGACAGAATTATTCGGCTGAGCGCTCTTTGCTGGACTATGCCGGCAAAGCGGCGGCTGAGCACGGCTGCGACCTGCTGTTTCTGGAGTACGGCTACCAGAGCGCACGGGCGGGCTTCAAGCGGGAAGAGCTGGACATTGTCGTAGAAGAATGCAAAGCGGCCATTGGGGCTGTTGCCGAATATGAACAGCTGCTCTTTATCAGCAAAAGTATGGGCACCGTCATTGCCGGCCGGGTGGCAGCAGAGCTGGGTATCCAGCAGAAGACGGCGCATCTGTACCTGACGCCTACCGCCGATGCGGTTCCCTGGATCCGCCAAAGCAGGGGCAGTGTGATCTACGGCGGCAGCGATCCGATGTTCAGCGGGCAGCATCCCGCCGAAATCAGCGGACTGCCGAATGTCAGGGTGTACCGGATCGATGATGCCAACCATGCGCTTGAAGTGGGCAGCGTCAATGAATCGCTGGCTGTGCTGCTGGTCATTATCAACTTTTATCATGAGTTTTTCCGCGATGCGCTTGATGCGTAGCGCTTAATACAGAAAAGGCGGGGATGAGATGATATTGGAAGCGGCTATGCTGCAGATTAAGCCGGGGCTGACGGCGGATTTTGAAGCCAGCTTCAGACAGGCGTCTCCGCTGATAGCCTCCATTGAAGGCTACCTGGGGCATGAGCTCCAGCATTGTCTGGAGGATGACCATAAATATCTGCTGCTTGTAAAGTGGCGGGCGCTTGAGGATCACACTATAGGATTCAGAGAATCAGCCCAGTACCAGGAATGGAAGGCCTTACTTCATAGATACTACGACCCGTTCCCGGCAGTAGAGCATTTCACCAGTGTTAATCTGGAATAGGCGGGGGGAAGGGCATGATGGGGAAGCAGATCGGGACAGGCCGGACTGCAGAGGTATGGGAGTACGGAGAGGGTACGGTTGTTAAGCTGTATCTGGAGGATTTTCCGGCAGCGGCCGTTGAGCAGGAATTCAAGGCAAGTACATATGTGTATAATCAGGGCAGTGTCCGCACTCCCAGACCGGTGGAGCAGATAGTATCGGAGGGGCGCAGCGGCATTGTCTATCAGCAGGTCAACGGACGTTCGATGCTGAGCCTGATCAGCGGGCAGCCCTGGCGCTTGCCCGTGTATGCCAGTCAGCTGGCCGCCCTGCATCATCAGCTGCATCAGCTGGAGGGCAGCCCGGAGACCGGCAGGCACAAGGAGCTGCTGGAGAGACAGATTGTTGCCGCACCAATGCTTACCATGGAGGAGAAAACAGCTGTACTGGAGCATCTGCGGCAGCTGCCGGAAGGCAACAGGCTGTGTCATGGGGATTTTCATCCGGACAATGTATTGATTGATGCCGAAGGGGCCTGGATCATCGACTGGATGAACGGCATTTCCGGTAACCCTGCGGCAGATGCGGCAAGATCGGTTCTGCTGTTCAGCATGGGGGCGATGCCTCCGGGCAGCTCACTGGCCGCACGGGTGGTCACCGGCTTTATCCGGCAGAAGCTTACGAAGATCTACATCCGCGAATATCTCAGCTTATCGGGTTACAGCTATGCTGAGATTAAGGCATGGATTCTGCCCGTAGCTGCAGCCAGATTAACCGAAGGGGTTCCGGCGGGGGAGAAGGAGAATCTGGCCAAAGAAATCCGCAGACGTCTGAGAGCTTTGCAGAAATCCTAACCCTTCCGGGAAAAGACGATTAAGTTGAACGGTCAGCCAGAGCTTCTGGCTGGCCTTTTTTGTTGAATTCATGAGCCATGAACCGCTAGCGGACTGAAATGACCTTGTTTGTTCTATGGCGCTTTAACCTGTAGGCATCTCCTATAGCTAGATATCAATGTCCGCTTTGTGTCCCGGGGAGTGGCGGGATTGGTCCCTTAAATATCCTTGCCTCAGCCCAAAAACGTTCAGCTAACTTTCAGCCTGGACTCATTGACGGTTAAGGTAGGGATGCAATAATACCACTATGCAAAGCCTGACACTGGGGATAGGTATTGGAGAATGGGAGTGGAACAAATTGAAATCATTTATTAAAAAAATCGGCACTGATGTAGTACTGCTGTTTATTCTGCTGTTGGCGGCCTTTCTATACGGATTCGGAATCTGGAATGACCATTATGTGAATACGTACTATACCACCGCGGTCGGAAGCATGCTGCAGAGCCTTCACAATTTCTTCTTCGTTTCGCTGGATTCTGCTGGCTCCGTAACCGTGGATAAGCCGCCGGTGACCTTCTGGATTCAGGCGGTCAGCGCCTGGATCTTCGGATTACACGGCTGGAGTGTGATTTTGCCCCAGGCCTTGGGAGGCGTAGGGTCGGTCCTGCTTGTGTACCTGCTGGTTAAGCCGAGCTTCGGCAGAACGGCTGCGCGCCTGGCGGCACTGGCGATGGCTGCCACACCTGTTGCAGCGGCCGTCAGCCGCACCAATAACATTGACGCTATGCTGGTGTTTACGCTGCTGCTGGCGGCCTGGTTTTTGTTCAAAGGGACCAAAGCGCACAAAACGGGCAGCCTGCTCACGGCCTTCGGCCTGATAGGAGTTGCGTTTAACGAGAAGATGCTGCAGGCCTATATGGTCGTACCCGCCTTCTATCTGTTCTATATTCTTGCAGCCAAAGTGAACTGGAAGAAGAAAACCGGCGTGCTGGCAGCCTGCACTGCTGTAATGCTGGTGGTCTCGCTCTCCTGGGCAGTAATCGTAGATTCCATTCCGGCAGACAAGCGGCCGTATATGGGCAGCAGCGGCACCAACTCGGTGCTGAATCTGGCCTTCGGGTACAACGGGGTATCCCGGCTGACCGGTGACCGCAGCACCGGCGGCGGTGGCGGTATGCCCGGAGGCGGCTTCGGCGGCGGCCAGATGCCGGATATGAACGGCGGGATGCCGTCGTTTGGCGGCGGCATGCCAGGCGCCGATGGTGAGCTGCCGGCAACGGATGGAGCCGGCGGGCAGGGCATGCCGGACGGCCGGGACGGCACCGGCGGCGCAGCACAGAGCCAAAGCGGCACGGACGCAGAGGGCGGCGGGATGCCTGCAGGGCAAAGCCAGGGTGCGGCGGACGGCAGTATGCCTCCAGGGCAAGACGGCGGTCGGGGCTCGGCAGACGGCGGGATGCAGGGTACCCGGCCCGACGGCGGAGGCCGGCAGTTCGGCGGCGCAGACGGAGGCCAGGGCGGGCGCGGCGGGATGAACGGCGGCGGCATGTTCAACACCGGCACTGCCGGTCCGCTGCGGCTGTTCCAGCAGGAGCTGTCCGGCCAGGCCAGCTGGCTGCTGCCCTTTGTGTTATTCGGCGTAATCGGTATTTTTGCCGGCCTGCGCCGCAGGAGCTTTACGATGCAGCACAAAGAAGCCCTGTTCTGGCTGGCCTGGCTGGTGCCGGCAATGGCATTCTTCAGCATCGCCGGATTCTTCCACCAGTATTATCTCATTATGATGGCGCCGCCGGTTGCGGCGCTGGCTGGAGCAGGCTGGTATAAGCTCTGGCACTACTATAAAGAGCGTTCAGGCTGGCTGTCCTGGCTGCTGCCCGTGGCTGTTCCGGCTACAGCAGCCTTCCAGTGGTACATTATTCATCCTTATGACGATACCATCGGCAGCGGCTGGTCAACCGGAGTTCTTGCCGCAGGAATTGCAGCGGCCTTCTTTCTGATTGTGCAGCGGCTTCTAAAAGACCGGGCGAAGCCGGCCCTTGTCCACACAGCAGCTGTAGCCGGACTGCTGGTGCTGCTGATCGGCCCGCTGTACTGGGCGTTTACGCCGATCACTTACGGGCTTAACAGCATGACTCCGGCCGCAGGTCCGGACAGCAGCGAAAGCGGTGGCTTTGGTGGAGGCGGCGGACCAAACAGCAGCTCCGGAGTGAACGAAGCGCTGCTGGCTTATCTGAAGGAGCATAACACCGGTGAAGAATATTTATTTGCAGCCATGGATTACGGGACAGCGGGTCCTTATATTATCGACGAGGGCGAGAAGGTAGTTATTTTGAACGGCTTCAACAGCTCGGATGAACCGTACACGGCCGAATCCCTGCAGGCATTTGTAGCAAGCGGCAAGGTGAAATATTTCCTCGTTACCAGCGGTGGTATGGGCGGCGGACGGGGCGGCAATTCCGAGATTACAAGCTGGATTACGGAGTATGGGACAGAGGTGCCGTCAGCAGACTGGCAGGGCACCGCAACCGGCGGAGCCGGCGGGACCCTGTATGAGGTCAATTTGGACTAATTCAATTTCATTTAAGGAGGAGCTGCCCATGAGCATCAGCGTGCGCTATTCCGTCATAATACCGATGTACAATGAAGAAGCTGTGATTCAGGAAACCTACCGGCGGATCAAAAAAGTAATGGGAACGACAGGCGAGGACTACGAGCTGCTGTTTGTAAATGACGGCAGTACAGATAGCTGCGCACAGATGATAGAGGAGTACAGCTACTGGGATGAGAGTGTGAAGCTGATCGACCTGTCCCGCAATTTCGGGCACCAGATCGCTATAACTGCGGGGATGGATTATGCACTCGGCGATGCTGTCATCATTATCGACGCTGATCTGCAGGACCCGCCGGAGCTGATTCTGAAGATGATCGAGGAATGGAAGAATGGCTACGAGGTTGTGTATGCCAAGCGTATCAAGCGGAACGGCGAATCCCTGTTCAAAAGGTGGACGGCCAGCGCCTTTTACCGCATCCTGCGCTACTCCACTGATATCTCCATCCCGGTGGACACCGGCGACTTCCGGCTGATTGACCGCAAGGTGTGCGAGGAGCTGAAACGGCTGCCGGAGAAAAACCGGTTTGTCCGCGGACTGGTCAGCTGGGTCGGCTTCCGGCAGAAGGCGATTGAATATGAGCGCGACGAACGGCTGGCCGGGGAGACCAAGTATCCGCTGAAGCGCATGATCAAGCTGTCGCTGGACGGCATTACCTCCTTTTCATACAAGCCGCTGAAGCTGGCGGGTTATCTGGGAGGGCTGCTGTCAGCCAGCGGATTTCTGTACCTTATGTATGTGCTCTACCTGGCGCTTTTTACGGATGAGGCTGTCAAAGGCTGGGCATCGATGATCGGCATCACCTTAACGTTCAACGGGTTCGTGCTGATTATGCTGGGGATTCTCGGCGAATATGTCGGCCGGATTTATGATGAGACCAAGGGCCGACCGCTGTATATTGTACAGGACTTCTACGAAGGCAGGACGGAGAAGTCTGCTGCAATTAAAACGGCTGAATATTGAGCGAAAGAGGCTTTAACTCTATTCTGTGCAGCAAGTCTGATATCCATTGACTCTAAAAAAGCTATCCCGGAAGAAAGGCCTCAGGCCGATCAACCGGGATAGCTTTTTGCTGCTCTAAATTACTGAGCTGTATAGATGTGTCTCGTATTATGCCTTCAGCAAATCATGGTCCACATATCTGGCACCGTTCAGCTCACTGATGATATTAATGGCTACCTTTGCACCGTCTCCGGCAGTGATAATGGCGTGCACGCTCACACCGGCAACCGTTCCGGCTGCCCAGATGCGGTCAACATTGGTTTTGCCCTCCGCATTAACAGCTACTACGGTTTTGATTCTTGGCTCGGTGCCATCCTTCGTCTCTACACCGGCTTTGGCGGCAAGGTCGGTCAGCACGCCTGTTGCCAGGATAACATGCTTCGCTTCGTAGGTTGCACCGTCTTCGGTTTCAACGGTAATACCTTCGCTGCCGGCTGTGAGGTTTACCGCCTGACCGGCAACAAGCTCAGCTCCGAATTTAACCGCCTGCTTGTGGCCGGTTTCAACCAGGTCCGGGCCGCCGATTTCAGCGATTCCATAATAGTTCTCATACCAGCCTCTGCGGGTCATGCCTTTATCATTATCAATCAACAGTGTTTTTTTGCCTGCCTTGGCAGTGAACAAGGCGGCGCTTGCACCGGCAGGGCCGGCTCCGATAACAGCAACTTCATACATAGCGATAACCTCCTGAAAGTTAAGTTATGCTTACTATTATAACGTTAATTACGGCTTACAAGCTACTAGACAGCCAGACAGGGCAACGTGATTCTGAAGGTAGTCCCTTTTCCGGGGACACTCTCTGCAAGGATCTCTCCACCGTGGGCCTCTACAAGCGATTTGGTAATGGATAAGCCGAGTCCTGAGCCGCCGTATTTGCGTGTGCGGGAGGAATCGCTCCGGTAGAAACGGTCAAAGACATGCGGCAGATGCTCGGCTGAAATACCTGAGCCGTTATCGCTCACGGTTAGCTCAGCTATATGGTTCCGGGCATGCAGGGCCAGATGAATAGCCCCTTGTTCACTGTCCGTATGCTGTACGGCATTATGAAACAGGTTGAGCACAACCTGCTTGATTTTGTCAGGATCATAGGTTCCGCGGATGCCGTATGAAAAATCACAGGTGACCCGGCGGCTGCCGGCCAGCACCCGCAGCTGCGGCTGCATCTCCTCAATGATCTCGCCGAGCAGCAGTTCCTTGACCCTGAGCTGGGGGGCTCCGTCCATCCGGGCCAGCAGCAGCAGATCCTCCACCAGCTTATTGATCCGCTTCGACTCCCCGTGCATGCTGTTCAGCGCATTGTACAGCTGCTCCTTATTATCGGCAGCTCCGCGCAGCAGCACCTCCAGGAAGCCGTGTATCGAGGTGAGCGGTGTCCGCAGCTCATGTGAAGCGTCGGCAGCGAACCGCCGCATCTGCTCCTTGGCCTCACGCTCACCCCGGAAGGAGATTTCCAGCCGCTCCAGCATCCCGTTGAAGGAATGGGAGAGCTTGTCGATCTCCATCTGCCCCTGGTCAACCGGAAAGCGGACATCCAGATTACCGGCATCTATGCTCTGGGCGGCTTCGCCCATATTAGATAGCGGAACCAGCGTTTTACGCAGCGCAGGCAGGTAGAGAAACAGGCCGGCCAGCAGCGCGGCCACGGCAAGCACGGCAAAAATCAGCAGCTGCTGCAGGATCACATCCTTCAGCGGCCCGGTTTGGGCACTCATCTGCAGCAGGATTTTCTTTCCGCCGGGCCGGCCCATATCCATGAAGACCGCCAGATGCTGGCTGCCGTCCGTGGCCGTAATCAGCCTGTAGCTTCCGGTAGCCTTCTCTGTTGTGTGGACAAGCAGTTGATTATACTGCTCATCGGTCAGCTGCGGGGCGGCGGAGTCAGCCAGCGTATCCTTCTGCAGATCGGTAAAGGTGCCATCCGAGCTGTAGACGGCAATGGTCGTATGCGCATCCAGCAGCAGCGGGCGGCCTCCCTCGACGTTGCGCTGGCCTGACGGGAGGTTACCCGGCAAGCCGCCGCCGATATTTCCGTTAATAGGATTGTTGGAATCCCCGTAAATCAGCTTGAAAAAAAAATCACGCGGCACGGACCGCAGCTGAGCCTCCATGGTTTCAGCCCGGTTGCTGTAGATAAAGTTGCGCATCAGCACATACTGCAGTACTCCGATGAGCAGCAGCAGGCCCGAAAGAATAAGCAGCGAGGTTGCCAGCAGCTGCTTGCGCAGGGAACGCGGGGCGTGCAGCCTGCGCAGGAGACGGGGGATCATAACAGATCCACCCGGTAGCCTGCACCGCGCAATGTGCGGATGATCCGGTGCTCCTTATCGCCGAGCTTTTCGCGGAGGGAGCGGATATAGACCTCGACGATATTTTCCTCACCGCCGAAATCGTAGCCCCACACCTTGTCCAGAATCATCGGCTTGCTCAGCACCAGTCCATGGTTAATTACCATGTACTGCAGCAGCTCATATTCAGTCGGGGAGAGCTCCAGCACCTCATTCCTGAAGCGGATTTCCTTGCGTCTGCCGTCAATCCGGAACGGGCCGCAGCGGACCTCGCCGAGCAGGCCGGGGAAATGGTTGCGCAGCCGGGCCTGAATCCGGGCCAGCAGCTCATCGAAGCTGAACGGCTTGACCATGTAATCATCAGCACCGATGGAGAGGCCCTTAACCCGGTCATCGACCTCATCCTTGGCTGTGAGCATAATGACGGCGATTTCGGTTTCCTCCGTACGGAGGTAGCGGCATACCTCGAAGCCGTCCATTCCGGGCATCATTACATCGAGAATCGCCACATGCGGCTTGAAATCGGCAGCGGCGGCGATGGCGCTTGCCCCGTCCGGTGCGGTTCTTACTTCAAAGCCTTCATTGGTCAGGCCGAGCTCCAGAAACTGGAGTATATGGGGCTCATCATCAACGAGCAAAAGGCGTACGCCCTGGGCAGCTTTCATCATCAATTCCTCCAATTGCAGTAATAGGTAGCTATATTATGACACACCAGGTTGAACGTTTGCTGAACAACTCCTCCGTCAGCGATTCGAAATTGTAGTTCATGGTTAATCATAATGGTTAATCTATTTATATAAGCAGTAAATGATATTACTTAAGGAAATTAGCGGGAAATTTAACTTTTGCAGGGTATAAAAAGGGTTTTGACGGCGGGCCTAGAACACTTTACAATAAGGATACTAAAACCGGAGGCTTTAACAAATGTTTAGGGTTCCGGCTGCGCAATACATATCCTTTTGTTTTCCCCGTTTGTCATCTTATCAAATTTCCTATCAAGCACCTTTTCTTTTCATTTTACTTCTTTGGATACATTTCTTTCTGGAGCTAGATTCATTTAACCTCATTTATTCCATTTTTTATCCATATGTCAAGGAGGCTCTTCCATGAAGAAAAAAGAAATGGTAGCCATGCTATTGGCGGGAGGCCAAGGGAAAAGGCTGAAGGGATTGACCAAATCACTTGCCAAGCCGGCTGTATATTTTGGAGGAACCTACCGGATTATTGACTTTCCGCTGAGCAACTGCTCGAATTCGGGAATCGATACGGTTGGCGTGCTGACGCAGTATGAGCCGCTGGTCCTGCACTCATACATCGGAGTAGGCGGTGACTGGGATTTGAACCGTAAGGATGGCGGTGTATTCGTACTGCCTCCGCATGAACGGGAAAACGGAAGCAGCTGGTACCGCGGGACGGCTGATGCGATTTACCGTAATCTGAAATTTGTTGACCAGTTCGACCCCGAGCATGTGCTTATTTTATCGGGCGACCATATTTACAAAATGGATTACAACGCTATGCTGCAGTATCACAAGTCCAGAAATGCGGACTGCACCATCTCTGTCATTGATGTTCCTCTTGAGGAGGCAAGCCGTTTCGGCATTCTCAATACCGAGGAAGACCTGAAGATTTACGAATTTGAAGAAAAACCCCCTAAACCGAAGAGCACACTGGCTTCGATGGGTGTATATATTTTTAAATGGGAGGTTCTTCGCAAGCACCTGCTGGAGGACGGCGAGAAGCCGGATTCCTCTCATGACTTCGGGAAGGACATTATTCCGCTCATGCTGGCGGACGGCAATTCCCTGTATGCCTATCCATTTGAAGGATACTGGAGAGACGTTGGTACGGTAACCAGCCTTTGGGAAGCCAACATGGATCTGCTGAGCGATCACCCGCCGCTGAATCTGAATGATCCGAACTGGCGTATCTTCACCCGCAACCCGAACCAGCCTGCTCAATATGTGGCTCCGGAAGCCAAAGTGTCGAGCTGCATTATTAATGAGGGCTGCATTGTGCGCGGGGAAGTGAAGCATTCCGTGCTGTTCTACGGCGTGGAGGTGGGCGAAGGCAGTGTCATTACCGACTCTGTTATTATGCCCAAGGTGAAGATCGGCAAGAACGTAAGAATTCATAAGGCAATCATCAGCGAGAATACAGTAATCGAGGATTATATGGAGATCGGCGCTGACCGGGAGAATGAGGATGAGATTCTGCTGATCGACAATCGTAGCAAAAAACGCAAAACAGTTGCAGCCAAAACCATATAATTTTAGAGGACGGTGACCGCGATGAAAGAGCTTATGGGCGTAATTAATCTTGATCATGAACTGGACAAATTGAACGAATTAACCTATTTCCGCTGCGGGGCGGCCGTGCCTTTTGCCAGCCGTTACCGGCTGATCGATTTCGTGCTGTCGAATATGATGAGAGCGGAGCTGGAGAGTGTCGGGCTGTTTGTCCGCCGCAAATACCGTTCGCTGATGGACCATCTCGGTGACGGCAAGTCCTGGGATATGAACCGCAAGCACGGGGGGCTGTTCATTCTGCCGCCTGACTGGAACGATCCGACGGATACATCTATCGGCGACCTGCAGCATTATCACAATAACCTCGATTTTTTCAAAAGAGCATCCGCCAAATACATTGTTTTCTCGGGAAGCCAGCATATTAATACGGTTGATCTGCAGGATGTCTTCCAGTACCATCTGGAAAAGGGGGCTGATGTCACGCTCGTCTACAAGGCGACCGATCAGCTTCAGCCTGAGCATGACCCCTGCCTGCGGCTTGAATTAAATGAGGATAATATCGTTACCGAGATTCATCAGGAGAAGCATCATCCCAATGTGTATCTTGATATTTTCATCATGGAAAAGAAATTATTCCTGGAGCAGGTGGAGTACTGCATTGCGCACGGGGAGAGCTTCTTCTTCCGTGATGTGATTCAGAAGAACCGGGCCAACTTCAAAATTGCCGGCTATGAATATAAGGGCTATCATGCCGTTATCAATTCACTGGAGAGCTATTACAAGAATAGTCTTGAGCTTCTTAAACAGGAGAATTATCTGGGTCTGTTCAAAGAAAACCCGGTGCAGACCAAGATCAAATATGAAGCGCCCACCCGCTATCTGGACAGCGCGAACGTCACTAATTCCCTGGTGGCCAACGGCTGTATTATCGGCGGAACCGTCGAGAACAGCGTGATTTTCCGGGGCGTGCAGATCCGTGAGGGTGCGAGAATCGTCAATTCGGTCATTATGCAGAAATGTGTGATTGAAGCGAATGCGGTAATTGAAAATGTAATTATGGATAAGGACGTGCATCTCAGCAAGGACCGGATACTCGTCGGGGATAGCAAGCGTCCGTTTGTCATCGCCAAGAGCAGCAAAATTTAACCCCAGGATCAGCCGGGCTATGTAAGCACAGCCCGGCTGGTCCTGACTTTCCATAGAGGCCATGTATCTCATACAAATACACATCCGACTGGAGGAACCTGCTGTTGTTTAACGACAAAGAAAGCTTCAAGAAGGTATTCCGCGAGACACTGATCAGTAAACTCGGCAAGCCGCTGGAAGAAGCATCGAATGGTGAAGTGTACAAGATTTTGGGCAATATGATCCGTGAGAATGCAGGGAAGAACTGGGCTGATACAAACCACAAATACAAGATCAGCCAGGAGAAGCAGGTCTATTACTTCTCAATGGAATTTCTGATCGGCAGGCTGCTTGGCAATAACCTGCTGAATATGGGTGTGCTGGAGGTAGTGCGCGATGGTCTGCAGGAGCTGGGCTTCGATCTGCGCGAGGTAGAGGAGGAAGAAGCGGATGCGGGGCTGGGCAATGGCGGCCTCGGCCGGCTGGCTGCCTGTTTTCTCGATTCACTCGCCTCCCTGCAGTATGCGGGACATGGCTGCGGCATCCGTTACAAATACGGGTTGTTTGAGCAAAAGATCGTAGACGGCTATCAGGTAGAGCTGCCTGACTACTGGCTGCAGAACGACAATGTATGGGAAGTGCGCCGGGAAGACAAACAGGTGGAGGTCCGTTTCTGGGGCGGGATTGAGACCCGTGAAGAAAACGGCGAGCTGAAATTTGAGCATAGGGATTATGAAGCGGTACGCGCAGTGCCTTACGATGTTCCGGTGATCGGCGCTGACCGCAAGCATGTTAATACGCTGCGCAACTGGAGTGCCGAGTCGATTACCCCGGCTTCCCGGATGTCCGGCTCGCTGGCCGGCTCGGATTATCACAAGTTCCTGGAGTATAAACGCTCCGTGGAATCCATTTCTGAATTCCTGTACCCGGATGACTCGCAGTATGAGGGCAAGCTGCTCCGGCTGAAGCAGCAGTACTTCCTGTGCAGTGCAGGCGTACAGAGTATTCTGCGCACCTTCAGCAAGACCGGAGCGCCGATTGAAGCATTGCCGGACAAAGTAGCGCTCCATATCAATGATACCCACCCGACCCTGCTGATTCCCGAGCTGATGCGGATTCTGATGGATGAGCACGGCCTCGGCTGGAACACAGCCTGGGATATGACGACCCGTATGGTTTCGTATACGAATCATACGATCCTCAGCGAAGCGCTTGAGAAATGGCCGATGAATATGGTCAAGGAGCTGCTGCCGCGGATTTTCCTGATTATCGAGGAGATCAATGCCCGGTTTTGCGGTGAGCTGATGAGCAAATACCCCGGCGACCAGAACCGGATTAACCAGATGGCGATCATTCATGATGATCAGGTTCGGATGGCGAACCTTGCGATTGTGGCCAGCCACAGTGTTAACGGGGTAGCCGCACTGCATACCGAAATTTTGCAGAAGCGTGAAATGCGCTTGTTCAATGAGATGTATCCGCACCGGTTCAATAACAAAACAAATGGCATCACACACCGCCGCTGGCTGATGCATGCCAATCCTGAGCTTACCAGTCTGATCAATGATTCGATCGGTACACGCTGGATTCATCAGCCGCAGGAGATGATCGGGCTGATTAAATATAGTGAGGATGCCTCCTTCCAGGAGCAGGTTGCGGCGATCAAACGGCGCAATAAGCTGCGGCTGGCCGAGTACATCACGAAGAAGCACGGCGTTCAGGTTGACCCGGATTCAATCTTTGACGTGCAGGTCAAGCGGCTGCATGCCTATAAGCGCCAGCTGCTGAACATTCTGCATATTATGCACCTGTATAACCAGCTGAAGGATAACCCGTCTATGGATATGGTACCGCGTACCTTTATCTTCGGGGCGAAGGCGGCGCCAAGCTATCATCTGGCGAAGCGGATCATCAAGCTGATTAACACGGTAGCTGATGTTGTGAACAAGGACCCTGATATTAAAGGAAAGATCCGCATCTTCTTCCTGGAGAACTATTCAGTCTCGCTGGCAGAGAAGATTATTCCGGCAGCTGATGTCAGTGAACAGATCTCTACAGCAAGTAAGGAAGCCTCCGGTACCGGGAATATGAAATTCATGATGAACGGTGCACTGACTATCGGTACGATGGACGGGGCAAATGTGGAGATGCATGAAATGGTCGGTGACAGCAATATGTTCCTGTTCGGGCTGCGGGCGGAGCAGGTCATGGATTATCATCAGTTCGGCGGCTATCATTCCCGCGATATCTATTATGGCGACGGGCGTGTTAAGGAAGTGCTGGACCAGCTGGTAACGCCTGGGCCAATCTGCTGCAATACCCAGGAATTTGATACACTGTACCAGTCGCTGCTCGATAATAATGACGAATTTTTTGTGCTTAAGGATTTTGCCGGCTATGTAGAGACACACGTCAAAATCGACCTTGCCTACCGCAATCAGCGTGAATGGCTGAAGAAGTCGATTGTCAACATCGGGCACTCCGGCAAATTCTCCAGCGACAATACGATCAGCCGCTATGCGGCTGAAATCTGGAGAATCAATCCGGTCAGATAATCAGCCTGTATGAAACAAAGAGGCCGCAGCAGATCAGGGAGTACCTGAATCTGCGGCGGCCTTATCTGTGGGTGCCGGCTTACATTACTTCGGCAATCTTGGCTGCAAATCGCTCAAGAAAGCGCCGCTCCTCGTCATCAAACCGGTGCTTGAGCGGGCTGTCAATATCAAGCACACCGAGAAGCTGATCATCCTTGATCAGCGGGACGACAATCTCGCTGTTCGATGCGGCATCGCAGGCGATATGTCCCGGGAAGGCGTGGACATCGTCAACCACAAGCGTCCGGCGCTCTGCAGCAGACGTTCCGCAGACTCCGCGGCCCAGCGGTATACGGATGCATGCCGGAAGCCCCTGAAACGGTCCGAGGACAAGCTCCTTGCCGTCAAATAAGTAGAATCCGGCCCAGTTGGTATCCGGCATAGAGAATTTGAGCAGCGCCGAAGCATTTGCCAGATTGGCAACTGCACTCGGCTCACCCTCGATCAGTGCGGCAAGCTGTGACAGTACGGCTTCGAACCGTTCACTGCGTGTGCCGTCATAGGGCATTGCCTGAAACATGAAGCATCACCTTCCTGTACCTTGAATCAGTAATGAAAATATAACTGTAAATAACACCATAGTACAGCCGGACTCGGCCCGTCAAGCTTTACCGTAATTTTGCATAAATCACAATAGAAGACTTATATGGAGCTGCGGCAGTGTTTCCGCATCCTTCTGCCAGGGTAATGCTTAATATATCATAGGCTCTTGGCCGGAAGGAGTGGAATATGCGCGCCGATGTACAGAATTTGTTCATAGGAATCCATATGCTTTATATTGCACATGAGAGGGATTTGACACTGTCGGATATGCTGCCCGAGCTTGAGAACCTGGGATACCGGGTTGCGGAACGCGAAGTGAAGCAGGAGCTGGAGCGGCTTACCCAGGAAAACTTCCTGACTGCCCATGGCGATGCTTTCAGCATTACCGGTACGGGATTGGAAGAGTTCAAACATATTCAGGAAAAGCTTCAGGTGTTATGCTCTGAGGTGCTTACTCCGGCTCAGGCGGCAGCAAAGGCTTAAGATAAGTATAGGCCGGCTGGCTGGTTTATGTAAAAGAATGCAATGAATTATTCAATTTATGAGCAGCGTCAGTATCAGGGCGGTCTTCCGCCCGTGCGGCGCTTTTTGTCGTGCCTGGGCCGGCCGGGAATGTCAGACTGGCTTGTTCTTCATTTGCTCGGGGAATCCTTACATATGATGTATACTTATTATATGAAGAGAGAGGGGAGCGGAAAATCGTGTATATTAGCGGCGGGGTAACCCCGGTACTGCGCGGAGCCAGAATGGAGCTGCACGCTATTGATGTATCTCATGCAGCAGCCTTGTATGAGATTTGGACCCATCCGGCGGTCGGCCGCTGGCTGGAAGCCCCGCCGCTGGCCTCGCCCGCTGATGCGGAGCAGCTGATCGGGCTGCTGCTGCAAATGTCCAGGGAAGAAGAAAGCCTGCGCTGGAGTATCGTTCTTCCGGACGGGAGGATCATCGGCAGCTGCGGCTATAACCAGTGGCAGCTGGCCGGAGCATACCGGGGAGAAATCGGCTGTGAGCTGTCACCAGATTGTTGGGGACAGGGTTATATGAGGGAGGCACTGGAGCTTATACTCGATTTTGGCTTCCGCACGATGGGGTTAAACCGGATTGAAGCGTTATGCCATCCCGGCAACACAAGGGCAGCCGGGCTGTTTAGTGCGCTGGGCTTTTTGCAGGAAGGGCTGCTGCGCCAATACAGGCATACCGGTACCGGCTTTCAGGATGCGGTATTGTTTGCCCTGCTGCGCAGTGACAGACCGATTAGCCGCTTAGGGATTTAGCGTGATAATACATAGAGGGGATCTGGATTTCATTGAGTACACCAGGAGCAAGAGAGCGCAAGCTTATATTAACAGGAGTTCTGCTGGCCACCTTTTTGGCTGCCATCGAGGGAACCGTTACCGGCCCGGCCGGACCGGCAATCGTCGGTGATTTTCAGGGCATCCAGTGGCTAAGCTGGATTTTTACTGCCTATTTGCTGACGATGGCTGTTACAACGCCGATATTCGGCAAGCTGAGCGATCTGATCGGCCGTAAGCCGGTCTTTATGGGGGGAGCGGCTGTTTTCCTGCTGGGTTCCCTGCTGTGCGGGATTTCGCAGAGCATGGGGCAGCTGATCGTGTTCCGGGCCATTCAGGGTATCGGGGCTGGCGCGCTTATTCCGGTGACCTTTACGATTATCGGAGATATATACAGCATTAAGGAGCGTGCCAAGACACAGGGGCTGCTGAGCTCCGTCTGGGGAATTTCCTCGCTTGTGGGTCCGCTGCTGGGCGGTTATGTGGTTGATTATCTGAGCTGGCGCTGGGTGTTTGTATTTAATCTCCCCTTTGGCCTGCTGTCGATTCTATTTATCGCCCGTTACCTGAAGGAAGAAAAGGTAAAACGCACGGCGAAGATTGATGTGGCCGGGGTGCTGCTGTTCGCGGCAGGTGTAAGTGCGCTGCTGTTTGCCCTTACTGCAGACGGGCAGAATCTGGCATGGACCTCTCCGCTGCTGATTGGCCTGCTGGTTACAGCGGTTATTTTACTGGGGATATTCCTCGTTGTGGAACGCCGCGCACCGGAGCCGATGCTTCCGCTGTCCCTGTTCTCCATCCGTAATATTGCCGTGTCGACGGGAGCCAATCTGCTGGTCAGCACTTTAATTATAGGCCTGTCCACCTATATACCGTTGTGGGTGCAGGGGGTGTTCGGCAAAAGCGCGGCGCTCTCCGGTCTGCTGCTGGCCCCGATGTCTGTCGGCTGGACGGTTGGCTCCATTGCCGGAGGCCGGATGATTCTGCGCGCCGGCTCGCGCCGGACAGGCATGCTGGGATTATCCCTTATTGCCGCAGGTTCGGTTGGACTTGCGTTCATGACTGCAGGTACCTCACAGCTGATGCTTGTGGTTCTCATGCTGTTCTGCGGCGTTGGATTCGGTTATGCATCTACTGTATTCACCATTATTGCCCAGTCCTCCGTCGGGCATGAGCAGCGCGGCGCCTCGACAGCGCTGAATACCTTCACGCGCTCACTCGGTCAGACGGTCGGAGTCGCGGTGTTCGGCTCCTGGCTGAATCTGAGCATCGCCAGGCAGCTGGCAGCTCAGCCGGGGACTGAGGTTAGCGGAGCTGATATCAGCAGCCTGCTGAACCCGCACGGCAGCAGCACACTGACCGGCGATGCCTGGAACAGCCTGCACGGAGCGCTGGAGGGAGGCCTGCATTCCCTGTTTATCATAATGGCTGTATTGGCTGTCCTGTCACTGATTATATCCTCGGGCTTGCGCCAGGGCCTGCCTTCGCTGGGTGAGGAGATTAAACAGGTGAAGGAAGCATAGAGCAGGGCATAAACATTATATAGTGAGCCTTAAAAGAAACGGCTGCACTGTCCCTCAGGATAGTGCAGCCGTTTGTTATTAATACCGTTGAAATGCATTGCAACTGGCGTGATGACCCCAAACAACGGTAAAAGTACCGTTAAATTAAGCGAATCCGGCGGGCTGGCAGGAAACAACGGTAAAAGTACCGTTAAATTGAGCGAATCCGGCGTGATGACAGGCAACAACAGTAAAAGTACCGTTGTTTCCTGATAATTCCGGTATCATCGTACCTGCAGATCGGTTATATGCAGATACAATTAGTGAATTCATTCACAATAATTGATTTGCCTGTAAGTTATTTACGGGGCAGCGGTGAGAGCTTCTCAGCCTGCAGGCCCATCTTCTTGAGCAGGACAATCATCTGTTCCTTCTCTTCATCATTCAGTCCGCTGAAGGCCAGGTGCAGGCGCTCCGAGTATTTCGGATACATTTCACTCATTAGCTGCTCGCCTTCAGCTGTTAATTCAGCAAAGATCACACGGCGGTCATTGGCACAAGGCTTGCGCTGCAGGTAGCCGCGTTCTTCAAGCTTATCAATGACGTAAGTGACATTGCCGCTCTGCAGCAGCAGCTTGGCTCCGATCTGTTGAATCGGCTGAGGCCCCTTGTAATATAGAACCTCCATGACGGCAAAGGCTGTAGGATTAAATCCCTCAATCTTGCTTCCGGTAACGGCATGCTCGTTAATACTCTTGAAAGACTTGGCAAATACCCGGTACAAATGCAGTGTTAACTGAGTGTCGCGTTCATAGGATTGTATCATGCTTCTCCACCCTCTATCGTTAGTCGTGCAGGTCGCCCTGTACGTAAGGAATCATTGATCCGGCTGCACTATTAAAGCGCAGTTAACCTTAAGATATCCTTACAATACGTCAAACAAGGGTTCAAGAACATGTGATTTGTCACAATGAGCACACTTTTAATTATTAAAAATCAAACATTTTTTTTGACGGTGACTCTTTTTTGGGCAAAAGAGTGTCAAATTTGCGCTCCGCCTCCGGCAGCAGAGGGCTTTCCGTCCCGGGAACTGCAGATAATTACAGCTGCAGATTGATGAGGAACTGGGCAGTTTTCCCGTACTATTAATTCAAAAATGCAGATGCGGGAGGACGAAATAATGATGGAACCAAACAAGGCAGCGTCGGCGGATGAAAAGCTGACCGCTAACCGGCCGTTTATGCTGCTGATTGCTGCACAGCTGATTTCTAATATAGGCGATTGGCTGCATTTCCTTGCCCTGCTGACTATGGTCGGGCTGAAATGGCAGGCTAGTCCTTGGGAGATTACGGCGATTTCAATGTGTATGGCGGTACCCATGCTGCTTGGGGGACCGTTGGCAGGGTATCTGAGCGATACCCTTGACCGAAAGGCTATCATGATCGGTTCGGACCTTATCCGTGCCGGACTTGTAGCCTGTCTTGTATTTGCCGGCTCCCTGTGGCAGGTTTACCTGCTGCTCATAGCCAAGGGCATGATGGATGTCCTGTTCTCTCCGGCGAAAAGCGGCAAGCTCAAGGAGCTTGTTCCCTCCAGCCAAATGGACCGTGCTGTTGCTTTGAGCTCATCAATTGAGCAGATCACCAAGATCATCGGCCCGGCCTTCGGAGGCCTGCTTGTTGCGGCGTTCGGAATTTCAGCCTGCTATCTGCTGGACTCAGCTACCTATCTGCTCTCTGCCGCCATCCTGCTGGCGGTGCCGCGCGCAGGACAGTACAAGACAGCCAGATCAACGGAAGCAGCCCAGCAATTGCCGGACCGCGCACCCTTTCTTCTGGAGGCAGGCGCCGGTCTCCGGCTGATTACCGGAATGCCTGCTATACTGGGCGGGCTTGTCATGCTGGTGACAGTACTGCTGGTGCTGCAGATGGCTGATTCCCAGACGGTAACACTGTTCCGGGACATTCCCGGCATCAGCGGCGATATGCTTGGCTGGTGCCTGGCTGCCAGCGGACTTGGAACACTGCTGTCAGCGCTTGCCATAAGCCGCACCGGCAGGCGGCCGCTAATCTCGATGAGCGCAGGCGCCATCCTTATGGGCTCTGTATTTGCCGCCGCTGCACTGGTTACTGCCCACGGGGAGGCAGGATTGTGGATGAACATTATATTATTCAGCTCGTTTGCGGCAGCGGGGGCAGGGGCGGGGCTTGTGTTTATTCCATTTTATGCAATGCTGCAGCGGCGGACACCGGAAGCTTATACAGGGAGGGTGTTCGGAACGGTGAATAGCCTGACCAGCGCTGCTGCTATTCTCGGACCTGTGGCGGGCGGGGCACTTGTAACAGCTTCCGGGGCTGTTCCTGCTTTTATCTTATCCGGTGTGTTATCAGCACTGCTTGGCCTTGCCATGCTGCTGCTGAGCGGGCGGATCGAGACCAGGGACAGGGCCGCCGGAATAGAGCCTCAAGTAATGTTTGAAGTCTCCCGGCCATAATCCGTATAATGGTAAAAAGACCGGAATATCTCCGGGACAAAGGTATTTAACATTAGGAGATGGGAAGCAGTATGGAAGAATTACAGGAGATTGAGGAAGAACGGGAGATCGTTCTGGATGTAGATATCGAGGAGGCCGGATACGAGGCCGGGGATATGCGGATAGCTGATATTTCCTTTCAGGTCCGGCGGGGTGAGCTGCTGGGACTGATCGGACCGAACGGTGCCGGTAAAAGCACGACCATTAAAACCCTGCTCGGCCTGCTAAAGCATGCCAAAGCCAAAGTGACAATTGGCGGAGCGAATAAATCGTATGCATATGTGCCGGAGCAGCCGGTATTTTATGAGGATCTGACGCTTTGGGAGCATTTGGATCTGGCTGCTGCGGCCTATGGACTGCCCTATGAGCAGTTTGAAACGGCTGCAGAGAAGCTGCTGGTGCAGTTCGGAATGGGACATGTGCGCGATGACCTTCCGGCGGGCTTCTCCAAGGGCATGAAGCAAAAAATGATGCTGATGCTCGGCTTTCTTGTTCAGCCTGACGTCTATATCGTGGACGAGCCGTTTATCGGGCTGGACCCCAGGGCTACCAAGGACTTTTTGCGTCTGCTGGAAGCTGAGCGGCAGCGGGGTGCAGGTGTGCTTATGTCTACACATGTACTGGATACGGCTGAGAAAATCTGCGACAGCTTCGTGCTGATCTCCGGCGGTGAAATAGCGGCAACAGGCACGCTGGAGGAAATCCGGGATATCGCCGATTTGCCGGAGGGGTCGTTGTTTGATTGCTTCGACGAGCTGACATGAGGGAGCGTGAGCATATGGCTGCGAAGCATCATGAAGGCCGTGCAGGTGGTACCGGCTATGCCTTTCCTACCGGACCGTGCCTCTTCCGCCGGCGTCTGTTCTCCCATTGGCGGGAGCAGACGGCTATTATCCGGACAGCGGTGGACTGGACGGTCCTGCTCTATTTAATCATTCCCGGAGGCCTGCTGGGCGGCCGCTTCTATTACGGCTTCTGGTCCGGGGAGATGCCTGGATGGGTATCGGTAATCCCGTTTATACTCATCCCGCTTGCGCTGGCAGTACTGCTGCTGACCGGCGGGATGGTCCTGCTGCTGCAGGAGGGGGATCTGCTGTTTCTCAGGCAGCGGCAGAACTGGATTAGAAGCATTCTGCTGCGCGGAGTAATCTACAGCCTGACCGTGACAGCGCTCAAAATAGCCGCAGTGTATGCGGTCCTGCTTCCTTTTATCATACGCGGCTACGGGCTTAGCCCGTCAGCAGCCGGAGCGCTGCTGCTGTTGACGGTTGCTGCCGGCTGGAGCATTAAGCTGCTGGGACATATCGTCAGGGTGCAGCTCCAGGGCTTCCGCCGCTGGCTGTGGCTGCTTCCGGCTGCTACGGTGCCGTCCGGGCTATATGTATGGCTGGCGCTGCAATGGAAGGACAAGCCATTGCTGCTCCTGGCTGCAGCTGCCTTATATACAGCAGTAACGGTCTGGACTCTCCGTTACCGTCTCCTGCTGCAGGGGACCTTTCTCAGTGATGTGCGTGAGGATTATAAGCAACGGATGAGAATCGCCGGCCTGCTGCTGCGCGGTGTGCTGGATAAGCCGCGTCCGACCAGGTACAAGCCTTGGATTTTCCGCAGATCACAGCCGCTGTTATCATCAAGGCAGCCTGAAGGCCGTTTTACGGCGGCAGGGATAAAGGCGCTGGTCCGCAATCCGGGTCATCTGAAGCTGTATTTATCGTTTACAGGCGTATCAACGACTGCACTCCTTATTGCTCCTGCTTTTCTGAAGTGGATCCTGCTAGCCGTTCTAACGCTCTTAATGTGCTATTGGCTAAGCTCCTTCTGGCTGCTCTTTGCCGGAGACGATTACATCGGCATTCTCCCGTTCAGCAAGAAGCAAAAGGCGGAGGCCGGCTCAAAGGCTATGCAGATTATGGCTGTTCCATATGCAGTGCTGTGCTCGGCAGCGGTATGTATTCCGCTGTACGGCTGGTGGGGGCTGCTGCTGTTTGCCCCGCTCGGCTACGGCATCGGCTCATTTGTTGCCCGGATGTACAGCACGATCCGGCTTACGGAGCATTAGAATTTCAGAAGCACCAAAAAGCGTTGCCCCACAGGACTGCGGGCAACGCTTTTTGGCAACGACTGATTATCCTTGCGGGGAGGCGGCATTTTCCCCGGCCATATAGCCCGTTGAGAAAGCCGCTGTAATATTGTAGCCCCCGGTGTAGCCGTGAATATCAAGAATTTCACCGCAGAAATAGAGTCCCTCCATCAGCTTCGACTGCATCGTTTTGGGATCAACCTCTTTAAGATTAATGCCTCCGCCAGTCACAAAGGCCTCCTCAATCGACAGTGTGCCGTACACTCTGATCGGGAAACGCTTGACCAGCTGGGCAAGCTGCTGCCAGTCCTGCTTAGGAATATTATCATAGGTAAGCGTATCGGGAAGCCCCGCCTTCTGCAGCAGGATCGGAATGATCCGCTCAGGCAGATAGCCCTTCAGCACATTTTTGATTGCTTTTTTGGATTCCTGCTCAGCAAGCTTCAGTGTCTCGCCATACACCTGCTCCTTGCTCTTCTCCGGTAAAAAATCAATTGAGACTTCTATATTTCCGCTGCTAAACTGCTTCAGCGCCTTAACGACAAACTGGCTGCAGCGCAGGGCAATCGGCCCGGAAATGCCGAAGTGGGTAAACAGCATATCTCCATGATGCTCAACAAGCTTCTTGCCTTTGGGGTTCCAAACGGATAGAGATACCTCTCTTAAGGAAAGACCCTGCAGCTCCTTGCTTTGAATAAAAGGCTCATTGGAGGTGAGCGGAACCTCGGTCGGGAAAAGCTCCGTAATCGTATGCCCAGCCTGCATCGCCCAGGGATATCCGTCTCCTGTTGAGCCGGTCTGGGGTACAGATTTGCCGCCGGCGGCAACGATTACACTGCGGGACTCTATAACCTCGCCGTTCTGCAGCCGGACACCGTTAACCCGCGCCTCCTTATAGAGGATTTCACGCACCGGGGCATGCAGCCGGATCTGGACACCCTGCTTCCGCACCTGATTGACCAGGGTGTCCACAACGGTTTTTGCTTTGTCGCTGACCGGAAACATCCGTCCATTGTCCTCTTCCTTCAGCCGGATTCCCAAATTCTCAAAAAATGCGATAATATCCTTATTATTAAACCGGGAAAAGGCGCTGTGAAGAAACCGGCCGTTGCCCGGAATATATTTAATCAGCTCATCGATCTCTTTGTTATTGGTTACATTACATCTGCCGCCCCCGGAGATGCCCAGCTTGCGTCCGAGCTTGTCCCCTTTTTCCAGCAAAAGCACCTTTCCGCCCTTGCTGCTTGCGGCAATACCGGCCATTAGTCCGGCGGAGCCTCCGCCGATTATGATTACATCGTATCTCATTTGATTAACTCCCAAACTGTTTGTTTGCTTTAATTTTACCACGGCGGGCCTGATAATGCAGTGTCACCGGTATATACAGGATTTCGTTGTCAGAAATGCATGGCTATGCTTTAATTTTATTGGAAAGGGTATTTTGCCTAACTCAGGGAGTGATTGCAATTATTGAGGAAATAAAGGATGTTCTATTGCAGATAGCGGCAGCTTCCTCGTTTTTACTATTGTTTCAGTGGTGGCTGGACCGGCAGCACATGACCCGCAGAAACCGGCGCCTCCCGGATGATCTGTCCTTTCTCGTTGTCAGCTGTACAATCAGCATTGCCTTGTGTACAATTCTTTCCTCCACACTGGCTGGTGAGGTCTATCTAAATCTGGCGCTGCTGCCAGCCTTTATCGGGATACTCTACGGTAATTTCCGTTCCGGGCTTGGTCTGGCCGCCTATTTTCTGGCCTGCACAGCTTTGTTCTCGGAGCCGCCGGGACTTCAGGCTATAATCATTAATTCCGGAGTGCTGCTGTATCCGCTGCTCTTCGGCCTGGCGCGGTCATTTAATAAAGCCGGCAGGACAGGTAAGGTTATGCTGCTGTGGGCCGTACTGTTTCCGTGCATGTTTTTTATAATTATGCTGCCTAATATGCAAATTATCCGGGAAGCCCGGACGCTTACTTCCGAGGTGATACTGGTTATTATATATCTGTTCGTTACTGTTTTGCTCGGAGGTCTGCTTGTCTTTTGTATTGAAACCGCCTGGGATAAGGTTCAGGTTAAAGAGCAAATGAAGGGGCAGTCGGAGCGGTTCATGTGGGAATCCAAAAAGCTTGAGCAGGTTACGGACATCGTACAGCTGAATATTATGTCCATGAATGAGAGCGGGTATATCACAGAGCTTAATGAATTTATGCTGAAGCTGATCCGGAGGCATTATCCTGACTATACAAGGGAAATGATTCTGTCCAAGCCGGCCGCGGTGCTGTTCGCTGATAGCGTGGACGAACAGACCTTTATACAGCTGAAGGCTGTTATTGATAACAAGCAGCGCTCCAACGCCAAAATCATCTGCGGTAAATACAACTATCAGATCTACACAACCCCGGTTCAGCAGGGCTCAGTGTCTCCGGACGGGGTCGTGATGATTGTCCAGGACGTAACGGAGGAGGAGAAAATCCGGACAGAACTGGTTCATGCGGAGCGTCTGACGCTGGTAGGCCAGATGGCGGCAGGCATTACGCATGAGATCCGTAATCCGATGGCCGTAGTCCGCGGCTTCCTGCAGCTGATGCGGGAGAAAAGCCCGGGGGAGCTTGATTCGTATTATCAGATTGTAATGGACGAGCTGGACCGTGCCAACGGAATTATCAATGATTTCCTGTCCTTGGCCCAGAGCAGGGTCTCTGATAAAGAGCTGGTTCAGCTTCAGCATATAATAGAAGAGCTGTCTCCGCTGCTCTGGGCCGACGCGAATCTGCGCGGCCAGAGCATTGAGCTGAACACATGCGCTGCGCTGCCGCTCCTCAAGCTGAATGTCCGGGAGATCAAGCAGCTGATCCTGAACCTCTCCCGCAACGCGATGGAGGCAATGGATGCCAAAGGCGTGCTGACGCTGGAAACGCGCATGAACAGCGGTACAATTGAACTGACGGTAAGGGATACCGGAAGCGGAATTGCCCAGGATAAGCTCACGGATTTATTTATCCCCTTCTTAACAACCAAGAGCCAGGGGACAGGACTCGGTCTGCCGCTGTGCCTGAGTATTGTAGAGCGGCATAACGGCACTATAAGCGTGGAGTCTGTAGTGGGGGAGGGGACTGCTTTTACGATCGCCCTGCCCTATGAAGCCAATGAAGAAAACCTTGCCGGATAAGGGGGCAGCCAGTCCGTATTCCTTGCTTTCACAGGGTATGTATGTATAATAAAGTTAGTGATTGCTGCGGTTACAGCAGCCTAATTAAACACTGAAAAGGCAAAGGAGAGTGCAGAAGAATGTCCATGTCGTTTAGCCAATATATGCGGGATTCGATTCAGCCTATGCGTGATGACCTGACAAGTATCGGGTTCCAGGAGCTGCTGACTCCGGAAGAAGTGGAAGCCGCACTTCCAGCTGCAAAAGGAATTTCGCTTGTTGTTGTTAACTCTGTGTGCGGCTGTGCAGCGGGGCAGTGCCGTCCCGGCGTAGCCCAGGCTCTTCAGAACGAACTGCTGCCGGATCACCTGTATACAGTATTCGCAGGCCAGGAGAAGGAAGCCACTGCCAAAGCGCGTGAATATTTTGCTCCATATCCGCCGTCTTCACCTTCCATCGCTTTGATGAAGGACGGGGAGCTCGTTCATTTCATTGAGCGCCATGGTGTTGAGGACCGCTCGGCGGGCGAAATTGCTGCTGAACTGAAAGAAGTATTTAACCGTTATTGCCAGTAAATTACGGGTAATGAATCAGAGGAATCTCGCGGCGGCCGGAAGCCCGGCTCTGCGGGGTTTTTTTTCGAATAGAAGGATATGCAGAAACGGAGGAATAGTAATGAGCCTGCAAAATGAGATTATTGCTGCCCTTGGAGTCAAGCCGGCCATTAATGTGGAGGCAGAGGTGCAGAAACGGGTCGATTTTCTGAAGGCCTATGTCCGCCAGGCCGGTGCGCAGGGACTGCTGATTGCCATCAGCGGGGGCGTTGACAGCGCGGTTGCTGCAGGACTGTGCAAACGGGCGACGGACGAGCTGACTGCTGAGGAAGGCAAGGATTTTATTACGCTCGGCGTATTCCAGCCCTACGGTGAACAGGAGGATATTGAGCACAGCTATGCGGTAGCGGAGGCTTTCGGGCTGACCCATAAGGCTGAAACCAATATTGAAGAAGCTGTTAATGAGATTGCGCTGGAAGTGGAGCACAGCCTCAAGGCGCTGGGACAGCACCGTCATATTACGCATCAGGGCAAGGGGAATGTAAAAGCCAGAACCCGGATGGTGATGCAGTATGCGCTCGCTTTTGAGAATAATCTGCTCGTAGTGGGTACGGATCATGCCTCTGAGGCGATTACCGGCTTCTACACCAAGTGGGGCGACGGAGCCGTTGATATTACCCCGCTTAGCACGCTTAACAAACGCCAGGTCCGCCAGCTCGCCGTTTATCTGGGAGTGCCGGAGGAGGTTGTGACCAAAGCGCCGACTGCAGGCCTGTGGCCCGGACAAACGGATGAAACCGAGCTTGGCTTAACGTATGATGAGAACAGTGACTATCTGGAAGGCAAGCCGGTCAGTCCGGAAGCGGCGGAGAAGCTGGAGCGTTATTACAAGAGAACTGCGCATAAACGGAACGTCATCCCGGGGATCTAGCGGGGGGTGAAGGATAATCAGTGGTCAAAAACAACCGCCGGAGTAAGAGGAGCACCGTCTTTCCGGCGGTTTTGCTGTGCGGTTTACAGGGGGCTGCGCCGGCCCTCCAGTGTCTCATGGATAAAGGCGTCCGAAGCGGATATAGCCTGCTCAAGCTGCGGGGTAGTTCCTGCAAAGGGGTGAACCGTACAAAAGGTATGGTCCCCGCCTTCGATCTGGACCCAGCGGATATCGGGGCGGAGCCCGGTCAACTGTCTGGACCCCTCCCGCAGCCGGGCGCTGTCTTCGGTTCCCTGAATGAGGACAGCCGGGAAACGGGCCGCTTTCATCCGCTCAAGAATATTATAGCGTTCGGCCTGGCGTTCCAGGTCCTCGAGAATTACAGCATCAAGCGGCATCTGCTGACCGGTACGCCCGTTCAGAACATGGCTGCGGCCGGCTGTTCTCATCTCCTGCTTCTGTTCCTCCGTGAACAGATCAAGGTCAGTGATCCCGTTCCAGGAGATGACACCGGCAATTTCATCCGGATGATCCAGGGCGTAGAGCAGACTGTCTCCGGCGCCGCGGCTGTGTCCCAGCAGGAACAGGGGCAGCGCACCGAATTTGTGATGCTGGCTGAGATAGGAGAGCAGGATCTCCAGATCCCTGAGCTCCCGGCTGTAAGTATTGCGGGCAAATTTCTCGAGCTCGGTAAAGTTCTGCAGATCCTCGCCGATTCCGCCGTGGGAGAAGTTAAAGGAGATCACTTCATGCTCACGGCTCAGCTCGGCTGCGAGGTGGGGAAACATTCCCCAGTCCTTGAACCCCTTGTAGCCGTGTGCGATGACGATCAGGCTTGCAGCCTTGCTGCGGGCCGGGAAATGGGAGCAGCGCAGTACGGCATCCTCACCGGCAGGCAATTCGAAGTTACGGTTCATCGGTGAAACCCCTCTCTTTGATCAGAGATCATATGACAGAAAATAAGTCCCGGACTATAATAATTCCAGAATACCAAGAATGTATATAAAGATAATACCATTAGTAAAGCGCTTAATGAAAGATAGCAGATTGAGGATTGAAGATTAGAGATTGTAGATCGAAGATGAAACATTGAAAACTAAAAGCATGCATTACCTGCCGGCACTTTTATAAGGAGTGTGGAGTTGTGATTTATGGAATCGGACATGATGTGCTGGAGATCCGGCGCATGAAGGATATATTAGCCAAAGCATCCGGCGGCAAATTTATCCGGCGTATTCTTACCCCGGCGGAGCTGCAGCTGGCGGAAGGGCGGACAGGCAGATTGCCTGAATTCGTCTCCGGCCGGTTTGCTGCGAAGGAAGCGGTGGTCAAGGCGCTGGGCTGCGGGATCGGCAGTGAGGTAGGCTTTCAGGATATAGAAATTCTGCCCGATAGCTCCGGCAAGCCGGGTGTGAAGCTCACGGAGGGGGCCTGGCAGAGGCTGGGTCTGGACAGGGAAGCGCATATCCTTCATCTTACTATTACCCACAGCCAGGAGCTGGCTTCAACCTTTGCGGTATTGGAGCGGATTGGCTGAGCGGTGTGAGGGCCAAGGGACATAGAGGGGCGGAAGACCACGGTATTAGAGGCAGGGTATTATATAAGTAAGGAGCCAAAGAATGACAACAGATAAACAGCAAGAGCAGCAGCAGGAAGTAGAGTTGTTTTTCAGCACAAATCTGCTGGAGTGGTATATGGTTCAGAGGCGGGATCTGCCTTGGCGCCGCCACCGCAATCCGTATTACATCTGGATCTCGGAAATTATGCTGCAGCAGACGAGAGTGGACACGGTTATTCCCTATTTTAACCGGTTCATTGAGCGATTCCCTACGGTAGAATCTCTCGCAGATGCTCCGGAGGAGGATGTGCTGAAATGCTGGGAGGGGCTGGGCTACTATTCGCGGGCCCGCAATCTGCAGCATGCGGCCCGGCAGGTTAAGGAGCTGTACGGCGGCGAGGTCCCGAATGACCGTGATGCGGTCTTCGGCTTAAAGGGGGTTGGTCCTTACACGGCCGGTGCCATCCTCAGCATTGCCTTCAACCGGCCCGAGCCGGCAGTAGACGGCAACGTCATGCGGGTCTTATCCCGCTACTTCCTGCTGGAGGATGACATCGCCAAGGTGCCTACCCGTGTAAAGATGGAGCGCCTGGCGGCAAAGCTGATCCCGGAGGGAGAAGCCTCGCATTTCAATCAGGCGCTGATGGAGCTTGGCGCGCTGGTCTGCACGCCGAAATCACCGCGCTGCCTCATCTGCCCGGTGATGGAGCACTGCGCGGCGCGCCTGGCGGGCTGCGAGACCTCGCTGCCCGTCAAGACCAAGGCCAAGCCGCCGCGCCCGGAGGAGCGGCTGGCGGCCCTCATTACCGGCAGCGGCGAGCATGCCGGTAAGGTGCTGATCCGGCAGCGGCCACAGAGCGGGCTGTTAGCCCGCATGTGGGAGCTGCCGCACTGGCCGGCGCCGCCTGCGGAGGGCGGCGCCACCGGAGCGCTGCTGCCGGAAGCGGCAGCGCTGGACCGGCTGCGCCGGTCCCTGCGTCAGGCCGGGATCCCCGCCCGGCCTGAGGGGCACTGGACGGCTGCGGAGCACACGTTCAGCCATATTGTTTGGACCCTGCAGGTGTACATCTGCAGGGAGGAGGACGCCCTTGCGCTGCCGCTGGCGGCAGAAGCGCGGGCGTCCTATGGGGCGGCGGCTGAGCCGGCCGCCGGGAAGCTGCCGGCGGAGCCCTTCGCGGATGGGGACCATCCGGAGGACGCCGGCGCGGTGCGCTGGATCCGCCGTGAGGACATGGCGGGCTACGCCTTTCCCAACGTATTCCTCAAGCTGCTCAACAGCTACTTCGATGAAGCGGAGAAGGAGCAGCTGTAGCTGCACCTGCACCTCAAAAAACAGCCTTGCCGTATATTTGCCGGCAAGGCTGTTTTTTTGCGGAGTTATGGAGAGCGGGAAGTAGCCGAGCTAATGCGCCGCAGATTGTCCCCGGGTTTTCCATCGTACTCCAGAAGTTTGCAGAGGCTTCGTGACCATCAAAGATTTAGTTGGATTTTTGTCCTCTAATTCTGCTGTTTTTCGATTTTTTAGATCATTAGGTGATAAATCGACAGTTATTACAGGCGGAATCCTCCCACAGGGCAGATAATAGTAAAATTAGTTGTCTTTTTTCCAGCTAGTCTTCCTTCAAGGGAGGGATTTCCAATAATAGATGATGTTTTTACACTTAACTTAATCCGTGCGCGTGTGCAACTGCACTACTTAACTAGCTAATCAATTTAGCTGCACTCTTTACACTTAAAACCAGCGTATCTCAGTCTTTGAACCGTATAGCTGCAGTTTGTTCAACTAAATCAGGCTGAAACAGCTGAGAATCAGCAATACCCGTTTTTTAATTGCACAGAGTGCAGCTAACTGACAGCTGCGGCTAAAAACGGGAGTTTTAGTTGCACAATCTACACTTAAAGCAAGGCGTACGCAACCCGCTCCCGTCCCGCCCCCGCCCAGCTCATGTCCCGCTCCCGTCCGGCTCCCGTCCGGCTCTCGCCCCGCTCCCGTCCGGCTCTCGTCCGGCTCTCGTCCCGCTCCCGTCCGGCTCCCGTCCGGCCCCCGCCCAGCTCCCGTCCGGCTCTCGTCCCGCTCCCGTCCTCCCCCCGTCCGGCCCCTGTCCAACTGCCGTCCAGCCCCCAACCATCCACCAACCAGTCCTCGTCCAGTCCCCAACCAGCCCTCCCGCCCAGTCTCCGGCATACAAAAACGGATACCGCCCGGGGGGCAGTATCCGTTATGTTCACTCTGGCCGCTTAGGCGGCAGGAGTATTATTTTGCGCTTTCGTAGCGTTTGCCGACTTCTTCCCAGTTGACTACGTTCCAGAACGCTTTGATGTAATCAGGGCGTTTGTTCTGGTAGTTCAGGTAGTAAGCATGCTCCCATACATCCAGGCCGAGGATAGGTGTAGCACCCTCGCTGATCGGGTTGTCCTGGTTAGGTGTGCTTGTAACAGCCAGCTTACCGTCTTTAACAACGAGCCAAGCCCAGCCGCTGCCGAAACGGGTAGTTGCCGCCGCAGCAAAATCTTCCTTGAATTTGTCGAAGCCGCCGAGCTCGCTGTCGATTGCTGCAGCAAGTGCACCAGCCGGAGCGCCGCCGCCGTTTGGTCCGATAACTTCCCAGAACAGCGTGTGGTTGGCATGTCCGCCGCCGTTGTTACGTACAGCAGTGCGGATTGCTTCAGGTACTGCGTTCAGGTCAGTGAGCAGCTCTTCGATGCTCTTGTCCTGCAGTTCAGGCGCCTTTTCCAGAGCAGCGTTCAGGTTCGTCACATAAGTGTTGTGGTGTCTGTCATGGTGAATTTCCATCGTCAAAGCGTCGATGTGCGGTTCGAGTGCGTTGTTCGGGTAAGGAAGTGCCGGTAATTGAAATGCCATGGAAAAATCCCTCCTGAGTTTATGAGAATTTGTATAGATAAAGAATTTTGGCGGTCTTGACGTCAAAACCCCTTATTTCCAATGTGCCCTATAGGGTATGTAACCAATAAGATACTATTATTAAACCGTATCTGGAACAAGAATGCAACATTAAACAAACATAAATGTTTAAAAAGTGCGGGGCGGGACTACCTCACCGGATATGTTAAGGCTATGTTAAAAGATTAGAATCTCCCGGAAAAGAAACTTTATACGCACTAAATTACCTTAAACATGTAAAAGTGTAAAGTTGTTCAATGAAAGCGTTTGATATAAAGCGCTTTCTAAAGAAAAATGGTGATATCGCCAGAAAAGTGTGCTTTAATAGAGTTAAAAGCAGGTATTCCTCGGTTTTTGAACATTGAAGATGTGATCTGCCGTTTACATCCGGTTAATACATCTTTGACCACGAGAAAAGCTTCCAATGTCATGATGGATCCGGCGACTTCTTCGAGATAGTATCCATTCGTTTTTCCATGCTTTTTTTCTTTGTCTACTGTTGCGGGAACTCCTTCTTTTTGTAAAATCCAAGCCATAGAAAAGGGAGATTTAAAGAATGCACGTTCGTTCCTTTCAATTAAGTGACGTTACCTCTGTGACTGAATTGCTGCAGACCGCATTGTCGGAAGAATGTTTTGAGAGCACGATGGAGCCCTTCTCCAGGCAGCTTTCCTGGGATTCCGATCTCATTGTAGTTGCTGAAGAAGATGGTGAGATTGTTGGTGCACTGATCGGTACGATTGAGAAGAATCACGGCTGTTATTTCCGTATTGCCATTCATCCCGAATACCGCCGCAGAGGAATCGGCAGAAGCCTGGTATCGGCGATGGAGAACAGATTTACGGCACGTAAGGTTAGCGGTATTTACGTAGCCGTTGACGAGCACAACTCGTTTGCTTTGCCGCTGTATGAAGCTATGGGCTATAACGAGAACCAGATTTTCAAATCCGTACGCAAGCTTAGCATTGTCGGTTAAGGCCTGTTCATCCGGCATAACGTAAGCGGAAACATTTACTAGAATAGAGAACTATGACGATTTGCATAGTCCGTTCCCTTATACTAAAGCATATCTCCCCATTGTCCGTTGCAAATGGCCGGGAGATATGCTTTTCTATTGTTATGGGCTGAAGCACTGGCGGCGGCACTTATTCATTATAAGGGCGAGAGGGTGGCATATGAACGGGGAATTGGATAAGGAATTTATGCGCAGCCGCAAGCAAAGATACCGTTCAGTCACCCATAACGGTACCAGAAGAGGGCAGGGCCGGGGCTGGGTGCGCGAGCTGCGGGACTGGCTGTTCACTGCTGCAATCGTTTTTGTAATCATGTCGCTGCTTAATCTGTTTGTGTTCAATGTTTCAACCGTAATCGGGCAGTCCATGCAGCCTACGCTCTATGAGGGCGAGAAGCTGATTATTAACAAAATAACCTTAAGCTTTGCCGACCCCGGGCGGGGGGATATTGTAGTGCTGCATGACCCGAGTCTGGGCCCGGACCGCAAGGAATATCTGGTTAAACGGGTGATCGGCATCCCGGGTGATATTATAGAAGTGAAGGAGCATCAGCTGTACGTCAACGGCGTCCCGGCTGATGAGCCTTATGTGGATACAGCTATTCAGGATTCGGATTTTCAGGCGTTAACGGTTGAAGCCGGTACTTACTTTTTGATGGGGGATAACCGTCATGCCGGAGCCAGCAAGGACAGCCGCTATTTCGGGGCCGTGCCTCAGTCCTTTATTGTCGGAAAGGCCATGTATATCTGGTGGCCGCTATCCAAGCTTAACGCTCTGTAAGCGGCGGATCCGGCATTGATGACTATTATGAATAATGAGCAGAAGGAGAAGGCGGAAATGAACAGCAAAGCCCGTACAGCATATGCCCCGCCGGCTTCCAGGTGGGAGCAGCTGAAGACTGAGATTAAAGCGGCTGCCCCGCAGCTAGGAATTGATGATGTCGGGTTCACTACGGCTGAGCCCTTTTTATATTTGAAGAATATTCTTCAGGATCACCGGGATAAGGGCTATGAGTCCGGCTTTGAGGAGCAGGATCTGGATAAGCGGACGGTACCGGCCCTGAAGGATGGTACGGCTATGTCCATCATTGCCATAGCGGTAGCTTATCCTTCCAAAATGGAGAATCCGCCAAAGTCAGAGCCGGGGGAGCGTAGGGGCATACTTGCCCGCGCCTCCTGGGGAAGGGACTATCATATGGTCCTCCGCGAAGCACTGGCCAAGCTTGAAGCTTTTATCCGTGAACGCGTGCCTGATGCATTGCTTGAGAGCATGGTTGATACCGGTGTACTGGTTGACCGTGCGGTAGCGGAGCGGGCCGGAATCGGCTTCAGCGGAAAAAACTGTGCCATTATCTCCCCGGAATGGGGCTCATGGATTTATCTTGGAGAGATGATTACGAACATTCCGTTTCCTCCCGATAAGCCTGTAGAGGACGGCTGCGGAGACTGCACTAAGTGTATTGATGCCTGTCCTACCGGGGCGCTTGTGGGACCGGGACAGCTCAATGCGCAGGCGTGTATCTCTTTCCTTACGCAGACGAAGGGCTTTTTGAGTGAGGAATATATGACCAAGATCGGGAACCGCCTGTACGGCTGTGATACCTGCCAGATTGTCTGTCCCAAGAACCGGGGCAAGAACTGGAACCACCGTCCCGAGCTACAGCCTGATCCTGAGGTGGTCAAGCCGCTGCTGATGCCGATTCTTGATCTGAGCAACCGGGAGTTCAAGGAGAAGTTCGGCCTGAGCTCGGCAGCCTGGCGGGGCAAGAAGCCGATCCAGCGCAACGCGGTTATTGCCCTCGGGAATTTTAAGGAGACAACTGCTGTACCGAAGCTGACAGACATTGTGCTGCGTGAATCCCGTCCGGAGATGCGCGGCACGGCAGCCTGGGCCCTGGGCAAAATCGGCGGCGCTGAGGCGCTGGCGGCTGTAGAGCAGGCGCTTGAGCGGGAAGAGGACAGTGTGGTGCGGGAGATGCTGGGCCGGGCGCTGGACAGGCTGCAGAAGCAGGGGGAGACAGGCAATGAATAAGCCCGGTATAGCTGCAGGAACTGCAGCGGCGGTATATTACAGCGGGATGGAATCGCTGATCGGCCCTCTGACTCTGTATGCAACAGAACGGGGGCTGTGCCTGATCGAATTCGGCGCGTTCGAAGAGAAGCGCGGGCAGGCAGAGCAGTGGCTTGCTGCACAGCTTGGCAGCGTGGAGCTGTTGCCGGGTGAGGAGCAGCTTGCCGGGGTGAGGCAACAGCTTACTGAGTATTTTGAAGGACACCGCAGGGACTTCTCTCTGCCGCTGGATATGCGCGGGACCCCGTTTCAGCTGCAGGTATGGGCAGCGCTGCGCAGTATTCCTTACGGCGAGTCTGCATCCTATAAGGATATCGCGCAGGCAGTAGGGAACGTAAAGGCGGTCCGTGCAGTCGGCGGTGCCAATAACCGTAATCCGGTTCCTGTGATTGTCCCCTGTCACCGTGTCATTGGAGCGGCTGGTGCGCTCGTCGGCTATGCCGGAGGGCTGGGGATCAAGCGCCGCCTGCTGGAGCTGGAGGCAGGGGAGTCAGCCCGTGATGGAGCCGGTATTTATCTCTTTTAATTAAAGGGATTTACCAATTGCTGTGCTGATGTTGAAATGCTATGATAGAATCGCGTGCCCAAGCGGGTAATGCGGACAATTGAGTATAAAGGTGGATTAAAGATGGATATTGCGTTGCCTATTATTACGCTTGTTGTAGGTCTGATCGGCGGATTTGCCATTGGTGTATTCTATCTGCGCAGACAAATGACAACGATGCAGAATGATCCGGAAATGCTTCAGAAAGTGGCTAAGCAAATGGGCTATAACCTTAACGGCAAACAAATGCAGCGTGCCCAGCAGATGCTGAAGAATAACGGCGGACAGCCGGGACGGCCTGCTCCGGCAGCCAGACAGAAACCGGGCCGCAAGGGCAGATAATAGGTTCTCGTTATAAATAATTATAGATACGGGGACGAAAGGGGGAGGCTTCATGGGGGGCATCAAGGAATATGTGAACGGTAAGGTATCTGTGAACCGTGAGCAGATCGAGTACCACGTTGCGAAAATATTGGAGTTAATCGGTGAAGACACCGGCCGTGAAGGATTGCTGGAAACGCCGGCACGTGTCACGCGGATGTACGAGGAGATCTTTGGCGGTTATTCAATAGATCCCCGCGAGGCGCTCGGCGTTACATTTGATGAGTCTCATGAAGAGCTGGTTATTGTAAAGGATATCGTCTATTACAGCCAGTGTGAGCATCACATGGCCCCTTTCTTCGGCAAGGTGCATATCGGCTACGTGCCAAGCGGCCGGATTGCCGGGCTTAGCAAGCTGGCCAGGCTGGTGGAAGCGGTGAGCCGGCGCCTGCAGGTACAGGAGCGTATCACAGCGCAAATTGCCGACATTATGGCAGAGGTGCTGAGTCCGCACGGCGTGATGGTTGTGGTAGAGGGAGAACATCTGTGCATGTGCGCCCGCGGGGTGAAGAAGCCCGGCAGCAAGACGGTGACCATGGCGACCAGAGGCAGCTTCCGTGAAGATGCTGCAGCGCGTGCAGAATTCCTGGCCTTGATCAAAGAATAGAATGGAGCAGGCTGCAGGTCCGCTCCGGACATAGAACAAGCCCGTTCAGCACTCCGGTGTTGAACGGGCTTGTTTTTGCTTGGCCTAGCCGGCAGCTTAAGCCTATTTGCGGTGCATGCAGCTTAATAAGGCTGCCACATCAGCTTACGGGCGGCGGCGTAACGCTCGGAGACATACGGCCAGTTGACAACCTTCCACCAGTCTTTAATGTAATCGGCCCGGTTATTCTGGTGTTTAAGATAATAGGCATGCTCCCAGACGTCAAGCGCCAGCAGCGGGACAACATCCCACTGTGACAGATTCTGATGCTTCTCGGCAGTCAGGATTTCCAGCCTGCGGCTGCGCGGGCTCCAGACCAGCAGGGCCCAGCCGCCGCCCTCCACCTTATTGGCTGCCTCAGTAAACTGGTTCTTGAAGGCATCGTAGCTGCCGAAGCTGCGTTCGATGGCATCCAGCAAGGCCCCCGTCGGGCGTCCCCCGCCCTGTGGAGACATGACATTCCAGAAGATCGTATGCAGGTAATGGCCTGCCCCGTTAAAGGCAAGCTCCCGCTCCCAGTGCTTAACCAGATCGAAATCGCCGCTCTTGCGGGCCTCAGCCAGCTTGAGCTCAGCCTTGTTCAGTCCGTCTACATAGCTCTGGTGGTGTTTGTCATGGTGAATGACCATCGTCTTTTCGTCAATGTAAGGCTCCAGCGCATTATAGGGGTAGGGAAGCGGGGGAAGGGTATGGCCGCCGATCGGGACCGAGCCCGGCTCACGCAGCTCCGGCAAGGAAGTTCCGAAGGCGGGAGGCTCAAGGGCTCCCCTGGCTTCAGCCCTGCTGGCAGGCTCCAGCAGCTCGGGGTGGTCAATAGCCGCTTCCCTCATCATTCCGGAAATTTGGCCCGGAGCGCTCAGCGACCCTAGAACAGCCAGAAAATACTCAGACTCCCGGATAATATGCAGGATAACTATGCCGGCCAGGGGCTGGGCTTTAACCGCAGGGCTGGCTTCCCGCAGAGCGTAGAGCTGGCGGATGAATTCGCGGGACTGGCCGCAGGCGGTGTGAACAAGCTGTCCGGTATCGCCGGCAAGCCCGGTGTGTCCGCCCGGGGGTGGACCCAGAGAGACCTCCAGCAGCCTTCGTGCAGCCTGCTCTGCGGCGCCGAAGACGACAGCCCACTCGTCCAGCAGCTTAACGTAGGGCTCCTCCAGTGCAGGAACAATCCCTTTGATAACCTCGGTATGCTCCTTCTCCTGGGTTTTCCAGAATATAATCTCCTCAAGAATACGCGCAGGCAGCAGCGGCCCGTATACATACAGCATTGCTCGCAGACCTCCTGTCTTAGCTCAATAACGGTTCATTATATGAGCCGGGAATTGAGAATATGAGAAGGAACAAAAAACGTGCAGGCCGGTAGAATACCGGCTCTGCACGTTTCCTCTTAATGCTGATTATTCATTTGCTTGCAGCCCGGATTCCGCCTTCCTCCTGCGAATCAGCGAGCTGTACATTGCCGAGAAAAGCAGAGACACGGCGCAGATATTCGCGGGGATGCTCGCGGAACAGCAGCTCATGGTGGCTGTCCTCAATAATCCAGGAGCCGGAATAAGGATTGCTCTGGTTGGCCGCCAGCTCCTCGGCAATCGGATAAGGCGCCTTGTCATCCTTAGTGCCGTGCATGAACAGGATCGGGAAGGAATAATCCTCCTTTTTAACTTGGCTGTAAGGAATCTGATTCAGTCCCGTTCCGTTCAGCACAGGGAACAGAAGCTCCATAATTTCCAGGGAGGGCTGGCGCGGCAGATCAATATTCTGCTTGATATTATGATAAAGGGTATCCGGCTCCAGCAGGAACGTGCTGTCCAGAATCATGGCATCAACGTCCTCTGTTACAAGCCCGGCCTGAAGCGCAGTGCCCGCACCCATAGAGAAGCCCCATACGACAATCTCACGGGCCCCCCGCTCCTTGGCAAAATTAATAGCGCCGAGCAGCTGCTGGGATTCCTTTTTGCCGCCGGTAGCAATGTCCTTGTTAACCTGCGCGGCGAAGCCGTAATCGAACATGACGACATTAAAGTTCAGGCTATGCGCATAATGGGCCAGATCATACATGGGCACCCAGGTCTCTTCGCGGTTCGCCCCGTAGCCGTGGCTGAACACGATGGTCTTGGTTGAGCCTTCAGACGGGATATACCAGCCCTGCATCGTGCGGCTGCCGTCAAGCGCCGGGAAGTTTACATCCTCATATTCCAGCCCCTTGGCAATCATAGGCGTAGAATAGAGCGGGGCTACCGTCGGATTGGACAGCACCCAGGCGATATAGGCATGCAGTGCAATGAAACAGAAAACAAAGAAGAAAAAGACCGATAGCAGCAATGCTACAACAATATGCTTAAAACGGATCATCCGCAGTGAAATCTGATGTGCTGCATCCGGCTTGTGCTTATCAGGCTTGTGTGAGACCGGCGGGCCGGTACGGAGAGTTGCCAGATCCATATTGTCCACTCCTAAAAAAATAATTCATATGTTTAATCGTAGGTTGCAGACCCTGCAAAGTCAATGAATTCGCCGCTTTTGTAATGTAAATGTAAAGTGGGCCCCAGGCTTTTCCGGCCCCTTTATTATGCTGGACTTTCCCTGGACTTTTGCTCTAAGATAGAATTGACTATGTAGAATAATGTAACCGGGTTTCATTTAATGAAACAGGTAAGGGGAGAATAACGTGGAGGACCGTAAACTGACTGTCCGCGCTGTGGAAAGGGCGCTCGATATATTGCTGTGCTTTACCCGTGATAGTGATCTAAGCCTTACGGAGATTGCCGGAAGGATCAATCTGCACAAAAGTACAGTACACCGTCTGCTGACAACACTTGAGGAAAAAGGATTCCTGCTGCGCAATGAAGCGACGGATAAATACCGGCTTGGCATCCGGGTCTGGGAGCTGTCCACCCATCTGCCGACGCTTGATGAACCGGCGGTGCTGCTGCTTCCGGCAATGGAGCGGCTGCGCGACCGGCTTGGAGAGACAGTCAGCCTGTATCTGCGTGATGATCTGGAGCGTGTGCGCATCCAGGCTGTACAGAGTCATCAGGCAATCCGCCGTGTGGCGCAGATTGGCGCCCGGCTGCCGTTGTCCGTCGGTGCCTCCAGCAAGGTACTGGCTGCCTATGCGCCGTCTGAGGTTCAGGTGCGCCTGCTGGCCGACCCCTCCTGGCCGGAGAGTGTGGACCGCAGTCTTTATCTGGAGCAGCTGAGAGAGATTACACGCCGGGGCTACGCAACCAGCTTTGAGGAGCGGGAATCCGGCGCGGCTGCAGTAGCGGTGCCGATTGTCGGACGCAGCGGCAAGGTGGTAGCGGCGCTGTCTCTTTCAGGGCCCGTCAGCCGGCTGTCACAGGAGACCCTGCAGCAATATGCTGTCATTCTTGCGGAAAATGCTGCGGAAATGGGTCTGATGATCGGCTGAGGTGAAATGCGCAAACTGCCCTTATAATCGTTATGGAAGCGGTTAAATAGGGTATATAAAAGTAAACGTCAGTCAAAACCGGAGTGATATGGAAAAAGGAAATGATATCCATCGGTTTAGTGGGCTGGCGTTTTTTTATACTAACTGAAAAATTGTATCTGCGCCCAAAATGAACTATGATAAAAAGCTATATATAGAAAAGTAGGAAGTGGAAATTTGCGCATATATAAGTTCATTGTTAAATCCGGGCAAGGGGTGATTCTATGATTGCGGCAGTGCCAGACACATTGATGGAAGAGATTCAGCAGCTGCAGGATACGTTCAGTGCAGCTGCGGATCAGGCTATCGTGCTTACGGACCGGGAGGGAAAAATGATTACCTCCCCCACAACTCCGGCCAGCTTCTCCAAGGAGCTGCTGGAATTCCTGCAGAGCGCATCCCGCGGCTTTGACCAGCTGCTGCACCGGCTGGAGGAGTTAGATGATTCTGCCGTCATGGAGTGGGTTCCCGGACTAAAGTATGTTCTTACTCCGCTGGATGCAGGCTATGGCCAAGTCTACTATTTATGGTCAGGGCTCTATATGGAGCAGGGAACCAAAGCTCAGGTGCTGGACATGTTTGAAGCACGGATGCAGGAGCATCCTGCCTACAGCCGGCTGATATCCGGTCTGCGTGCCACTCCGGAACTCTCCCGGGAGCGGATCGCTGAAATCAGGAAGAGCTTTACCACGCTTGCGCGTATTATGTGCAGGCTGCTGGCCGGATGGGTGATGAAGCCGCAGAAGGAACAGGATAACCGGCTCATCAGCTCTCTCCTGGAGCAGCTGGAGACGGATTTCCTGGACATTGATGCTGTGCTGCGGCTGCTTGCCGCAACGGGAGACGGCCTGTATGCCTTTGCCCGTGAGACGGATAAAGGAATATTTAGAATTGACCACGCTGCAGGCAAAGAGGGGCAGCTGCTGCTGAATGCGGTTTTCCGGCAGGGCGAAGGGTTTATGGGCCAGGCTATTCTCGGCAAAGAGCCCCGGCACTGGCGGGAGATATCCAAGGATCCGGGAACCCTGTTTTTTACCGGACTGGGCATGGAGCCTCCGGATTATTTATCCTGCTATCCGGTTCAGACCGGCAATGAACAGCGTGCTCTGCTGCTTGCAGCCGGTGCGGCCGGAAGCCGGCGGGAAGGCGGAGAGCGGCAGGAGCAGATGATTGCCTCACTGCTGGGCATATCCCGGCGGGGGGAGCAGCTGCTGCACCGGGCACAGCTTGGCGCGGAAGGCGCGCTGCGCCTCAAGGAAGCGGCATTGGAGCTTCAGCGTGCCGGATCGCTCCGGGAGCTGGGGACAGTGCTGCTTGATGTGGTGACAGGGCTGCCTCTTTCGCCTTCTTCGGTACTGGTGCATTTTCAGAACGGGGAGCATTCCGCCCATACATACTGCGCGAGAGGCTGGGCAGCTGAGCCGGAGGATTATTATGTCAGGGAGCTGCAGGCCCGTTATTCACCCCAGTCCTTTCTGTCATCCGCTATAATACACGAGGACGGTGCCGGGCAGGTGCTGCTAGAATGTCCATTATTGTCGGGAAATGGATTCAAGGGTGTGCTCGCGGTGGGATTCAGGCAGCGGGGAGAAGCTGAGCAGTGGTTAACCCTGCTGGAAACGATTGCGGAAATGGCCGGTGCGTCCATCTGCCTGATCGAGAAAGACAGCAGATACTCCAGACAGTCAGAGGTGTTATTGACTAACTTCCGCGAATTTCTTCAAATAAATAGTCCGCAGCTCTATTATTGTTCCCTTGATGCCTCAGAGCTGGCAAGCGGCTTCGCCCGCTATCTGGAGCACACGGAGGCTGAGGCTGGTTTGCTGCGGCGGGCCTGTCTGCTTGCCCCGTTCCGCAGTGATCTTTTGGCTGAGTATGGATTCTTTGACAGGGAGCTTGAGCTGCTGGAGGCAGCGGACCAGCTGCGGTCACAGCGGCTAGCGCTTGATAAGCCGGAGCTGCCGGGGCCAGCGAAGCTGCTTGTGCTTGTTCTGCAGCATACGGGCGGACAGGCGGACCGCAATCAGCCTGCCGGCCAGCAGCAGAAATGGATTGATCCGGCCAGGTTCTTAATGGAGCCTGATGTAGGCGCTGCTGCTGTTGAAGACAAGCTGCAGTCATCCTTTCAGCAGTTCCTGCAGAGCCGTACGGATTTACGCCCCAAGAAACGGGTAATTACGGGAGCGAGGCTGCTGGACAGTGCCGCACTGACCCTGCCCAAAGAGGAATGGGGCATTTCGCGGCGCGAGGAAGAGGTGCTTGAGCTGATTGTACAGGGCAAGACAAATAAAGAAATTGCCGGTGCCCTGTTTATCAGCGAGCATACTGTCAAAAACCATCTAAGCCGTATTTTCAGCAAAATGAATGTGACCGACCGCTCGCAGATTATTGCCCTTATATATAAGCGGATTCTTCATTCGGAGCGGATTGAGATTTGACAGGTCCGATAAATAAAACAGCCCCCGCTGCTTCTTCTGGAAGCAGCGGGGGCTGTTTTTATTTGGGTCCGGCCGGCAGGCCGGATTCAAGACGAATTATTCTACAGGCAGCGCTGTTTCTGAAGCAGTAGCGTCAGCCAGCATCTGGCGGAGCACCGTCTGTAGAATACCGCCATTGCGGTAGTAGTCAATATCCACTGTGCTGTCCAGACGGGCAATTACCGGGAATTCAAACTGCGTGCCGTCTTCACGGGTAGCTGTAACGGTAAGCTCCTGGCCCGGGAGCACATAGTTGTCGAGACCGGTAATGTTGAAGGTCTCGCGTCCGGTCAGGCCCATGCTGCTCCAGCCGTGGCCTTCCTGGAACTGCAGCGGGAGTACGCCCATGCCGACCAGGTTACTGCGGTGAATCCGCTCGAAGCTCTCGGCGATAACCGCCTTGACTCCCAGCAGCAGCGTGCCCTTGGCTGCCCAGTCACGCGAGCTGCCCGTGCCGTATTCCTTGCCGGCAATAACGACCAGATTCTGGCCGGCCGACTGGTACAGCATGGAGGCATCATAGATGGACATGACCTCCTCACTTGGCAGGAAGGTGGTCACACCGCCCTCTGTTCCCGGAGCAACCGCGTTACGGATACGGATGTTGGCGAATGTACCGCGCATCATCACTTCATGATTCCCGCGGCGTGAGCCGTAGGAGTTGAAGTCAGCGCGTTCCACGCCGTGGCTGCGCAGGTATTCCCCGGCAGGTCCGGATGTGGAGATATTACCTGCCGGTGAGATGTGGTCCGTTGTAACGGAATCGCCCAGCAGTGCCAGCACGCGTGCATTGGTAACATCCTTGATGTCGCCGATGCCGTCTGCCAGATTCTCGAAGAACGGCGGGTTCTGGATGTAGGTGGAATTGTCATCCCACTCATACAGCTCGCCTTCCGGTACTGGGATAGCGTTCCAGCGCTCATTGGCAGTGAACACATTCTCATATTTACGGCGGAACATTTCCGGACTGAGCGACAGGCCGATTGCTTCGCGGATCTCCGCGGAGGTTGGCCAGATGTCCTTCAGGAAGACAGGCTCTCCCTGCGGATCGTAGCCGAGCGGCTCAGTCTGCAGGTCGATGTTAACCGTACCGGCCAGAGCGTAAGCCACAACAAGCGGCGGTGAAGCCAGGTAGTTGGCTTTGACCTGGGCATGCACACGGCCTTCAAAGTTACGGTTGCCGGATATTACAGCGGCTACCGTCATATCATTGTCAGAGATGGCCTGGCTGACCTCATCCGGCAGCGGGCCGGAGTTGCCGATACAGGTCGCACAGCCGTAGCCGGCCAGATAGAAGCCCAGGGCTTCCAGCGGCTTCAGCAGATCCGCCTTCTCCAGGTATTCGGTAACGACAAGGGAACCCGGAGTCAAGCTGCTTTTTACATAACCCGGTTTAGTCAGACCGCGTTCAACAGCCTTCTTGGCGAGCAGTCCCGCACCAAGCATAACGCTTGGGTTGGAGGTGTTCGTACAGCTGGTGATGGCGGCAATAACAACGGCTCCGGTGCCCATCTTGCTCGTGCTGCCGTTCTTATGCTGAACCTCCACAACCTCTGCAATCTTCTCGTCGCTCAGGCTATAGCCGCCTTTGTCGACCGGTGTGCGGATAATACCTTCGAAATTCTCCTTCATATGCGACAGCTCAACACGGTCCTGCGGACGCTTAGGTCCGGCAAGGCTCGGAACAACCGAGGCCAGATCAAGCTCGATGACGTCGCTGAACTGCGGATCAGGTGTATCTGCAGTACGGAACATGCCCTGTGCCTTATAGTAATCACCGACCAGCTCAACCAGCTCATCCGGACGACCGGTGCTGCGCAGGTAAGCCAGCGTTTCTTCGTCTACAGGGAAGAAGCCGATGGTTGCCCCGTATTCAGGAGCCATGTTAGCAACTGTAGCGCGGTCAGCCAGACTGATATTGGCCAGACCCGGGCCGTAGAATTCGACGAACTTGCCGACTACGCCCTTCTTACGCAGCATCTGGGTAACAGTCAGGGCCAAATCGGTTGCCGTAGCCCCTTCCATCAGGCTGCCGGTAAGCTTGAAGCCTACAACCTCAGGTGTGACAAAATAAAGCGGCTGCCCCAGCATCCCCGCTTCAGCCTCAATCCCGCCGACACCCCAGCCGACAACGCCAAGGCCGTTGATCATGGTGGTGTGGGAGTCTGTACCGACAAGGGAATCCGGATAAACCACAGTTTCACCATCAACAGTCTTAGTGGCCGCGACAGAAGCCAGGTACTCCAGGTTGACCTGGTGGACGATTCCCGTTGCCGGAGGAACGGCGCGGAAATTGTTGAATGCAGTCTGTGCCCAGCGCAGGAAGCGGTAGCGCTCCTCGTTGCGTTCAAACTCTACATTCATATTGTATTCGAGTGCATCGGCCGTACCGAATGCATCAACCATGACGGAATGGTCAATAACAAGATCTACAGGAACAAGCGGATTAATCTTCTTCGGATCTCCGCCGGCCTTCTTAACGGTATCGCGCATGGCCGCCAGATCGACTACCACCGGGACACCGGTGAAATCCTGCAGCACGATGCGCGCCGGAATAAACGGGATTTCCTTGTTGCGGTCAATGCCGCCGGCCCAGCCGGCCAGCTGCTTCACATGCTCTTCGGTAATTGCCCGTCCGTCATACTGCCGGACAGCAGCCTCCAGCAGCACTTTAATGGAAAAGGGAAGTGAGGATATGTCGCCCACGCCCTGTTGTTCTAGGGAATTCAGATCATAGTAGCGGTAGAATTTGCCGCCTGATTCCAGGCTCTTGGACAGTGAAAAATGGTCCTTGCTTGGCATATATGCGCCTCCTTGTTTCATCTGATGAAACTCCATTTCATATTGCGTATAAATAAAGTATAACGGTTACATAGATGAGAGTAAAGTTTTTTTTGCTGCTTAATTCGCCCAGTTTTCCCTGCAGGACGGTTCATTTATCCGGCCTGCAGCATGTGAATTTGCACACAATGAGAGGAGTCTGCCGGAGTGCCGGCAACCGGCTGGAATACCAGAAGCAGAAGCCGGCCTGCCCCGTGCTATTTTACCCGTCATATGCCTGTTTCCGCCTGTATAGCATCACCTTTCCGCACATATATATAGGACAGCAGCCAAACAGGGAAAGGCGGTTATGAGATGGAGCAGGCGTGGAAAAAAAGTCTGTATGCTTATGTTGATCTACTGAATAAAGGCCGGGTCGCTCCCGCATATGCACAGGGCCAGGGTACCGTAAAGGATCTCCGGTTCCACAAATTGCAGGGGGAGCGTTCACGCCGGCTTGCACAATGGTATGAACGCCGCAGCATTACCCCGCTGCGCGGCGAGACCGGTGTCCGGACGCTGCGGACGGTGCGGCAGAATCCGGGTGAAATTGTAGCAGATGTGGCCCTGCACAGTGCACTCTATTATGAAAAGGGCGGAATCACGCACCGTGAGGATAAAATCGAATCCGAGCGGCTGACCTTTGTGCAGGCGGGGACCGGCTGGGAAATCGTAAATATTGAACGCAGTGTGCCTGAGCGAAGCTCCCAGCGCCGTACGGGGGAGGCGGAGCCGGCGCTGCGGCTGTCCAAATGGGGCGAGGTGCTGCCGGCCCCGCAGCCGTCACAGCCGCTGCTGAACCGCAGGATTCTGCGCGGAACCGCCGGCTCGAGAGAGGTGCGGTACCGTCGCGAAGAGGCGGCTGCCTATGCTGACCGGTGGTGGAAGGACGGCAATCCGGAGTTTGAGGTTTTTGACGTTGACTGCACCAATTACGTCTCCCAATGTCTCTTTGCAGGGGGAGCGCCTATCAACTATACTGGTAAAAGAGAAACGGGCTGGTGGTACAAAGGCTATAACGGGGCCCAGGAATGGTGGAGCTTCAGCTGGGCTGTGTCGAACAGCCTGGAGCGGTATCTGAGCAGCCAGCGCAGCAGCGGACTCCGTGCCGAAGCGGTGGAGCGTCCGGACCAGCTCAGCCTGGGGGATGTCATCCTGTACGACTGGGACGGCAACGGCCATTTTCAGCACAGCACCATTGTCACCGCCTTTGATGCGGATGGAATGCCGCTTGTGAACGCAAGGACGGTATCAAGCAGACACCGCTATTGGGATTATCGGGATTCCTATGCATGGACCGACAGAACGGCCTACCGTTTTTTTCATATTAATGACTACTTATAATTCAGAAAGAGGTTAGGGCATGGGGAACACGAAATGTACCGTAGGACTGGTGTACGGGGGCAAATCCGGTGAGCATGAGGTTTCGCTGCAGACGGCATTTGCGGTCATGAACGCTTTTGACTACGATAAATATGAGATTATTCCTTTTTATATTTCCAAACAGGGACTGTGGAAGGTCGGAGAGACCCTCGGCGCCCCGTACAGCAGAATCGAGCAGCTTAAGCTGGAGGGTCCGGCGGGCGATATGGGGATGGCGCTGAATACCGTATTCAGCGGGCTGAGCGGGGAAGGTCCTATTGTCGATGTGATGTTCCCGCTGCTCCACGGTACGAACGGTGAAGACGGCACCATCCAGGGCCTGTTCGAAATGGCTAACATCCCTTATATCGGCGCGGGCGTTCTGGCATCTGCCGCAGGTATGGATAAGGTTGTAATGAAGAAGCTGTTCGGTGAAGCGGGGCTTGAGCAGTGCGAGTATTGCTATTTCAGCGCCGCAGCCTGGAAGCGCAAGAGCCACGAGCTGATCGTCGGTGTGGAGGATAAGCTGGGCTACCCGGTATTCGTCAAGCCGGCCAATCTTGGATCAAGCGTCGGCATCTCCAAAGCATCGGATAAGGAGAGCCTGATCAAGGCTGTAGAGTTCGCTCTCCGGTATGATACAAAGGTGATTATTGAAGAGTTCGTGGATGCCCGTGAGGTGGAGGTAGCCGTACTGGGTAATGAAGAGCCCGAGGCATCGGTTCCGGGTGAAATCGTCTCTTCCGGTGAATATTATGACTATGCAGCCAAGTACATCGACGGCAAGTCGCAGATGCTGATTCCCGCTCCGCTTGACCCGGAGGTGGCTGACCGTCTGCGCGAGGCGGCGCTCCAGGCCTTCCGGGCGATTGAAGGCAGCGGCATCACGCGTGCGGACTTTTTCCTGCGCAGGTCTGACAACAAGATTCTGATTAATGAAGTGAATACGATGCCGGGCTTTACGCCCTTCAGCATGTATCCGCTGCTATGGCGTGAGACAGGCGTCTCTTATCAGTCGCTGCTGGACCGTATGGTTGAGCTGGCGCTGGAGCGCTACCAGTTCAGACAGAGCCTCAAGTACGACAACGAATCATAAAATCTAAAGCGTGACGGCGGATCAGATCCGGCCGGGAAGGAGAATCGTAAGCAATGGGATTTCTATCGGAATTCAATTCAGTCTGCAAGTTCAAGAACGAGCAGGAGCTATACGAACTGCTGGAGTACGGACGCACCAAGATGGTTAAGCAGGGCTTCCGCGTCTACCCGACCGGCCAGAAGGTTATTGCATATACACCGGAGAACGTGGCAGTGGCGATTGTAAAGATTTCAGCCTCCATCGCCGAGATTAATTTTCAGGGCAATGAGGTTACTGCGGTGGAGATGGATCTGGTGCGCAGGCTGAATGAGGAAGAGTCGCGGGTGCAGACTGCACTGGCCTATGAGATGTTCTTCGGGGAAGAAAAATGATTGTCCGCTTCGGTTATGTGGCCATGTCAACCGTCATCAAAGACTGCTCGCCCTCCAAGACCATGACCATGGCCAGCTTTAATAAGCTGGGCGACCGCGAGGCAGGGCTGCGGCGGCTGGAGCAGATTGCCAGGATGAATCTGCACAACACGCTGCGTCTTCTTAAGCATAATGTCGGCTCGGATATTAAGGTCTACCGGCTGACCTCAAAGCTGATTCCGCTCTCGACCCATCCCGACTTGCAGGACTGGAACCCTTTTGCAGCGCTCGCCGGGGAGTTTGCCGAAGTCGGGGAATATATTAAAAAGCACGGACTCCGGGTCTCCTTTCATCCGGATCATTTCACGGTGCTGAGCACGCCCCGCCCGGAGGTGCTGGCCAGCTCCATCCGTGATCTGCAGTATCATACGGACATGCTGGATGCCCTGGGGCTTACGGCGGCTGCGAAGAATAACATCCATATCGGCGGAGCCTACGGGGACAAGCCTACTGCGGCGGAACGCTTCAAGTCGCATTTTGCCGGGCTGCCGGCGAGGCTGCAGGAGCGGATAACGCTGGAGAATGACGACAAGACGTTCAATGCCGCGGAGACGCTTGCGGTGTGCCGCAGCCTGGGCCTGCCGATGGTGCTGGATATTCATCACCAGTGGGTGAACAACGAAGGCGAGCTCCCGTGGGAGCTGTGGCCGGATATTCTGGATACGTGGAAAAGCAGGCTGGCACTGACCGATGTTGCACCCGGTGAGGTGCTGCCGCCCAAAATCCATGTCTCCAGCCCGCGCAGCCCGTCTGATCCGCGCAGCCACGCAGACGGGGTGGAGCCGGCGCCGCTGCTTGCTTTTCTGAAGCGGATTGCTGCCGATACGCCTGCTGTAGATGTAATGATCGAGGCGAAGCTCAAGGACGGGGCACTGTTCAGCCTGATGGATGCCATGAAGGAGCTGGCGGAGGCCGACAACGGAATTACCATCCTTAACGGGGCCAGTATCAATGTCGAGCCGCAGGTTTGACTTGATAAGTGTTATGAAATAGGGTACGTTGAATGCAACTTAAGCAGCAGGAGTGTGCCTGCTTAACCGGCAGTGTTTCACGGGAGAGCGATCAAGTTCAAGAAAGCGGAGTGAAGAGATGAATCCTTTGAATTCTGACAAGCGGAATGAACGGGAGCCCTATGTGGTGACCAGCAAGGGCTATACGGCGGCGGCAATCAACGCTGCGGCCAAAGCGGGGGAATGGATCAAGAGCAGACAGGGACAGGTGAAGGAGCTGGGCAGCAAGACGTCGGCGCAGGATCTGGTAACTGAAGTTGATAAAGGTGTGGAGCAGATGATCCGGCGGCTGATCCTGACCCATTATCCCGACCATGCCATCCTTGGAGAAGAGGGGGTTACCCCTGGAGCGGATGCCGTTACAGCTGCCCTGGAGGAAGGTATCAAGCAAGAGTATTTATGGATTGTTGATCCGATAGACGGGACAACCAATTATGTGCACGGGTTTCCTTTTTACTGTGTGTCCATTGCTCTTGCCATCAACGGTGAGCTTGCAGTCGGTGTCATATATGATCCGGTCCGTGACGAGATGTTCGTGGCTGAGAAGGGAAAAGGCGCCTATATGCACGGGATTCCAACCGCAGTATCCAAGGAGACAGATCCCGGCTGCAGCCTTATAGCCATGGGATTCCCGCCGGACCGGACCTTTGCCCAGCCGGTGAATATGGCCGGCCTGCAGCATATTCTGCCGCAGATTCGCGGCGTCCGCGCCGGAGGCTCGGCTGCACTGCATCTGGCCTATGTTGCGGCAGGCCGGGTTGACGGCTACTGGGAGGTCGGTCTAAGCCCGTGGGACTGTGCGGCGGGTGTGCTGCTGGTGCTTGAGTCCGGCGGCAAGGTAACCGACACCCTCGGCAATCCTTACGATATCGGGACCCGGCATATCGTGGCAAGCAACGGCAAGATCCATGATTTCCTGGTTTCATCGCTTTCGGCAGCGGAAGCAACGGGATTTAAGCTTTAAGGAGGCAGGTACGGCATGGAAGATCATGATTTGGAGCGTAAGCTGAGTGAGATGCTGAGTGAAATGCTCCAGGAAGGCGAAATGGAGCAGGGTGACCGTACAGCCAAGGAGGTCCGCCAGATTTCACCCAAATATGAAATCCGGATCCAGACCACGCATGATCCGATTGTAGAAGAAACCCTGCGATACCGCAAAATCGCGAGTGAGCTGGATGACCGGTATGATAAATATCTGAAACGGGCCGGCTTCGGCGATCAGCTGCAGCCGGATAAAGGCGATAGCCCGGCAGGCGGGCCGAGAAGCGGACCATAATAGAACGGATTCTCAGCAAAGGAGCGGTTTCTCAATTAACGGGAAGCCGCTCCTTTGCTGCGGGCGGGCCAGATGATAGAATGGAATTATAATAATGTAGGAGGAGGACGATGCTGATGGCATGGAGAAAACTATGGGCCGCCGGAACAAGCGGCATGCTTCTGTTCACGCTGCTGCTTGGCCCGGGAACGAAACAGGCTGATGCCGCTGAGGCAGCTGCAGGACCGGGAACAGGGCAGGATGTCTTTCGCATCGTGGCACTCGGGGATTCCGTCACTGCCGGATATGAGCCGGGGATGACGGACCCGAATACAAAGCCATACGGATACGCAGAGCGGCTGCTGGAGCAGGGCTGGTATCATGGAAGAAGTGCTCTGAACAATTACGGAATCCTCGGATTAACCTCGGCGGGACTACTTAATTATACAGGAGCCATTAAGGCCGGCACTGTAACTACGCCTGACGGTATACAGGCAGGGCTGCCGGATCCGCGGATCAGCCAGTTCGCTGCACTTGCGCCGGCTATCCACACTGAGCTTGCGGATGCTGACCTGATTACCATTACGATCGGCGGCAATGATGTCAGCAGCCTTTTCCTGAATGTGAAGGAAATCGCTCCTGCTGATTTTGAAGCACAGCTGGAACAGCGCCTTGCGGCTTATGGTACCAATGTAAAGGCCGCCCTGGAGAACATCCGGGCTGTCAATCCTGCTGCAACCATACTGCTGGCTGATCAGTACCAGCCGGCTCCCAAGATTGCCTTAGGGACTAACTATGCTGCTCTGATGAGCGCTGCAGAACGGTTTACAGCAGTTGTGGACACCGTTACAGCCAGCCTGAATACAGCGGCAGCACCGGTATTAACTGCCCATGTTGCTGCAAGGTTCGCCGGAGTAGAGGGATCGCTGACCCATATTATTGGTTCGGGCGACCCTGATTTCCACCCAACCCAATTGGGCTATGAGAAGATTGCCCGGGTGTTTGCCGAGCTGGAGTGGGGGGAGTACCGTACACCATCAGCTGTAGCAATGACGGGCGCCGGGGCTGCAGCAGCTCCGATGTCGATTGTTGTTAAAGGGGTTGAGCTAAATACCCCGAATAAGCCGATTCTGAAGAACGGGCAGAATTTTCTGGCCCTGAAGGATATTCTGAATGCAGTAGGCGCCACCGGTAAATGGGACAACAAAACGTCCAGCGCAACCATCATTTACGGCGGGCGAACCGTGGTGATTACGATCGGCTCCAAATTTATCAAGGTTAACGGGGTGAACCAGGCCATTGATACCCCGGCATTTCTGCAAAAGGTGGGCAAAGAGGACAAAACCTATCTGCCGCTCGCTGCGCTCGCTACCGGACTTGGCTTTGATGTGAATTACAGCAGCAAGCTGCGGACTGCATTTATTAATCCATAACAGGTATTGCCTGACCGAATAACGGCCAAATCAGCTTAAAGAGCAAAGGTGGATGAATCTCGTTGTCTAGTACAAAATTCAAGGCAGACTATATCATAACCATGGATGATATTATCAGGGAAGGCGATCCTGTGCTCCGCCAGGTTGCCGAGCCTGTGAAGCTTCCGCTTGAAGCACAGGATCGTGAAGCGCTGAACTGCATGCTGCAGTTCCTTAAGAACAGCCAGGACCCGGAGCTGTCCGCCAAATACAAGCTGCGTTCCGGCGTAGGGCTGTCCGCGAACCAGATCGGCCTGCCGCAGCGGATGTTCGTGATGTACTCGAAGGATGAAAAAGGAAAAATCGTCGAGCATGCCTGGATCAATCCGCGGATTATCAGCCATTCGGTCTCCATGGTATACCTGCCTGAAAGTGAAGGCTGCCTGTCTGTAGACAGACCGGTGCACGGCTTTGTGCCCCGTTATGAGACAGTGAAGGTGAAGGGGTTTGATCTGGAGGGTAAGCCGGTTACCGTAAAATTTAAAGGATACCAGGCGATCATTATCCAGCATGAAATGGATCACCTTGACGGTGTTATGTTCTATGACCGGATCAATCAGGAGAATCCGTTCAAGCTGCCGCAGGATGTGGAAATCCGCAGCCTGTATGACCTGAAATAAGGAAACCCCCGCTGCCACCGGCAGCGGGGGTTTTTGTTCATTATTTGCTGAAAGCGCAGATTTACTTCTCTGCCGCCATAGCCTGGAAGGAGGCCTCAGCCGCCTCCAGCGTTGCATCGATGTCAGCATCCGTGTGGGCTGTGGTCAGGAACCAGGCCTCGTATTTGGACGGGGCAAGATTGATGCCGCGGCTCAGCATATGACGGAAAAAGCTGGCGAACAGCTCACTGTCCGTATCCTGCGCCTCATCGTAGTTGGTAATCGGATGCTCGCAGAAATGCGTTGAGAACGCGCCGCGGATGCGGTTGATCGTCAGCGGAATGCCGTGCCGGCCGGCGGAGGCCAGCAGCCCTTCTGTCAGTCGGATGGCCAGGCGCTCCATTTCATCATAGACGCCTTCAGCCCCAAGCACCTCCAGACAGGCGATTCCCGCCGAGATGGAAGCCGGGTTGCCGGCCATCGTTCCGGCCTGATAAGCCGGTCCGAGCGGAGCTACCTGCTCCATGACATGCTTGCGGCCGCCGTATGCGCCGATCGGCAGCCCGCCGCCGATGATTTTGCCCAGGGCGGTCAAATCGGGAGTAATATCCTCATGATTATCCAGTCCGGCATAGGTCTGGGTGGAGCCGTAGTGGAAACGGAACGCGGTAATAACCTCGTCATAGATGACAAGTGAGCCGTTATCATGCGCCAGCTTGCACAGCCCTTCCAAGAAGCCGGGCTCCGGCATAACCATTCCGAAATTACCGACAATCGGCTCTACCATTACTGCTGCCACATCTTCTCCCCACTTCTCCAGCGCTTCACGCAGCCCGTCCAGGTCATTGAAGGGAACGGTGATAACTTCCTGGGCAATGCTGGCCGGAACACCTGCGCTGTCCGGTATGCCCAGTGTGGAAGGGCCGGAGCCGGCGGCAACCAGCACAAGGTCGGAGTGGCCGTGATAGCACCCGGCAAATTTTACGATTTTGCTGCGCTTTGTGTAGGCGCGGGCCACGCGGATGGTGGTCATTACGGCCTCGGTACCGGAGTTGACGAAGCGGACCTTATCCATCGAAGGGATGGCCTCCTTAAGCATCTTGGCGAGCTTGATCTCAAGCTTGGTTGGCGTTCCGTACAGAATACCGTTCTGCGCGGCTTCCGTAATCGCTGCGGTAATATGCGGATGGGCATGACCGGTAATGATCGGACCATAGGCGGCGAGGTAATCAATATATTCGTTGCCGTCCTCATCCCAGAAGCGTGAGCCCTGAGCGCGTTCCATGAATACCGGAGCGCCTCCCCCGACGGCCTTGAAGGAACGGGACGGGCTGTTGACTCCGCCGACAATATGCTGAAGGGCTTCCTCATATAATTGCTCTGAATTACTGCGGTTCATTCTAATCATCCTTTCGTACTGATAGAGAATTTTAAGCTATTTGGAGTGCCATATGTAGCCCCGGGCAAGGGAACGGGCGAACAACGGGGAAATACCGCTGTCCGCCCGTCCATTGGCCGAGTGGTGAATTAATTTGCTGCTGCAGACGGGCTGCTCTCCGGAGAGGCCTCCGGCGTGGCTGTCGGCTCTGGGCCGGTCAGCGTGTCCTGCACGAACTGCTGCAGCTCCTCGGAGCTCTTGAAACCAATTACGGAAGCGCCGCCGCTGGTCGTTTCTTCTGTCAGCAGCTCCATAGGCGGAATCTGTACGCTGCCGCCCATAGAGCTGTCATAGCCGACAGTGCCGAGCTTCCACATATCATTCATATCCAGGTTGGTATCAATAAACGGAGTTACCTGGCCCAGAATGGAAGGCAGCTTGATAATCGAAGTTGTGCTGATCACCTTATCCGCCACGGCCTTCAGGAAGCCCCGCTGGCGTTCTGTCCGGGTGAAATCGGAGGTGGCGTCGTGACGGAAGCGCACGTACTGCAGCGCCATGCTGCCGTCAAGATGCTGGAAGCCTTTTTTAAGATCGATGTCGTATTCGGGTCCGTCGGCTATAGTCTTGTAGACCATGTCCTTCTCGACCTCATAATCAACACCTCCAACCGCATCTACCAGTGCTATGAAGCCCTGGAAATCGGTATAGACATAATATTGAACCGGAATACCGAGCAAGTCGCTTACAGTCTGCATTGCTACCTCGGGACCATGAGTAATAGCTGTGTTAATGCGTTCCTTATCGTACCCGGGAATGTCCACATAAGTATCGCGAAGGATGGAGAATACGTAGAACTTCTTCTTGAGCGGATCAAGGGACGCAACCAGCATCGTATCCGAGCGGGGAACTTCGCCTTTCTTCACACCGCGCGCATCGACGCCCATAAGCAGGATGTTAACAGGCTCGGTGCCTTCCCATTCAGGAGGCTGCACGACTTCAGCTGAAGGTGTAGGAACGGCTGCAAACGGTGAATCCTCTCCGGTCTTATGCAGGTTGTCCAGCTGTGTGTACAGGCTGGTGAAGTAGTAAGTGGCGCCGCCGGCAATCAGGAGAAATATAATAGCCAAAGTCCAGAGCAGCGTCTTCTTGTTTGACTTGCCGGCTTTTGCGTGCCGGTTCTTTCTTGGAGGCATTTCGTTCTTCCTTTCGCATTCACATTCTCTACATTATAATTTCTTTTAGGAATACAAGCAATTTCGGAATATTTCACCAAAATCTTTAGAATAATCCGAAAGTAACTAATTAGGAGTGATACACATATGACGAAAACCATCGAAATTGGGCAAGAAGTCCCGGATTTTACGCTTCCGGCCTCCACTGGCGGGGAGATCAGCTTAAGCGACTACCGCGGGCGCAGGGTGCTGCTCTATTTTTATCCGAAGAATATGACGCCTGCCTGCACACAGGAAGCCTGTGCATTCCGTGACGCCCATGATGAAATCTCCGCCCGGGGAGCGGCAGTGCTGGGCATCAGTATGGACAGCCTGGCTTCACACGGCAAGTTCACTGAGAAGAACAGCCTGCCGTTTCCGCTTTTGTCTGACGAAGATCATAGGGTATGCGAAATGTTTGGTGTATGGCAGCTCAAAAAGCTGTACGGCAAGGAATTCATGGGGATTGTACGCTCGACCTTCCTGATCGATGAACAGGGGAAACTGGCGGCGCAGTGGCGGAAAGTACGTGTTAAAGGCCATGTGGAAGCAACACTGGAAGAGCTGGTGAAATAGATAAGTATGCTGGTAATGATTTGAAATTGTCTGTAACATTTCTAACAGCCTTTATAAGGCGCTCTCATGATATAGTTGCCTCATATTACTTCAAATTTGGAGCAAGGCAAGGGGATGGCATGATGATGCGTATAGGGCTTGATGTCGGATCAACCACGGCCAAATTGGTTGTTATGGAACGGAATACCATTGTTTATCAGGATTACGTCAGACATTTCAGCGATATAAAAAAAGCTGCACTATCCCTGCTGTCCGCTGTCCGGGATAAATTTCCGGACAGAAAGGCTGCGCTGGCTGTAAGCGGTTCCTCAGGCATGTCCTTATCCAAGCTTGGCGGAGTTCCGTTTGTCCAGGAGGTTATCGCCTGCACCAAAGCAATCAGTGAGCTGATTCCAGAGTGTGATACGGCGATTGAGCTTGGCGGTGAGGATGCGAAGATTATTTATTTGAACGGCGGAATTGAGCAGCGGATGAACACTGCCTGTGCCGGGGGCACCGGGGCGTTTATCGACCAGATGGCTGCGCTGCTGCAGACAGATCCGGCCGGTCTGAACACGCTCGCGGAGAAGCATGAGCGGATCTATCCGATTGCCTCCCGCTGCGGGGTATTTGCCAAAAGCGATGTGCAGCCCTTGCTTAATGAAGGGGCACGGCGTGAGGATATAGCCGCTTCTATCTTCCAGAGCATCGTGAACCAGACGATCAGCGGGCTGGCCTGCGGACGCCCGATCCGCGGACGGGTGGCTTTTTTGGGCGGTCCGCTGACCTTCCTTCAGGTGCTGCGCGAATTGTTCGCAAAGACGCTGGGGCTTGAGGAAGGAGCGGTGCTGTTCCCGGAACGCTCCCAGTATTTTGTGGCAATCGGTTCGGCGCTGGCACAGGCGGAGCCGCTTATACTGCCGCTGGAAGAATGGATCTCCCGGATCGCCGCAGTCGATTTCAGGGCCGACCGTGCCGAGGACGCCGAGCTGCCGCCTTTATTCGGGACACCGGCAGAGCTTGCCGAATTCCGGCAGCGCCACGGGAAGGCAGCGGTCAAGCGTGCGGAGCTGGCGGATTACAGCGGGCCGTGTTATCTCGGAATCGATGCGGGCTCAACGACGACGAAGCTGGTCATAACCGGTGCCGGGGATCAGATCCTGTACACCTCCTACGGCAGTAACAAGGGGAATCCGCTGCAGTCGGTCAGCGATGCTCTTAAGGAAATCTACAGGCTGCTGCCGGAAGACTGCTATATTGCAGGCTCTTATGCTACCGGATACGGTGAAGGCCTGATTAAGGCTGCACTGCGGACGGACGGCGGAGAGGTAGAGACGGTGGCGCACTATAAAGCCGCCTCGAGGTTCATGCCTGAGGTTGATTTTATTCTCGATATCGGCGGCCAGGATATGAAGTGCATCAAGATCCGCGGCGGAGCAATCGACAGCCTGATGCTGAACGAGGCCTGCTCGGCGGGCTGCGGCTCTTTCCTGGAGAGCTTTGCTTCTGCGCTGCAGCTGGGCATCGCCGAATTTGCCCAGGCTGCGCTGGAATCAAGCAAGCCGGTTAACCTTGGATCACGCTGCACGGTATTCATGAACTCCAAGGTGAAGCAGGTACAGAAGGAAGGCGCTTCGCTGGCGGATCTTTCTGCCGGGCTGGCCTACTCTGTTATCAAGAATGCCCTGCAAAAGGTGATCAAAATCCGAAATAGCGACGATCTTGGGCGCAATATCATTGTACAGGGAGGAACCTTCTACAATGAGGCTGTGCTGCGGGCATTCGAGCTGCTGACCGGCAGAACGGTGGTAAGGCCGGATATTGCCGGAGTTATGGGGGCCTACGGCTGCGCACTGCTGGCCAAGGAGCAGGCCGTTCCCGGCGGGCTCAGCACTCTGCTCGGGCCGGAGGAGCTGGAGGCCTTTACATATCAGGTATCCCCGGGCCGCTGCAGCCTGTGCGTCAACAACTGTGCGCTGACGATCAGCCGCTTTCCGGATAAGAGCTTTCACGTAACCGGCAACCGCTGCGAACGCGGCGCCGGAGTCAAGAAGACCAAGAATACATTGCCTAATCTGATGCAGTATAAATACGAGCGGTTCTTTGATTACGAAGGGCTGCCGGAAGAACAGGCAGGCCGGGGCGTTGTCGGCATTCCGCGGACAATGAATATGTTTGAGAATTTTCCGTTCTGGCATGCTTTTTTCACGAAGCTGCGTTACCGTACGGTTCTGTCACCCAAATCAGGCAAAAAGCTGTACGAAAGCGGGATGGATACCATTCCTTCCGAATCGATCTGCTATCCGGCGAAGATGGCCCACGGTCATGTGCAGAGCCTGGTCGGCAAGGGTGTGGATTTTATTTTTTATCCGGCGGTGGTCTACGAGAAAAAGGAGGATGAGGCGGCTACCAACCACTTCAACTGTCCGGTGGTCGCTTCATATCCTGAAGTCATCCGCAATAATATGGACAGTCTGAAGGAAAGGGGAGTCCCGCTCGTCAGCCCCTTCCTGACCTTTGATGATATTTCCGCCCTGTCCAAAGGGCTGATGAAGACCTTCACAGACATTCCGAAGGATGAAATCATTGCTGCTGTTCAAGCCGGCCTGGCTGAAGCAGAGCATGCCAAAAAGGATGTGCGGACCAAAGGGGAGGAGACGCTGGCGTTCCTGAGCGCGACAGGCACCAAGGGCATTCTGCTCTGCGGACATCCGTATCATGCTGATCCCGAGATTAATCACGGCATCGCCGATATGATTACCGGCATGGGTCTTGCGGTGCTGACCGAGGACTCGGTCTGCCATCTTGACCGCAGCGAAGGGGATGTGGCTGTGGTCAACCAGTGGACCTATCATGCCCGCATGTACCGGGCCGCCCGGCTGGCCTCCACCCGTAAGGATCTGGAGCTGGTACAGCTCACTTCCTTCGGCTGCGGCATTGATGCCATTACCTGTGATGCTGTACAGGAGATTATGGAGCGGCACAACAAGGTGTACACCCTGATCAAGATTGATGAGATCAGCAATCTGGGGGCAGCCCGCATCCGGCTGCGTTCGCTGCTGGCGGCCATGCGTGAGCGCGAGAAAGGCGAAGTGCAGCCGCAGCTGCTATACAAAACGCAGGCCAATGTCACCTTCACCAAGGAAATGAGGGAGACCTACACCATTCTGTCCCCGCAGATGTCGCCGGTCCATTTCGAGCTGTTTGAACGCGTCTTCCAGGATGCCGGGTACCGGCTCAGGATTCTGGAGACAACCGGGCCGCAGGAGACAGAGGAAGGACTCCGATACGTCAATAATGATGCCTGCTATCCGGCAATAGTCACCATCGGGCAGATTCTGTCAGCCCTAAAGGGCGGAGACTATGACCTGAGCCGTACAGCGGTAATCATGTCACAGACGGGCGGCGGCTGCCGGGCGACCAATTACATATCTCTGCTGCGCAAGGCGCTCAAGGACTCGGGGCTGGGGCATATTCCGGTCATCTCGCTGAATGCCTCGGGCATGGAGAATCAGCCGGGCTTCAAGATCAGCCTCAAGCTGGCGAACCGGCTGGTTGCAGCAGCCTGCTACGGCGATCTGATGATGAGGCTGCTGCACCGGTTCCGGCCGTATGAGCAGATTCCGGGCAGCGCAGAAGCGCTCTACCGCAAAGGCATGGAGCGCTGCAAGGCCAGCCTGTCGACCTTCTCCTTCCGGGAATATAAACGGCTGGTCCGGGAGATTGTCGCCGATTTCAGCCGCCTGCCGGTATATGATTATGATAAGCCGAAGGTAGGTATTGTCGGTGAGATTCTGATTAAATTTCATCCGGATGCCAACAACCGGATTATAGAAATGATTGAGGCAGAGGGCGGCGAAGCGGTGATGCCGGATTTCCTGGACTTCATCTTCTACTGCATTTATAACCCGATCTATAAGGCAGAGCAGTTCGGCAAAAGCAGACGGCTTGGATACATCAACCCGATGCTGATCTCTTATCTGGAGATCTACCGCAGGCCGGTGAAGGTAGCGCTGGAGGAAGCGGGGCTGGCGAAGAGCCGTGAGAACATTTACGGGCTTGCCGAGAAGGCGAGCCGGCTTGTCTCGGTCGGCAATCAGATGGGCGAGGGCTGGTTCCTGACAGCGGAGATGATGGATCTGCTGGACAACGGAGTGGACAATATCGTCTGTATCCAGCCGTTCGCCTGCCTGCCGAATCATATCACCGGCCGGGGAAGCATCAAAGGGCTGAAGGAGCTGTATCCGGGAGCTAATATTGCGGCGATTGATTATGATGCCGGTGTCAGCGTGGTCAATCAGGCGAACCGGATCAAGCTGATGATGTCCATCGCAAGCGAGACGGTCAGCAGCACCAGGGCCAAGCAGCCGGCCGGCCGCATTAGCAAGCCGGTTAAGCTGGGCACCTTCAGCAGCGGGGTTTAGCCCGGCCGGTCTTGTTCCGGGAGGCTTTATCGGAAGACGGGGCTTTAATAATATTTAGTTGGATTTTCTTCAATAAAATTCACGATTGTATCCAGTTTCTAATGATTAGTTAGAAAAACGTTATTTATTTTGGGACGCCAACCTGTTTTGAGGTCAAAATCGCATGTTTAAGTGGCCTTTTTTCAACTAAATCCTCTCATGTGAACTTTTTGAATGAATTAGGTTGCATTTTTCCACTTAGTTATGCGAATAAGGGAACCGGGCTGGTTGAGGATAGATTTAGGAAGTACATATCACAAAAAAGCGGAGCAGGAATTTTCCTGTCCCGCTTTTTTTGTTGCCGGCTCCGGCTAGAGGGGAGACGGCTGCTTCAGCAGCTTAAGCTTCACTGCATCGACTTGTTCAGGTGCAGGAAGTTATGCGGGTAGCCGGCATCAGCACCAGTCCCGGCCTGACAGTGAAGCTAAAGCTTGAAAATACATCATGCAATAACAAGTAAATGGAGCTTTGTTTTCAGTAATTTTCAGTAAAGTGTTGACGAGAAAATACGTAAAGAGTAAAATAGTTCGTATACGAAGTATTATTCTGAACGAAAAGCGTGGTGGCCGGGTTGGAGGAAAAAGAGCGGCAGCTGGATGACATTCTGTCTTCATTCCGCTGCATCACCCATAATTATCAGCAGCTTCTCTGGAAGGATGCAGAAGAGCTTAACGTAACATCCACACAGCTTATGGTGCTGCGCAAGCTGGCTATGCATCCGGATATCGGGATTACCGAGCTTGCTGATCTGCTTCATTTAGGAAACAGCGCTGCAAGCGGAGTAGTGGACCGGATGGTTAAGGCAGGCCTGATTACAAGACAGCGGTCGGAGACAGACAGGCGCGTTGTTCATCTGGCGGCAACCGGGAAGGGGCTGGAAATCAGGGAGCGCAGCAAGCAGTCCATACGCAAGCACTTGCAGCCCCTGGAGAATATTCCTGCTGAGGATGTCAAAGAGCTGCTGCGTCTGCACGGTGAAATTATTAATATTTTAGTTCAAGGGAGAGAAAATAAGTAACTATGAGTACAATACATGCGAATACTGCGGGCGGAGCCAAAGCGATCCGCAGAGGGCCGATTATCGCCGCACTGCTGATCGGTGCTTTTGTCGCGCTGCTGAATCAGACGCTGATGAATGTAGCCCTGCCGAAAATGATGGAGGATCTGAATATTGTGGCCAATACGGCGCAGTGGCTGACAACCGGCTTCATGCTGGTGAACGGGGTGCTGATCCCGATCAGCGCCTACCTGGTGGAGAAGTTTACGACCCGCCAGCTGTTTATAACATCGATGGTCCTGTTTTCGATAGGGACGCTGATTTGTGCGGTCGGAACAGGCTTTGAGATGATTATGGTCGGACGTGTCGTGCAGGCGGTCGGCGCCGGCATTCTGATGCCGCTGATGAACATTGTGTTCCTGCGCATTTTCCCGATTGAAGAACGCGGTAAGGCGATGGGGCTGATGGCAGTAGCGATGATCTTCGCTCCGGCGGTCGGCCCGACGCTGTCCGGCTGGGTTGTACAGAACTATTCCTGGCGGGTGCTGTTCTATATCGTATTGCCGCTTGCTATATTCTCCACGTTGCTGGGGATGAAGGCGATGCAGAATGTTGGGCAGCTGACCTCTCCAAAGCTCGATAAAATCGGGATCATCCTGTCAACGCTTGGCTTTGGCGGCTTGCTGTACGGGTTCAGTGATGCCGGAACCGACGGCTGGGATAGTGCGATCGTGATTACCTGCCTGATCCTGGGGGCCCTTTCGCTGGTGCTGTTTGTATGGCGCGAGCTTACAACCGATACACCGCTGCTGGAGTTCCGGATTTTCCGTTACAATATGTATTCCCTGACTACTGTAATTAATATTATCATTACTATGGCGATGTATGCCGGTATGATCCTGCTGCCGATTTATCTGCAGACCATCCGCGGCTTTACGCCGATGGAATCGGGTCTGATGCTGCTGCCGGGTGCGATTCTGATGGGGATTATGTCTCCGATCACAGGCATTATTTTTGATAAAATCGGGGCTAGATGGCTGGCCGTTATTGGACTTCTGATTACTACGATTACGACCTGGGAGTTCAGTCAGATTTCCACCACCACCACTTACACTCACCTGATCCTGACCTATACAGCCCGGATGTTCGGAATGTCGATGCTGATGATGCCGATTGTGACAGCAGGACTTAACCAGCTGCCGCAGCGCCTCAGCTCGCACGGTACGGCAATGTCGAACACACTGCGTACGGTAGGCGGGGCGCTGGGGATGGCGCTGTTTGTCAGCCTGATGACCAACCGCACCAAGAGCAATATTGCCGATGCTGTAGCAAGCGGAGCCGTATCACAGACAGATAAGGCTGCTATGCTCAAGCTTACGCAGGAGGCGACGATCAACGGAATTACACATGCATTTACTGTGGCTACATGGGTAACGGCTGTGGCTCTGGTGCTGGCCCTGTTCATCAGGAAGACCTCGCCGCAGGCAGACTTCATTAAGACTGAGGAAGCCGAGCCTGTATTAACCAAGAGCATTAAAGCGCAGCCAGTAAAATAAATAAAACAAAAGGGACATTTCCGTCAGCCTTCCGGCTGCAGGAAATGTCCCTTTTGTTGGTTATACGGCGTCAGATGCGTTACCCTGCAGGTAAGCAGGGCGTAATCACCGGTTTGCCGGCTGCGTCGGGGGTTCGCTATAGACTGCGGCGATGCCGGCAGCAATCTCACCGAGTCTGCGGCGGATGTGCTCCGGCTCCAGTACTTCTGCTGCAGGCCCGAAGCTGAGGAGAAAGCCGTACAGCCAGTTGTCCTCCGGGTAATAGACAGTCACAGTATAGCCGCCGTCTGACTCCGGCTGAAGCTCGCTGCAGTCGAAGTAATCCTCGGCAAGATGCCGGCCGGCAGCAGAGAAGCGCAGCACAACCGGTACCGTTCCTGCCGGATCTGCCCAGCCGCGGCTCCAGGGCAGCTCACCCACAGGGATGTCCTGCCTTACGTAGCGGCGGTCCTCCTTGACCAGCGACTTCATACGCAGCAGCTTAAACAGCCTGAAATCACCGCGCCCGGTGCAGAAGCCGTACAGATACCAGGACTGTCCCTTTAATACAAGTGTATAGGGCTCAACAGAACGCCGGCTTGCAGCACCGCTGGCCGCAACATATTCAAAGGCGACAGCAGCGGATTCCTCCAGCGCCTCCTTAATCAGGGCGAGCCGTTCCTCCAGCGGACCCTGCAGCCCCCATGGTGAAAAGTCGACAATGAGCTGGGCGGTTTTGCTGCGGAAGGCGGCGGTCTGGGAGGGCGGAATGACACTGCTGATTTTTTCCATTAGGAGTGTGTGCCCGGTGCCCCCATAGGAGGAGACACTTTGCAGCGCAGTAAAAATATCAGCGAGCTCGCGCTCGGTCAGCATATTGCGGTCAAGCCGGTAGCCCTCCATCAGGCCGATTCCGCCGCCAGCCCCCTGGTAGGTCACGACGGGAATCCCGGCTCCGTTAATGCTTTCAATATCCCGGTAAATGGTGCGTACAGACACCTCGAACATATCGGCCAGCTCCTTGGCCTGGATCAGGGGGCGGTTCATCAGCAGGATGACGATGGAGAGCAGACGGTCTATTTTCAAGGGTCAGCACCTACTTTGTTATTGGCAATTACCATTAATATTATATTTTTCACGGAAGAAAGAAAAGAAAGCATTGTTATATGCTAGTAATTCGATTAATATCTAATTAGATATTATATTAATTATATTGCGGGGTACACGTTAATGGGTAAAGAAACATCCGGTATAGGCGGCAGGCTGCCGGGAGGATATTCAAAATTGTTTGCAGCCGGACTGGTCAACGGAATCGGTGACCGCTTCAGCAGTGTTGCCATGCTGGCGCTCGTCCTGCAAATGACCGGATCGGGCATGGCGGTGGGCATCTCCCTGGGTGTCAGGGTGCTGCCTTATCTGTTCATGGCTCCCCTAGGGGGAATGCTGGCAACCCGGCTGCCGCGTAAGGCTATTATGATTGCAGTTGATCTGCTGCGGGTGCCGGTTGCGTTATCCTTTTTACTGGTGGACGGAGAAGACCGGCTGTGGCTGCTGTACACAGGCAGCTTCATAATGGCTGCGGGAGAGGCCGTTTACAGCCCTGTGCGCAAGTCCTCAATCCCGCTTTTGGCTGACTCATCGGCGCTACTCAGAATAAACGCTCTGGAGCAGCTGATGAACGGAAGTGTATTGATCCTCGGGGCGTTTACCGGAGGCATTGTATCGCTGTGGTTCGGACCGGAAACTTCATTTATTGTGAATGCATTGTCCTTTCTTGTGGCAGCTTTGCTGCTGTGGGGGATTCGTTTTCCGCAGACTGGCGGCACAGGGCGGGAGGCGGGGGAGGCAGTCCGTAAGTCTGCGGATACGGGACAGGAACCGTTAGAAGCGCAGAATGTGCCGGGAGCGGGAGCGGCCGGAGAGCCACGGGCAGCAGCGCAGCTCACCGGAGGGCGGCTGCAGACGCTAAGGCATCTGGCCAAAGGGAGCCTGGTTCTGCAGATTGTAATTGCCTATGAGCTGCTGGTGCCCGTGATTAACGGCTGGGACAATGTGCTGATCAGTGTGTATGCGGTGCAGGAATTTCATGCCGGAGATGTGGGTGTGGGCGCCTTTTATGCTGCGCTGGGGATCGGCCTCAGCCTCAGCTTTTTTGCAGACAGGCTGCTGAAAAAGCGGCTGCTGGCAGCCGCATTGGCCGGGCTTATGCTGGAGGGCGTGCTGCTGATGGCAATCAGTACGAGCGGCAGCTTCATACAGGCATTTATGCTGTATATTCTGCTTTCCCTGGCTGGAGGCGTGGGCAATGCCTGTCTGGATACGCTGGTGATGCGGGAGACACCCTCCCGGCTGCAGCCGGTGATCTTTGGGATGCTGTCCGCGGCAAGCGGCACATTGCTGGGCCTTTCCATGCTCGGGGCAGGCTGGATGCTGGATTATGTAGAGCCGAGGCTGCTTGGCTGGGCCGGGGGGGCCGGGTTCACATTAATTGCGCTGCTGCTGGCCGGATATGCTGCAGTGCGGGGGGGGGATGCTGAGGAAGAGGATGCATTAACGCCAGAGGGATGGAAAGTAATCGGCAATAAAACAGCCGCCGTGTATTCCGGGAGCTTCCCGGGCGCGGGGGCTGTTTTGTCAGGACGGGGAGGCTGAGCTAACGTTCTTTGGACGTTTCTTTCAGCTTGGCTTTCAGCTTAAGCTCCGGCTTACGGCGCAGCAGATGGAGGGCGAGAAAGCGCCGGTAGCGGAATACGGCAATCAGTGCGGCAAGGGCGGCGACACCGCTGACAATCCAGAGGGCATAAACCTCGAACAGGTGAAAGATGCCCATCCATTGCGGACCGAAAACTCTGCCGATGCCCAGAAACAGGATGACCCAGATCAGAGCACCGCCATAGGCGTACATTGCGAATTTACGGAAGGGCAGCGCGGTAATGCCGGCGAAATAGCCGGTGAAATGCCGGACCCCCGGAATAAAATAGCCGATAGAAATCAGAAAGCTGCCATACCGCTCGAACCAGCGCTGTGTTTTGTCCAGCTTGGCCGGCGAGAACAGAAACCATTTGCCGTAGCGCTGGATAAAGGGCAGGCCTGCCTTCAGCCCGATAAAGTAAGTGATCGTCATCCCCGCAGTTGTTCCGGCAAAAGCCACCACAACCAGCGTCAAAAAATCCAGTCTTCCGGTATAGGAGAGAAATCCCGCAAACGCCATCGTCGTTTCTCCCGGAAAGGGCAGCGCTATAAATTCCAGAAGAAGCCCGAAGAACAGCACATTATAGCCATATTCGGCGAACAGCTCCTGTATCCACTTCAGCATTTCCATAATAAAGTCACTCTCCAAAGGCAATGCGCCTAATTCTATTTCAAAGCTTGTCTTCATACAATCTACCAATCAGATGGTGTCGTAAGCCAATAGAATGCTGGAGGTAGAGAAGATGAAGGGTAGCAAAAGAACCCGTATCCGCCGGATTGCCGTCCGCGGGTTGCTCACTATGGCTGTTGCAGTAACGGTTTTGGCCGGTTTAGGAGTCATACAGTCTCTGATTGAACGGAAAGAGGGTTCTCAGCAGGCCTTGGCTGCTGCGCCTGTACCTCTTAAGAATAAACTTCCGGCTGGCGCGGCGCAAGATAGGGCGACTCCGGCTGTAACCCAGAATAGTATTGCCCAAGATGTCCGTAGGGAGACGGTGTCCTCCGTCAAGGGCACGGTTATAGCTGCACAGCAGAATGGGACCAATGCGGCAGCAGCCGCTGCTGCGGTGCAAAAGACCGAGCAAAAGAAAGAGCAAAAGTCAGGCCAGAAGACGGTTTATCTAACCTTTGATGACGGTCCCAGCAATGTAACGCCCGCTGTGCTTAAGGTGCTGCGCAAGGAGAACGTAAAGGCGACTTTTTTTGTGCTGGGACAGCAGGCCGCAAGTCATCCTGAGCTGATTAACACGATTTGGGAGCAGGGGCATGCTATCGGTAATCATACCTATAATCATAATTATAAGGAGCTGTACAGCGGCTTCACGGCCTTCTGGAAGCAGATCAAGCAGACCGAGGAGGTGCTGCGGGAGATAACCGGCATCCGTCCCCGGCTGGTGCGTGCTCCCGGCGGAACCTACGGGCACTTTGATGCTACTTACTTTGAGCTGCTAAAAGAGGCGGGCTATTCTGTCGTGGACTGGAACGTGGACAGCGGAGACTCCAGGCGCAAGGGTGTACCGGCGGCAGAAATCCTGCAGGAGTCGGTGTCCTCGCAGGCGGAACAGGTCATTCTGCTGCTCCATGACGGGGCCGGGCATGCGGAAAGCGCCAAGGCTCTCCCGCAGATCATCTCCCGGTATAAGGCTGCCGGATACCGGTTTGGTGTTCTGGATGCAGCACAGGAGCCGGTGCAATTCAGAGTGTCTGCCAACGCACAGACAGCAGGAAGGAATACACCGTCCGAAGCTTGGATAGCATCGAATATTTTACCGAATGCGGATCTGTTCGGCCCGGGCAAGCCGCTTATTCTGGAAGTGGGCAAGCAGGAGATAAAGCTGGATCCCGGTGAGTTTAAAATCAGCAAAGGCCAGTATAAGGTTCCGCTGCGTGCAGTTATTGAGCGCCTGGGCGGCAGGGTAGGCTGGGATACGGCCAGCCGGAGCGGAAGCGTCTGGTGGAACGGGCGTGAGGTTAGGGCTGATGCGGGCAATCAACGCCTGACCCTGGTCTCGGATGACGGTACCCTCATAACGAGAAAGTCGGATGTGGAGCTGATCGGCTCCTCCCTGTGGCTTCCCTTGCGCGACCTGCTGGAAGAGGCGGGGCACCCGCTGCTGGAGGTTAAGGTAACGGCGGCGGAGCGCCGGATAAAAGCGCTTTAAGCCGGGCGTGATACAGGCATGAAGGGGATATTTAGGGTTTGGGTGCTCTTGTTCGTGGCAAGAATAGACAGTAGTAGGCTCTTGCGTACAAGCTACTTTGCGTACAGCGGAGCTAGTCTATGCCCACAAAGGGAGAATGCCATTTGTCCTCTTCATCATTAATCAATCAGCAAACAACGGAAAAGGGGGAGCTGCCTGAGCGCTCGCCGGACGTGACGGGGCTGCTTTTTCGCAGGGGCCGCAGCATGGCGGCGGAGTGGATACGGATGCTGGCGGTTACCCTTCTGCTTGGCGGCCTGTATATCTGGAGAGGCGGGGCTTCGCTGCTGTTCCTGCTGACGGTATGCGGGCTGCTGATGGCCGGCGGCTTTCTGCTGCAGGCTTTTGGACCACGGCGGTTCCGGATCACCCGCAGTATTACACCGGTGCGCCCGGTAGCGGGAGACAGTCTGCTGGTGGAGGTGCAGGTCAGCTTTGCTGCCAGGCTCCCGCTGCCTTGGATGATCATCACCGATTATTGGGGCGGCAGCTGGCACCGGGAGCTGCTGTTTCCAGGCTTCCGGCGTTCCTTCCGGTATTCCTACAGGCTCCACGAGCTGCCCCGCGGTGTTTATCAGCTGCACGGCAGCCGCATTACATGGGGAGATCCGGCGGGGCTGTTTACGGGGGAAAGCCGGCTTGAGGGACAGGATAGCCTGAAGGTGCTCCCGAGACCCCTCTTTATCGGTACAGACCGGCCGGAGAGCGGCAGACACACCGGTGATGTCCTGGTGCGACGGGGCCGGGGGAGCAGCGAGGCTGCGGATATCCGTAATTATATGCCGGGTGATCCGCTGAACCGTATCCACTGGAAGAGCAGCGCCAGCAAAGGAATGCTGCAGAGCCGGGTGCCTGAGAAGGAAGAGGCCCGCATGTCCTGTATTGTGCTGGCTAACAGTGCCGAAGATTATGAAGTTCCATTCAGCTCCCTGTCTCCGCGCAGCCGGCGGAATCATTCGGAGCCGGCCTTCGAACGGGCTGTATCCGCGGCAATGGGGCTGATGCTCTATGCTGAGCGCAGCGGCGCTTATGTGCAGCTGTTCACCGGAGGCTGGCCTGAGGGCATGGCCAGACATGAAGGGCTCGGCAAAATTCCCGGCAGAGTGCAGGAGCTGCTTACCGAGATCAGGCCCGGGGGGACAAGAAGCCTAAGCCGGCTGCTGGAGGATGCTTCACAGCAATGGATTCCCGGCATGACGGTAGCCGTCATTACGGGAAGGCTGGAGGAGGAGGCGGCCCGGGTGATTGCCCGGTTTCTGGTGCAGGGAGTGAAGGTAGAGCTGTACTACGTGTGGGATCAGGCTGCTCCTCTTCCAGGCGGCGCAGCGGCAGCAAAGCTGCAGAGCCCGGCTGCAGCTGACCGCAGGCCGGGTGAATGCAAGCCGCGGACAGCCGGAACTGTCAGCGCCAGCCTGGCCCGGCTCGGTGCGAGGGTATACTGTCTGGATTATCCGGATGCGTCAGAACGGAACAAGGAGGCGGAGGCTCATGAATTTCCGGGGAGACCCACAATGGGATAGTCCGCCGGAAGGCAAGGGAGCTGGCGCCCCTTCTTCCATTTCAGGGAGGGACAGCCTGATTCCTCAGAACCCGCCTGTACGCATATACCGGCAAGACGCAGAGCAAGCAGAGAACAGTGAGACAGACAGCGGGGCCGGGGCCCCACTGTATTACCGTCTGCTGTTCTCTTTGGCTATTATGGGGATCTTTATCAGCTGGCTGATGCCGCTGCAGCAGTCAGTGCCGGCGCCTGAGACGGCAGAGCTGCTGGAGCTTCTGATGCTTGCGGCAGGGGCACTGCTCCTGTGGGGCAGCTTCCGGGCTCCTGCAGTCATACAATTCGGGCTGCAGTCTGCAATGATCGGGCTGACCTGGTATTGGGCTTGTGACCGGAATGAAGGACCCGACTGGGTCAGGGCGTATGTGTCAGGGATTCCGCTGGATGCCGCGAGGCTTGTTACAGGCCGGGTATCGGAGCTGAGCGAGGACAGCCGCCTGCTTATCCTTATACTGGGCTGGGGGCTGCTGGTTGCCTCTGTGCAGCAGCTCGCACTGTACCGGGGGAGCACCTCGCTCTTTACAGCGGTAACCGCCGGCTATCTGCTTGTGCTCGATATTGCCTTTGGAATCAGTACTACCCGCTATGTAATGACTGCCTCCCTGCTTATTCTCTGGATGCACGGGCTGACCGGCCTGCAGCGGCTCAAAGAGTATTCAGGGCAGCGCAGCCTGCCGTATTACCGCTGGGCCGGCTTTTCCCTTCTTACTGCTGTTCTGCTGGTGGCAGCGGCGGTGACGGGCAGCATGCTGTACGGGGCGCGTCCGGCCGGTCAGCTCAACCTGCGGCCGGTCATGGAGCGGCTGGAGCACTTGGCGGATAAGGCCTCAAGCAGTGCGGAGGAAGCCGGGTCCGGCAATGCCGGTACAACAGGCTACGGGACCGGGGAAGGCGAGCTTGGCGCACCGCTGACGCCCGGTACTGCACCTGTCTTTACCGCTTCCGTAAGCCGGCCGGTGTACTGGAGGGGCGAGAGCCTGGCCTATTATGACGGCCGCCGCTGGATCCGGGAAGGGATTATGTATGAGCCGCTCAGCCTGACAGGACTTCCCTCGGAGGAAATGGCCGGGGAGCTTGCGGCTGCCGGGCCGGACAGCAGCCGGATACTGAAGCAGCGGATAGAGCTTGCTGAGCCTGCTTCCGGCGGACTGCCGCTTTTCAGCGCGGGGGCGGTAGCCGATGTAAGCCGGGTGGAGCTTGCAGACGGGAGCAAGCTTGGCTATGTGCTGGCGGATCCGCAGAAAAGCCGCCTCCGCCTGCCCGAATCCTCCGGCTCCGCTGCAATTACGGCTTATGAAGTGGAATCATTGCTGCCGGAGAATAATCCGGCGGTACTGGGCAGCCTGGGGATGGAAGATCCCCGCGAAATTTCCGGCCAGTATCTGCAGCTGCCGGCCGCGCTTCCCGGACGGGTTAGCGCACTTTCCGCCGAGCTTACTGCGGGGGCCGTGAACAGGTATGCTGCCGTTGCTGCTGTCCAGAGCTATCTCCGCAGCTCCTATCCGTATACGCTGGATACCCGGATTCCGCCGGGGGCTACGGATTTTGTGGATGATTTCCTGTTTACCGCGAAGCAGGGCTACTGCGTCCACTTCGCTTCGGCGATGACCGTCCTGCTGCGCAGCAGCGGCATCCCGGCCCGGTACGTGCAGGGCTACGGGCCGGGCACTCCCGAGCGCGGCGGCACCCGGCCTGCGCGCTTTCTTGTCACCCAGGCGGATGCCCACGCCTGGGTGGAGGTCTACTTCCCCGGCGCGGGCTGGGTGCCCTTCGACCCCACGCCGGGGACGGCCTTCGCCGCCGCAGGCCCGGCGGCGGCTGATGCAGCGGCGCTGGCCCCCGCGCCGCAGGAGGCGTCCGCGCGCAGCGCCGCGGACGCCCTGCCCGCCCTGCCGCAGGCGGGCGGAACCCCGGCGCCGCCCGCTGCCGCGGCGGCGCTGGGGCTCGCCGCCGCCTGGCGCTGGCGGCGGAGCCTGGCCCTGCTGCCGGCGGCGCTGCGCGGCGGCAGCAGGGGCCGTGAGCGGCAGCTGCGCGCAGCCGCGCTGGCCTGGCGGGGCCTGGCGGCGCGGTACGGCCCGCCGCCGCCAGGCGTGACGGCCAGGGAGTACGCAGCCTCCCTGGCCATCGGGGACGCGCGGCTGCGCACCGCGGTCCGGCAGTTCGTACGCCAGTGGGAGGCCCTGGCGTACGGCACTCCCGTCCCGCCTGCGCCCGCCGCCCGCGAGGAGGCGTCCGTCCCGCCTGCGCCCGCCGTCCGCGAGGAGCCGTCCGATCCGCCCGAGAGCCCAGCCGCCTTCATCAGCCTGTGCCTGACCATTTCCTTCCGGCTGGCCTGAGCAGAGGCGGAAATGGTCAGCTTTTCCAACAGGTTTTCAGGGATATCCGCTGAAGTCCGGCTTCCTTGAGGAGCCGGGCTTTTCTGGTCCAAAAGCTTACAAATTGCCAGTCCGCCTTTCCTTGACGGTAAGAATTAACCATGAGTATAATGAATCCAATAATCAAGGGAGGCACGTAATGAACAAGCCAAATGAAATAATCGTCGTTCTCGATTTTGGAGGACAATATAACCAACTTATCGCGCGCAGAATTCGGGACCTGGGGGTATACAGCGAGCTTCTGCCGTACAATACGCCAGTAGAGAAGATTAAAGAGCTTTCACCAAAGGGGATTGTTTTCTCCGGCGGTCCAAGCAGTGTGTATGCTGAGGATGCACCGCATGTAGATCCGGCTGTGTATGAGCTTGGCCTGCCCATTTTCGGGATTTGCTACGGAATGCAGCTTATGGCGCAGCAGCAGGGCGGCAAGGTGGAACGCGCAGCCAAGCGCGAATACGGCAAAGCGGACGTAGACTTCCAGCCGGGCTCTGTGCTTGCAGCAGGTCTTGACGGTAGCCAAACCGTATGGATGAGCCACGGGGACCACGTAGTTGAGCTTCCGGGCGGCTTTAAGCTGGATGCCGGCACCGAGAGTGCTCCGATTGCGGCAATGAGCAATGACGAGAAGAAGTTCTATGCGGTACAGTTCCATCCGGAAGTACGCCACTCCGTGAACGGCAACGAGATGATTTCGAACTTCCTGTACGAGGTGTGCGGCTGCGACGGCAACTGGACAATGGAATCGTTCATCGAGGATGCAATCAAGGATATCCGTGACAAGGTCGGCGACAAAAATGTCCTCTGCGCACTAAGCGGCGGCGTGGACTCCTCCGTTGTAGCTATGCTGATTCACCGGGCGATCGGCGATCAGCTGACCTGTATGTTTATCGACCACGGCCTGCTCCGCAAAGGTGAAGCCGAGAGCGTAATGGAGACCTTTGTCGGCAAATTTGATATTAACGTGATCAAGATTGATGCACGCGACCGATTCCTCGGCAAGCTGGCCGGCGTGTCCGATCCTGAGCAAAAGCGCAAAATCATCGGTAACGAATTCATCTACTGCTTCGACGAAGAGTCGGCCAAGCTGGGTGATTTCGCCTTCCTGGCTCAAGGTACGCTGTACACCGATATCGTAGAGAGCGGAACAGCAACAGCACAGACCATCAAATCGCATCACAATGTCGGCGGACTGCCGGAGGACATGAAGTTCAGCCTGATCGAGCCGCTGAATACCTTGTTCAAGGACGAAGTCCGCAAGCTTGGCGAAGAGCTGGGCATGCCGCATGCGATCGTATGGCGTCAGCCTTTCCCTGGTCCCGGACTTGCTATCCGTGTGCTGGGTGAGGTTACCGAAGAGAAGCTGCAGATCGTTCGTGATTCTGACTACATTCTGCGCGAGGAAATCGCCAAAGCCGGTCTGGACCGCGAAATCTGGCAGTACTTTACCGCACTCCCGAACATGAAGAGCGTGGGTGTAATGGGGGATGAGCGTACTTATTCCTACACCGTAGGCATCCGTGCCGTTACATCCATCGACGGAATGACCGCAGACTGGGCACGTATCCCATGGGATGTGCTCGAGAAAATCTCCGTCCGCATCGTCAACGAAGTCGACAACGTTAACCGTATCGTCTACGACGTAACCTCCAAGCCGCCAGCGACTATCGAGTGGGAATAGTAAGCAATTTAGAAAATACAAACTCTCTTCAGTCTGCGCTCTGCAGATTGAAGAGAGTTTTTTTTACGGCTGTTTTCAGCCCTTTTCCTTGAACATTTTTATATTTCTTTTCTGAAGAAAGTATGTACATATCCCAAAGGCTGCACCGGCAAGGAGCCAGATAAGAATGGGGACCAGCTGGATATCCAGCTTCTCACCGGCCAGAGTCGGCAGGAGAAACTCCATTAGAACCAGCATGGTCAAGCCAAACTGGGCGCCTGCGAAGATGAACTTCTTCTTCAAGGCCTTAACCGTTTGTTCATAATCCGCTTCTGCGTCATACTCCGTTTCCGCAATTCCCGTTTTTCTGAGCCTGATATGAATGTAGTAGGCTAAAAACTGGTTCACCATAAATAAGGCGATAGTGCCAAATGTAAAAGTATGATTTATCGTATCGGCTATCAGGCTGATCAGCATAAGACCGGTCGTCAGATAGAAGGCATACATACAGGCGCCGGCAAGGATCTTATAGATCTCCCCCTGCTGATATTCATCTCTCTCCTCCAAATAGCCGATAAAGGGCTTCAGCATTCTTTTCTCCAAATGGTTCAGCATGATGATTCCTCCCAAAAAAGTGTGTTTAGATCAGTGTTTAGAGCCCGTGCCAGCTTAATGCATAAATCCAAAGAAGGATTATATTTGTCATTTTCGATTAGGTTCACCGTTTGCCTGGCAACTCCAATCTCTTTTGACAGGGCAAGCTGTGACAAGCCGGACAGCTTTCTATACTCTGCGACCCTATTCATAAGCCCCTCCTAGAAAGTCATATATATGTGACTTTTATAATGACATCTTAACTGCATTCATCCAATATGTCAAATATATATGACACCTTTTATGAATTGTGTAATTTAGCAGTTGTAAAAAACGGTAGCCCCATGGTTCATCATATTCATAAAAACGCCTCATTTACGAACAATAACGAAAACATCACGTACAATGTTCGTATTTACCATTGACAAGTCATGTTAGTTACACCTAAAATAAAAAAGCGTTGAGCAGCAAAATTATTCGTATAATTTCAGGGATCGGCCTGGAAGTCTCTACGAGGTCACCGTAATGACCTGGCTACGATTAAAAAGAGCGATTCCATGGAAACCTTCGGCTCGTAAGGCTGAGGGGAGATGAGGGAGCTTCTCTTTTTTCGGGCCGGTGTCGATCAGATGCCGGCTTTTCTATGCGCTCATACACAAACACATACCTTAGGGGGAGAAACAATTGAACCGCTTTTTCAAATTGAAAGAAAACGGCACTACCGTACGTACAGAGATCATGGCCGGTATCACCACCTTTATGGCAATGGCGTACATTCTGTCCGTTAACCCAAGTACGCTTACAGCTTTCGGCCGTATCGACATGGGCTGGTATTCCGTATTCCTGGCTACAGCGCTTGCTGCAGGGATATTCACGATTGCCATGGGTTTGTTCATCAACTTCCCGGTAGCTCTGGCGCCTGGTATGGGCCTTAATGCATATTTCGCTTCCGTAATACTGGCTTCACAGACAACTGAGCATGAGTTCACCTGGCAAATGGGTCTGACCGCCGTATTCATTTCCGGTCTGATCTTCATTCTGTTAACGGTAACCAGAGTCCGGCAGCTCCTGCTTACCGCAATTCCGGACAGCCTTAAGCATGCAATTACAGTTGGTATCGGGATGTTCATCACTATTATCGGTCTTAAAAATAGCGGACTGATGACCATCGGCGTTGAAGCCGGCAGCGACATTCCTGCTAACAAATTTACAGACGTACTGTCCTTTGAGACAGTAATCCATATGGGCAGCCTGGAGAACACCAGTGTCCAGCTCGTTATCATCGGCCTCCTGCTGATTGCCATTCTGATGGTGCTGCAGGTACGCGGCGCAATCCTGTTCGGTATTCTTGGTACAACGCTCGTGGCTATTCTGATGGGCGCGGTTGATTTCAGCTCGCTGAGCAGCCCGCAGACGCCATGGATTCCGGATTTCACCCAGCTGAACTTCCTGGAATTTGACTGGGACGGCATCATGCACACCGGTATCGTATCGGCAATCGCGACCTTTACCTTTGTAGAGCTGTTTGATACCTTCGGCACACTGGTTGGTACTGCTGAACGTGCGGGTATTATGAAGAACAAAGAAGAAGGCAAGAGACGTGTTGGTAACGCAATGTTTGTAGATGCGATCGCTGTAACAGGCGGTGCAATGCTCGGTACTTCCACTACTACTGCTTATGTAGAAAGTGCTGCCGGTGTTGCTGAAGGCGGACGTACAGGTCTTACTGCCGTAACTACAGGTGTATGCTTCCTGCTCGCATTATTCCTTGCTCCGGTAGTTGCCCTGATTCCGGGTTCGGCTACTGCAGCTGCTCTGATTGTTGTTGGTGTACTTATGGCCCAATCCATCCGTGAAATTGATTTTCAGGATATGGTTTACGCTATTCCGGCCTTCCTGACCTTTGCGATTATGCCTTTCACTTACAACATCGCTAACGGGATTTCGTTCGGTATCGTTACTTATGTTATTCTGGCTGGTGTAGCCAACATTGCCGGCAAAAAGAAATATGATATCCACTGGATGATGTGGGTGCTGGCGGTTCTGATTGTTCTGCGTTATGTATTTTTCGGCAGCGCAGGCTAATGCCTTATATAGTACAACACGGCGGCTCCTTCAGAGATGAAGGGGCTGCTTTTTTATTTTCCGGACTCCGGCCCAATTTCTGCCACTTCCTGAATATTGAGCCCAGCTTGGTCTTTCCATCATCCGGTATTTAGATTATATTGTTGAAGAGGTGATGTGAGTTGTCCGGCATCTTGTCCAGGATATATAACTCCTGCAAAAACAACCCCTGGCCGCTGCTGCTGTTCGTGCTCGGGGCAATTGTTCGGATTGTGTACATAGGCTCGGTTCCGCCGGGCTTGAATCAGGATGAGGCATCCATCGGCTATGATGCCTACGCTATTCTTCATTACGGGATCGACCGCAACGGCGTTCATCTGCCAGTTCATCTTATAGCCTGGGGCAGCGGGCAAAATGCGCTTTATGCATACCTGTCCATGCCTTTTATTCTGCTGTTCGGGCTGACTCCGCTGTCTGTGCGGGCACTCAGTGTATTTATGGGGCTGGCGGGAATGATTTTCTTCTATTTAATAATGAAACGGCTATTTCCTTCCCGGACGGCAGGTATCGCTGCCATGTTCTTTATAGCCGTTAACCCTTGGCATATTATGATGTCGAGATGGGCTTTGGAATCCAACCTGTTCCCCACCCTGATTTTGATTGCATTCTACTGCCTGCTGCGGTCTGTCCAGTCTGCGGATTCACGCTGGACCTATGCTTTTACCGCTGTGCTGGCCCTATCTTTATATGCCTACGGAACGGCCTATTTCTTTGTTCCTGTGTTTGCTGCGGGATCTGCAATTCTTCTATTATACTGCAAAGCAATTAAAGTCCGGACATTGCTCTGGAATGCCCTGCTGTTTGTGTTGCTGTCCCTCCCCATATTATTATTTATAATAATCAATCATTATAATGCACTGCAGGCGGTCACAACGCCGCTGTTCACTGTTCCGAAGCTTACGATGCCGCGGGTGGAGGAGATTTCTTCTGTATTCGGCGGACAGCTGTTTAAGACTGCAGCAGGGAATTTTCATGAGTTTCTGTCTATCCTGTGGAGCGGAAGCGACGGTCTGCCGTGGAACTCCATATCCTGGTACGGTTATGCATACCCGCTTGCCCTGCCCTTCGCGCTCCTTGGGCTGATTGTCATGATCCGGGCAATCCGGAAGCACCCGCGCAAGGAGGCGGGCAGAGGGGTTCTGCTTATCTGGCTGCTGTCAGCGGTGCTGATGGCCTTTATTACAACGGTAAATATTAACCGGATCAACATTGTGTTTTATCCGCTGATTATGCTGGCGGCAGCCGGCTTCATCTGGCTCTATTCCAGAATAAAGCCGGCCGGCATTCTGGCCGCTGCTGTCTTTGCCGTCATGTTTGGCTCCTTTGCAACTGTTTATTTCCGTGATTATCCCGGACAAATCGGTCCGTCCTTCCATGAATCTGCAGGGGAGGCGATCCGTTATGCATCCCGGAACACCGGATGGAACATATTCGTAACCGATGATATCAACATGCCTTATATTTATGTGCTGTTCTATGAGCGGATTAATCCTCATGACTTTCAGGATACTGTCGTTTACAGTAACCCCGGCGGCGCATTTCAGCAGGTCACGGAGTTTGGCAGGTACAGCTTCGGCAAGCCGGCAGTGCTGGAAGCGAACTCTGCCTATGTGATTAGTAACTATTCCGGGCTTCCGGCAGCATTTAACGGAGAATATACCTTGAAGGAATTTGCCCATTATACGGTCCTTATTACCGGTGATTATGAAGGGGGTGCCTCCTCCCCGGGCCTGCCGGATAGCAGCGGGCTGCTGAACGGAGGCTTTGAGGAGGGCGCGGCCGGCTGGGTGTTTTCAGCGGGAACGGGAGTTGCCGGCAATAATCCGTACTCGGGAAGCCTGCTAGCCTATCTGGATGCAGGGGCGGACAAAACCGTTGCCCAGAGCTTCACGGTCCAGCCGGAGCCGGGAGAATATACGCTGGCCGTTATGGCAAGCGCCGGCGGCAGCGGAGGAAGGATCAGTCTGCTTGTGAACGGTAATCTGCAGGCTGAGGCGGAAGTGACAGCGGGAGATGCGTATCATGAGATACGGCTTCCGGCTGTTAACCTTAGTCAGGGAGACCTGGCTGAGGTTATTATAACCGGCGGGAACGGCTGGATTAACATTGATGAGGTGAGGTTGGAACGATGAAAAATCTACGCGCGGCCGCAGTCTTTATGCTTATGCTGCTGATGTTCGTACTTCCGGTAACCAGTATTTATGCAGAAGGGAATCTGCTGCAGAATCCCGGGTTTGAGGACGGGGAGGAGGGAGCGCCGTCCGGCTGGACGAAGGATGCCTGGATTGCCGGGGATGGCGCAGGTATTCTGTCCGTCCAGTCTGAGGAGGTTCATTCGGGCAGCAAATCGGCTGTTATCGAGAATTTTGAACCGAATCACCTGAAATGGGTTCAGACCCTTACCGTCACACCGGGCAGCTACTACAGGATTTCCGGATATATCAAAGTTGCCAGCATTGCCGGCGAAGGCTTCGGCGCCAATATATTTCCGGTCGGCATCGGCGGCGGATACCCCGCCACAACGGATACTGGCGGGGCTTGGCAATATCTTGAGTTTATCGGCCAGACCGGAAGCGAGCAGACCGAGCTTGCCGTTGGAGCAGCCCTAGGCGGCTATGCCAACCTTATTCAAGGGAAAGCCTATTTCGATGATCTGTCTGTAGAACAGCTGGAGACCCTTCCGGAGGGAGCAGGCTTCATTTCTCTAGATACCGGGACAGCCGTTCCTGCCGATAACAGTGGTACTGAAACTGTACCCCATAAGGTCTCACCGGCTAAGATCCTGCTCATCTCGGCAGCATTCAGCGTGTTTTTTGCCCTGATGTACAATAGAGGGCTGCGCAGCAGCAAGCTGCTTGGCCAGACGGACATTGTTTACACAAGATGGCTGTATGTGGCATTCGCGGGCGCCTTTATTCTGCGTATCTGGATCGGCATTACTGCACAAGGCTACGAAAATGATATGAACACCTTCATTGCCTGGGGCCAGCGTCTGGTTGACAAGGGGCCGGGCGGCTTCTACGAGGAAGGCTATTTCGCGGACTACCCGCCCGGCTATTTGTACATATTATATCTGCTGAGCGCCCTCCGCGGACTGTTCGGCCTGACGCACGGCTCGGCGGGAGAGATGCTGCTGTTTAAAATGCCGGCTATTCTTTCGGATCTTGTACTGGGCGTGCTCATTTACAAGATTGGTAGCAAGAAGCTGGGCGGCGGAATGGCTATGGGCCTGATGCTGCTGTACTTGTTCAATCCGGCTGTATTGATGGATTCCTCCGCCTGGGGGCAGGCTGATTCCTTCTTTATGATCTTCCTGCTGCTCAGCATTATGGGGGCAGCGGACAAAACCTTTATCCGTTCAGCCATCTTCTTTGCTATTGCTGTGCTTGTTAAGCCCCAGGCGCTGATCTTTACACCTGTGCTGATGTTCGCCTTTTATCATCACCGGGCCTGGAAGCAGCTGGCCTACGGCGCGCTGTACGGCCTCGGGGCCTTTATCCTGCTGGCAGCTCCATTCTTCTGGAATAACGGCGGCTTCATCGGGCTGATCGATCTGTATAAGAGTACTTTGTCATCATATCCGTATTCGACGGTTAATGCGTTCAACCTGTATGCCCTCACCGGGCCGATGTGGTCAGCGATGGATGTAACCTGGCTGGGCATCACTTACCGTGTCTGGGGTTTTATTTTTATCCTGGCCGCAGTTGCAGCAGCAGCCTATTATTCATTCCGCAAAGACCGCAAGGAGCTGTCCAAGTCTTATTTTATAGCGATCGTACTAATTGCCGTCGTCTTCGTGCTCGGCACCAAAATGCATGAGCGTTATATCTATCCGGCTCTCATTCTCTGCCTCTTCAGTTATATGGAGAGCAAGGACCGGCGGTTTCTGACGATGTTCCTGGGCTTTACGCTGACGCAATATATTAATGTCGGCTATACCCTGGCTCATCTCAATGCCGGCGGCAACCCGCCGACAGACGGGATTGTTATTGTTACATCTATAGCCAATCTCGGATTGCTGGTCTATACGCTGTATACCGGGTATATGGTATATATCCGCAAACAAATCAAGCCGCTTGCCCCTCCGGCTACAGCCGCTGAGCATTATGCAGCTGATCTGGCGCTAGCTGAAAGCATCCGGCCGCTCGAAGCCGCAGGCAAGTCCAAGTTCAGGCTGCAGCGTAAGGACTGGATCTGGATGCTTGCCATTACGGCAGTTTATACAGTCATTGCCCTGGTTAATCTCGGTTCAACTAAGGCGCCGGAAACGTTATGGGAGCCTGCAGCCATCGGCGAGAGCTTCTATGCTGATCTTGGCCAGAGCAGACAGCTGGAGAATGTAAAGATATTCGGCGGTGTAGGTACCGGTAAGTTTAAGCTCGAATTCAGCGAAACGCCGGACGTGTGGGGAAGCCCGCTGGATGTAAGCGAGGATGTCGGCAATGTCTTCATCTGGAAAAGCCAGCCGCTGAACGTAGCAGCAAGGTATGTGAAGCTTACTGTAACTTCGCCTGGATTCACTCTGAATGAAATTGCTTTCTATGAGCAGGGAGGGAACAAAACCCCGCTGCCTGTAGCCGGTGTAACTCCGGATGCCGGTGCAGCTGCCAAAAGAGGCGAGCCTGCCAATCTGTTTGATGAGCAGTCGCTAGTTCCGGCACACTCAAATTTTATGAACAGCACTTATTTTGACGAGATCTACCATGCCCGTACTGCATATGAGCATTTCCACGGCATTGTAGCTTACGAAAATACTCACCCGCCGCTCGGCAAAATTCTGATCGGAGCCGGGATGGAGCTGTTCGGCGTCAATCCGTTCGGCTGGCGGATTATCGGCACCCTGTTCGGGGCGGCGATGCTGCCGCTGATTTATATGATGGGCCTACGGCTGTTCGGCAGAACCCGTTACGCTGCGCTGGCAGCCGGATTGTTCGCGCTGGATTTCATGCATTTTACCCAGACGCGTATTTCCACCATTGATGTGTACGGCGTATTCTTCATCATGCTGATGTTCTATTTCATGCAGCGCTATTTTACAATGAACTTTTACCGTGTTCCGCTGCGCAAAACCCTGGTTCCGCTGTTTTGGGCAGGCCTCTTCTTCGGTATAGGGGTTGCGTCCAAGTGGATCGTTCTGTATGGGGGAGCCGGGCTGGCAGTTATGCTCGCGTTATCGCTGTTCGACCGCTATAGGGAATACAAGGCAGCAGGGCGTATGCTTGCAGAAGGAAAGCTGGGTGACCAGGAGATCAAGACCGCCTGCCGGACAGCCGACAGATCCTTCTGGAAGAACACTATCATTACACTTGCCAGCTGTGTCGGCTTCTTTGTCATTATTCCGGTAATAGTCTATAGCCTGTCCTTTATTCCGGTGCTGTCCGTTACTACAGAAGGCTATACTATAAAAGGGCTGATTGATGCCCAGAAGAACATGTATAACTATCACAGCCAGCTGGTAGCCACGCATCCGTTTTCCTCCTCCTGGTGGGAATGGCCGTTTATGAAACGTCCGGTCTGGTTCTTCAGCGGCGGTGAAGGACTGCCGGAGGGCCAGGTGAGCAGTATTGTTACTATGGGTAATCCGCTGATCTGGTGGACCGGGATTTTTGCAATGCTTGGCGCAGTGTGGCTTACCATCAGGAACAAAGAGAAGCACCTGTACATGCTCTGGATCGCCTTTTTGTCGCAATATGTGCCATGGATGCTCGTTCCGCGCGAGACGTTCCTGTATCACTATTTTGCAATGGTGCCGTTTATCATCCTGGCTATTGTATATGTAATGAAACAGCTGGACAGCAGGGTTCCCGGAGCCTCCAAAATCCGTTATGCTTATGTGGCTGCGGCGGCTATACTCTTCATTATGTTCTATCCGGTGCTGTCAGGAATGCAGGTTAGTGCCGACTATGTAAATATCGTGCTGCGCTGGTTCCCTTCCTGGGTATTCTAGGGAGGAGCCAGCCCTAATGAAGTAAAGCTCCATAAAACTAAGGCGTATGCTTTCGAAGCGAGTTTTGTACGAAGTAATACAGGGAAGCTCATGCTCACAAAACAAAGTGTATGCTTCCGGAGCGAGTTTTATTGCGAAGCATCTCAATGAAGTAAAGCTCCATAAAACTTTTAGGAGGAACAAAGGTGAAAGCCAGATACAGTGTAATTGTCCCGATGTACAATGAGGAGGAGGTCATCCAGCATACGTATGAGCGCCTCAAAAAGGTTATGGACGAATGCGGCGACTCCTACGAGCTGGTCTTCGTTAACGATGGCAGCCGTGACCGTACGGCTGAGATTATGCGCGGGATCAGCAGCCGTGACGGGAATGTCAAGCTGATTGACTTCTCGCGCAATTTCGGCCATCAGGTCGCGATTACCGCCGGGATGGATTATGCTGAAGGGCAGGCGGTGGTTGTTATTGATGCCGATCTTCAGGACCCGCCTGAGGTTATCCTGCAGATGATTGCGAAGTGGAAGGAGGGCTATGAGGTGGTCTACGCCAAGCGGCTTAAGCGCCACGGGGAGACTCTGTTCAAAAAAGTGACCGCCAAGCTCTTCTACCGTCTGCTGAGCAGCATGACAAGCGTGGAGATTCCTACCGATACCGGTGATTTCCGGCTGATTGACCGCAAGGTATGCGATGTGCTGCGCGGCCTGAAGGAGAAAAACCGTTATGTCCGGGGGCTGGTAAGCTGGGTAGGCTTCCGCCAGACGATGGTTGAATATGTGCGTGAGGAGCGCTTTGCCGGAGAAACCAAGTATCCGCTGAAGAAAATGGTCCGGTTTGCCCTGGACGGCATCACCTCCTTCTCTCATAAACCGCTCAAAATCGCATCCTATGTCGGCTTCTTTCTGGCCTTTTCCAGTTTCTTATATCTGTTCTTCATCCTGTTCCAAAAGCTGTTTACCACCTGGGCGGTTCCCGGCTGGACCTCCATTGTAGGCGTCAATCTGCTGTTTAACGGGATCGTGCTGATGCTGCTCGGGGTGATCGGCGAATATATCGGGCGGATCTACGATGAGTCGAAGGACCGGCCGCTGTATATTGTACGGGAGACCCGGGGGTATGAGGACGGTGAATATCCTGACAAGCGGGAAGGCAGACGTTATGAAAAATAAAAAGCTGAATGCGGGGTTTATCCAGTTCCTTAAATTTAACGCCGTAGGATTGCTCAATACATTAATCGATTTTGCAGTATTTACATTGCTCCATTCACTGGGGCTGATGAATGCGCCTGCGCAGGTTATCTCCTATAGCGCGGGTACAGCCAACAGCTTTTTCTGGAACAAAAAAGTGACCTTCCGCGACCGCGATGCTGGTAAGAGCGGCTCTGACCGGCTGCAGCTGGTGAGGTTCATCATCCTCAATCTGGCGGTGCTGGGAATTTCGGTGCTGCTGATGCATATGCTGACGGTCAGCTTCGGGATTCAGGTGCTGTTTGCAAAGGTGCTGGTTACCGGCGTTACCGTAATTATTAATTTTATTGGAAGCCGTATGTGGGTGTTCTAGGCAATTATCAGGGCAAGGGGGACCTTGTCCCGGACTAACGGAGGGATCTTCATGCGCAAGCTGTCCTATTTGATCATATTGGCAGGCGTCCTTATCATGCTGTATCCAAAAGCAAGCGAGTGGTACAACGACCGGCAGCAGGCCAAGCTGCTGGAGGAAGCAGAGCAGGCTTACAGTGAGCTGGCCCCGGCGCCTGGACCGGATTTGCAGAAGCCTTATGCTGAGGTAACCCAGCTGCTGGCTGATGAGTCGGCACAGGAGGAAGAGGCACCGCCGTCAGAAAAGCCGTCTGAGGAGATTACAGTGGGCGGCAAAATCACCGGAATTATCGAAATCGACCGGATTGAGCTGAAGCTGCCTGTTCTTGAAGGAGCAACTAAGGCTAATCTGAAGCATGCTGCTGCTCATATGAAGGAGACGGCTCCGCTGGGTGAGGTGGGGAATGCAGCCATTGCTGCGCACAGATCCAGAACGGCAGGCAGGCTTTTTAACAGGTTGGATGAAGTGAAGATCGGGGATACTATCAGAATTAAGACAAGTACAGAGGCTTATGAGTACGAGGTATATGATATTTCTATTGTGGAGCCGACAGATGTATCGGTGCTGAATGGCAATGATACGGACTCTATCCTCACTCTGATTACCTGTGATCCGCTTGTTAACCCTACGCACCGGCTGATTATCCATGCTAAATTGACTTGAGACCGGATATGCAAACAGATTTTTCACATAATAGAAAGAATTTTAATAAAAAATGTTGAAAATCTAGTAATTTAGGTATTGTATCTGGGCAGGAATATGGTAGTATATAACTATAAAAGCACGCACGATAACGGCAAACCTATCGAAAGGTAGGGACGCAAAGCTAAAGGGCCTTCCCGCAAGGATGGCAGCCAGCTACCGAATGAAGGGCTTTTTTTGTTGGCTATCTAATCCAGAATCTAGTATATTTGGAAGATTGAGAGAATAGATAAAGCTGCACACGATAACGGCAAACCTATCGAAAGGTAGGGACGCAAAGCTAAAGGGCCTTCCCGTAAGGATGGCAGCCAGCTACCGAAAGGAGTTTTATCCATGAAAAAATTCTATTTCATGCTGTTAACATTGTTCGTAGTGGTTACTTCCGTTCAGACAAGCACAGCTTCTGCTGCAACTGCAGACTCAAGCTGGTTGAATACATCGAAGCTAGACCAAGGTGTTGTTGCAGTATCCTATGATGTACCTGCTGATAAACGCATCAAACTCATGATCACTAAAGACGGCAACAGCTACACTTACAACCTGTACGCTTCCCAATCGACAGAATCCTTCCCGCTGCAGCAAGGCAACGGCACATATAAAGTATCTGTTCTGGAGAACACAACCGGCAACAAATACAAAGTAGTATCCTCAGAGAATGTAGAGCTTAAGCTCAGCAATACTAACGCTGTATACCTGAGTTCCGTGCAGAATGTTAAATGGACCTCTTCCGATAAGGCAGTACTGAAAGCTAAGCAGCTTACACAGGGCCTGACTACTGATGAAGCTAAGGTTAAAGCAATTTATAATTACATCGTAGCCAACGTTAAGTATGACAACACATTGGCTGCTACAGTAGCACAGGACTATATCCCTAGCAATGACAACACACTGCTGACTAAGAAGGGCATCTGCTACGATTATGCTTCACTATTCGCAACAATGCTGCGCAGTGAAGGTATTCCAACTAAACTGGTTATGGGTAACACCAGCTATGTATCGACCTACCATGCCTGGAATGAAGTTTTGCTTAACGGTAAATGGGTAACAATTGATACTACAGTAGACGCTGGATTGGCTAAGAACAGCAAAGATGCTGGCCTTACAAAAGTAGCAAGCAAATATAGCGCTGCTAAGTTCTATTAATAACGAAAGATATATAGTCTTATCAAGACCCCCCGCTTAGATTTTTAAGCGAGGGGTCTTTTTTTGCCGAGGGGGGTTGCTTTTTGTAAGAGATGTGGGGTATTATAGGTAAGCGTTGTTAGAGCGCGTCAAAGTTTAGCTGAAATTGACCGAATAAGAAATTTCAAAAAAAGCTTGCGCTTCTGAAACAAACGTGATATATTATAAGAGTTGCTGCTGATGAGATAATCATTAGCGACGACGAGCTTGATCTTTGAAAACTGAACAACGAGTGAGTATCGGAAATCACTTCGGTGAGATCCAAAAGTAGAGAATGTAAATTCTCGTCAGATGTTTCAAAATGAGCAATCGCTCTTTCTAAATACCAATTTGGAGAGTTTGATCCTGGCTCAGGACGAACGCTGGCGGCGTGCCTAATACATGCAAGTCGAGCGGAGTTTATCCTTCGGGGTAAGCTTAGCGGCGGACGGGTGAGTAACACGTAGGCAACCTGCCCCTTAGCCTGGGATAACTACCGGAAACGGTAGCTAATACCGGATAATTTCTTTTTTCTCATGAAGGGAGAATGAAAGGCGGAGCAATCTGTCATTAAGGGATGGGCCTGCGGCGCATTAGCTAGTTGGTGGGGTAACGGCTCACCAAGGCGACGATGCGTAGCCGACCTGAGAGGGTGAACGGCCACACTGGGACTGAGACACGGCCCAGACTCCTACGGGAGGCAGCAGTAGGGAATCTTCCGCAATGGGCGAAAGCCTGACGGAGCAACGCCGCGTGAGTGATGAAGGTTTTCGGATCGTAAAGCTCTGTTGCCAGGGAAGAACGTCCGGTAGAGTAACTGCTACCGGAGTGACGGTACCTGAGAAGAAAGCCCCGGCTAACTACGTGCCAGCAGCCGCGGTAATACGTAGGGGGCAAGCGTTGTCCGGAATTATTGGGCGTAAAGCGCGCGCAGGCGGCTATTTAAGTCTGGTGTTTAAACCTTGGGCTCAACCTGAGGTCGCACTGGAAACTGGGTGGCTTGAGTACAGAAGAGGAAAGTGGAATTCCACGTGTAGCGGTGAAATGCGTAGAGATGTGGAGGAACACCAGTGGCGAAGGCGACTTTCTGGGCTGTAACTGACGCTGAGGCGCGAAAGCGTGGGGAGCAAACAGGATTAGATACCCTGGTAGTCCACGCCGTAAACGATGAGTGCTAGGTGTTAGGGGTTTCGATACCCTTGGTGCCGAAGTTAACACAGTAAGCACTCCGCCTGGGGAGTACGGTCGCAAGACTGAAACTCAAAGGAATTGACGGGGACCCGCACAAGCAGTGGAGTATGTGGTTTAATTCGAAGCAACGCGAAGAACCTTACCAGGTCTTGACATCCCGATGAAAGCATTAGAGATAGTGCCCCTCTTCGGAGCATCGGAGACAGGTGGTGCATGGTTGTCGTCAGCTCGTGTCGTGAGATGTTGGGTTAAGTCCCGCAACGAGCGCAACCCTTGACTTTAGTTGCCAGCAGGTTAAGCTGGGCACTCTAGAGTGACTGCCGGTGACAAACCGGAGGAAGGTGGGGATGACGTCAAATCATCATGCCCCTTATGACCTGGGCTACACACGTACTACAATGGCCAGTACAACGGGAAGCGAAGCCGCGAGGTGGAGCCAATCCCAGCAAAGCTGGTCTCAGTTCGGATTGCAGGCTGCAACTCGCCTGCATGAAGTCGGAATTGCTAGTAATCGCGGATCAGCATGCCGCGGTGAATACGTTCCCGGGTCTTGTACACACCGCCCGTCACACCACGAGA